>QCSL01000036.1 GCA_003209165.1 Synechococcus sp. AG-670-B23 | reverse complement strand
GATACGCCCGCTGTTCCACCACTCATCAATCCACCGACTCACAGGTGGAGGACCTCAAGGCAGACGGATGCGAAGAGGTGTTCTTTGAGAAGGTCAGCAGCACCACGACGCTGGACAAGAGGCATCAACTCCGTGCCTGCCTCTCTGTTCTCCGTAAAGGCGACTTGCTCTGTGTCGCCAAGTTGGACCGCTTAGGAAGGTCTCAGGTTGAAGTCATCAACCGTCTGAACGACCTCCAGCAAGAAGGCATCCACGTCAGGACGCTTGATGGATTGATTGACACCCAGGCGCTGGGAAAGATGGCACCACTGGTAGTGGGACTTATGACTGGACTCTCAGAGGTGGAAAGGTCTTTTATCCAGGAACGCAGTAGAGAGTCTGTTGAGCACCGCAGGAAGACAGGTGGAGGCCTTGGTGGCAGACCAAAGACTCCCGCCAAGAAGGAAGCACTGGTCTTGCGTTTAAGGCAGGAGGGAGAGTCCTACAGATCCATAAAGGAGCAAACAGGACTTGCACTTGCAACCATCACCCGCATCGTCAAAGAAGCAGAAGCAGTCCCATGCTGAAAATCCTTGTCGGAGTCGGTCTGGGATTCCTGCTCTTCACCAACCCAGAAGTAAGACAGATCACCGCAGACCTGCTGAGATCGACTGCCAATGCAATTGCTCCAGAGAAAGACGGCAAGACCTTTCAGGACAGAGTGAAGGATGTTGTGGTGAAGAAAGTTCTGGAGGAGCAATGAGAACACGCCTTCTGCCACTCCTTCTCATGCCTCTAATGCCAGTGAAGGGAGCAGAACCAGAGATCCAGTGCCCTGGACAAAACACCATGGAAATGAGGTTCTGCGCCTCCCAAAGGTGAGTGAAGTCCAACCAGGCACTCATGGAACACCTGCACCAAGCGACCTTGGAGAAGTGGAAAGCAACAACACAGGAGGTCTGTGCTGCTGCTTATGCCCCATACCGACAGGGAACGATTTTCCCCCAGATGGTTGTCGGATGCGATGACCGACTGAACCGAGTTCTTTTGGAAGAACTAAAGGGTTTGGGCAGATAAATAATTTGCTCTTCCTGCTTCTCACGACAACTACGGGGCTGACGGTGCTTCAAGAACATGTCCTTCCTGTCTTTGGGTGTGGGACAGGGTGTCGCGTGGAAACAGAGCAGTTATCCCTTCCAGAGCGGATTCTTGATGGTTGGTTAAGGATCAAGGTCAGGCATAGGACCTGGATCGCCAGATGCGACTGGAATACCAGTCCCTTGGAGTGCGTTGATGAACCTGCTTCGGGCAGGGCAGGTCCTCCATTTCAGGACCTTTGGTTGTTTGCCAACTGCCCTGGGGAGAGGTTTGCCACCAGCAAGAACCCAGATCGAAGCGATGCCCCTGGAACAGGATGTGTTCTAAAGAGAAGGGGAGTTCGCTGGATACCCGAAATATCAGACGGTTCATGGAAACCCCTATGTGAGATTGGGCGAAGTTATGCCCGTTGGAAGCAAGGGATCAAGGGATGTAGAACACTTGATCCAGAAGCAACAGCAGTTCTTCAGAGAGTTCTTTGACAAGAAGCAATGAGGCGTCTTCTTACTCAAACCCTGCTCCTTATTTCCATTCCCGCCATGGCACCATCTAAGTACCGCATACAGGTCCGTAATCAATTTGGAGGATGGCAGCAGTACCAAACGGTCCATCACCTCCTTTCTGCCTCTAGAAGCGCCCAGAAGAGAGCAGAGCAGAGCAGACGGGGAAGCAACACCGAATCATTGACGAAGATGGGAACCTGTTGGATCTGCTCTATCCCTGATGAGCGACCTTTTAAAACAGAAAACAATTCAGACGCACCAATTCAATTTTTCAACTACAACTGGTCCTGAGACGGGATCTGTTACCCCAAGATCAGCAGAAATCTCTTCTAAGAGATCCCTTACGGTATTTAAGTGAGCAATCATTGAAGGTCTTGCCTGCACAAGTGATTCCTCGTCCTTGAAAATCCCTGTGAAACAAAAAGACCTTTCGCCCGTTTGAGCAAGATAACCATTCATATCTTCAGGAGCTTTCCATCCAACAACTGCGTCTACATATTTTGACACCTGACCCTCCTTAACTATTACCCTTACCGAGGTCAAAAAAGACATTTTGTGGAAAATTAAATTTTATAATTATTTCTAAGGCAGAGATGTCACTTTTATTACCGTTTTTATGCACCGCATGATTAAACCACCAAATTCTGCCTCTTTAAGCGCTGAGAAGAGAGCAAACGAGAAACAGCACCGATCCTTGACGAAGACGGAAATCTCGTGGACCTGCTCTATCCCTTATCAGCAAACTTGGTTCGGGAGTTCCTCTTTGCCATCTCCTTCTCCCTTACGTATTTTCTGAAGAGAGGTGGATTCCACCTCCTCAGAAGGGTGCTGAACCTCATGGTGCTGGAATGCTGTTGATTCCCCTTACCTTCATTCAGACCGCGATTACAGGAGAAGAAGTCAGAGTACGTGCCTTCCACTGTGTAGATGGCAGCACATCTCTCTCTACATTTAGAATCGTTCTTTTGCGCATTTCTGCAAAATGGACATGCGACCGTGTATCCATCTCCATCTCTAAAACTATGTTTCTGAAATGGGGATAGCGACTCAATAATGACATTAATGTACTTTTTTGCATTGCAATTTTAGGGATATATACGCCTTTGGTGTAATTAAATCAGCAATTAACATGCTTGAAAAGCTACCATTTTACTATAGAAAAACTCTGTTAGGGTAGACGAGGAGTTTATAAATAGATATCTCTTGGAATTTTTCGGGAGATCTCTTCTTGTATATATAATACATAGGGTTTAAATCAAATTATCCCTTAGTTCAGATATAAAAAGATCTGAATCACAGCCGAAGGAAGTGAGGTGAAAGGACAAATTAAATGTCAAAATAAATATAGGTTTATGTTGTATCTCTAGCGATCAAACACACCGTGAAATAAAGACCTCAAGATTCACATATAACCTTCACCTGAATCCATTAGAAGCTAAAAAGAATGCTTTTTCCACCTAAGAACCAACAGAAGTTCTGCATGTCATACAAAAACAAAGAAGCGCCCATCTATCTTCTGATGGAGGAATACCTGATGAGGAACCTTGGGATCACTACAAGATCAGAGATCCACAAGTATGCCCTGAAGCACCTTTATAAGACCCACAGGCAGTCGCAACTGGAGATGGTGTGAAGATCGTAAAAATCGATGATGCCCATTATTCAATGCTTAAGTACATTGGGAAGAAGTGGAGAATGTCTACCGAGGAATTAATAGCAGCACTGATCCAGGAAAGCTATTCCAGGAAAAAGAAGAGAAGGTAGGAATATTCTTCTGGGTCACAATGACCTCCAGAGATAAGCAAATCCAAGACCAATAGCGAATCCATTTTCTAAAAAAAGCCCCTTGGAATTTTTTGAGGTTCTAGGAGTCGAGCAATATCAGGGGTGAATCCTCCCTGCTTCATTAATTATAAGTTGATTCTAAAGAGGTTCCGTCATTGACCCCCTCTCACTGCTGGAGAGCTTTGGAGTTGCCAGTTTTATTAACTAAACTGTTTGACTGCAGCCGTAACTCCATGCAAGGTACACAAGTTCTTCATCCAAAATACGCTTCGATATTTCGCCTGCATAACTTGCAACTTATATTTTTCCAGGCATTCGAGAACAGAGTCAACATCAACGTCTTTGAGCGACTCGCCTCCGCATTTACCTGGATAGCCCATATCAAAATGTTCGAGAAGATATAACCCGCAATACTTGCCCAGGACGGCAACAGTTTTGTACAAAAAAACGCACCACTCCCGGCAAGAGATGTCATCACATTCCTTCATCGAAGTGTCAGGGTGAAGTGACATAACAGCCATGAATCTAAAAAAGCAAAAGTGAATATAAACTCAAGAAGTTGAGTTTATATGGACAAAAAGTTACGATAGTTTCCTCGCAACTCTCCTATCTCATTTGAGAGTGAATGCTTCTTGCCAGTTAGCAGGAGCATCAACAACAACCGTGAGGTCGTCTTCCTCCACTGCAGTGAGCCCAAAGTGGTATCCATCATCTGTAATGCGGCACTGTCCATCAAGTACTTCTGCCTCATCGATGGCATCCAAATCGGTACAGAGAGCAGGTAACTGCCAGACGCGCTCAAGAACCAACTCTGGGTAGGCAATAGAGTCAATATCTGTTGTTGCCAGTTCTGCGTCATCAGTCCACAGAGTCAAGTCCATTTCATGAGTCAAGGTTTCGACCATGAAGTTGACTGCGTTGATAGTTCGCATCATGTAGTTAGGAAAAACAAATGTGGTTAAATATTGTCCTTCCTGTAAGTTTTCACGTTGGGTTTACAAACGGTCAGGAGTCGTATTGATTGGCAGTTGGAACCGCCTCCTGCTTCTGGGACATTTTGAGGTTGCAGTTAGAGTTAGCATCACTTTTGATGCGATTAAAAAAGGTTTCAGGTGTCTTCCTCGACCCGCTTTCTGAGCGACCATTTACCTGGTTTGATTGCTGCCCTTGCTCTTGCTGCCGTTTCCTCACGCTGGATAAATCGCAGATATTGCTTCTGTAGCATCTTTGGGGAAGTATGACCGTTGTCAGTGAAATCCCTGATGTATCGAGTGGTCCTGAGTTGTGGGTAATCCTCCAGAGTCAAGCGGAACGGGTGTAGAAACAGGTGGTCCAATCATTCCCTTTAATTGAGATGCCTACCTTGTCACTCGCCTTCTTGAGAAGGAAGTTGATGGTCTCTCCAACGTTGCTCTCGTTTTCACTGCCTTCCGTTCTCTTGATATGAGGGAAGTTCAACCACCCTTTTGGTTCCTCTTGAGGATGCGACGGACGTTCTCCAAAGAATCAGGTCGATAGGCATAGGTGTCTTGCTTGTCTCTATTGCCTTTCGTTTTCTCCAGAAAGCAAATGACCTAAGGTTCCCCCTCATCGGTCAGTTGCAGTTGCTCGCTGAACCACTCACTCCTCAACCGAGGAGCGTCATCACTTCGGAGGTAATAGAACCCTGGAGATGGAGAGCGTCGTAGAGGTCAACCCAATTACGGATTTTTTGCCGGTTCGTTGCGGTCCAAGGCAAATCCAGATATTCCCCCGCCGTCAGGGTCCGAAGAGCAGCACCACTAGACAGTTCAGCGACACTGCGAACTAGTTACTCCCACTCCTGATGAGTGAAGTGCCGTTTTTGCCGCACACTCTTCTTGATGGCAGGGAACTCAGGGCAAGACAGAGCAGGGAAATCTGCTTTCGCCTCTTTGAACAGGTTGCGGATAAGGGTCTTGTATTGCCTTCTGGTCTCTTCTCCTGAGTTGCCCTTCGCTTCACAGTTCTCCTTAACAAGACGAAAGAACTCCAGAAAGTCGTTGCTGGTAATCGCTTCGACGCTTTTGACCGATGCCTAGGGTTGAACTTATGCCTGTGGTTCCGTTCCAGAGGTTCCGCTTGTCGCTCAACCAACGACTTCGGTTGTTCCGCGGTTCCAGTTCCGCCTTGGCATACCAACTGTCCCAATAGACCGACAGAGCGTGTGCTTCTCTACTTCCCGCACTTGGGACTGCGAAAGGAGGTCCTGCCACTTTTTTTGAGAGACAGCGACCGCGACCTTTGCTGCTTTCCAGGGGTCGGTGGTCCCGCAGGTCCCATCTATATAGATGCGCTTTCCACGCCCCCGATTGGTTTTGCCAGCAAACGGACGAGGGTCAACTGCTTTCTCCGGCAGGAAGCGCCACTGGAGGTTCTTGGTCTTTCTGCTGTTCGCGCTGGGTTTCTGATGGACGACCGAAAGAGAGGTGTGGGGGATGTTGCCCTTACCTCCCAAGTCCCGCACAACATTGAGGGTGTGAAGGGTGCCATCTATCCATTCCTGTGGCAGCGATCGTCCCATAGAGTTGCCCTACCGAAACACCTTCCAGGAGTGGTTCGGACCTACTGCGAATCATCCCAATGGAGTCTGCAGTATGGGAGCAGCAAGCAAAAACGCCCAAATAGGGCATTGTTAGTATCAGGCTAACCGGATTAAGCGCTTTAAGGGGCGAATTGTCGTAACGCCCCCAGCTCAAATCTGGGTCCTGATATCACATTGATGAAAAAACTGCCGTGTCATTCGTCTCCGCAGATGCAGGCACAGACCGCGTTTTTGACAACGCAGACAGCTTCGCCATGGTGTTTGACCGCACCTGGAAACAACTGCGAGGCAGCAACAAGCCTGAGCTCAGCCAGGAGGAGCATCTCGAAGCCGTGCTCGAGGCGATGGTTGATCACCCCTTTCTGATCAGTTCCCCTGACATGGCACGACAGGTAGCCGCTTTCCGGATTCGACTGCTGGAGCTGGGCTAATCAGGCGGAGAGCAGATCGATCTGAGGATTATCCACATATTCCGTGTCATCACTGATGGCGTCGTCACCGAGGGCCTCGTCCTCAACACGGTCGTCGTCCATCTCGATCTCAGTGGTTTCTGAGATCTTGTGATCGTTCAATGCTGAAACATCCTCGCCTTGGGAATCGGCATGGAATGCCACGACCTCACCTGGGGTCAGACGATCCCGAAGCATCCGCACCTTCTCTTCACTGGCCAGGAGCAGTTCACCGGTATCGTCGCTGACAGCAGCGATCTCCGCGTCCGCCAGCTGCTGCCCCTCAACGTTGGCCAACCGCATTTCCAGTTCCATCAAACGATCAGCCAGCGTTTCCACCACTTCACTGAGACTGAGCAGGTGGGTGCACAGCTGTTGCTCGAACGCGGTGCGCTGGGAGGTGGTGGTCACCGGGCTGGCCTCGTGTTGAGAAATTTCGCTGATGGTATCGATGCTGAGCCTCGTGTCCACGGCCCTGGGAGAAGCCAGGACTGGCCTACATTCCGTAGGGCTTTCGAGCGATTGAAGAGATGTCCAGGCTGAAGACAGCGCTGAAGGTCAGCGCCTGGGTCGTCGTCTTCATTGTTGCCGTCTTTTATTTGCAGCGATACGGCATCGCACCGCTGCAGAACGCCGTGAATGACATAGGCATCTGGGCCCCACTCGGCCTGTTTCTGCTGCGGGGGGTAAGCATCATCCTCCCCGCGCTGCCGAGTTCGGTGTATTCATTGCTGGCCGGATCGCTGCTGGGCTTTAAGGCCGGCTACCTCACAATCATCCTGTCTGACCTTGTGTTCTGCAGCGCGGCCTTCTTCATCGCCCGCCGCTGGGGACGCGAACCGGTGAGCCGTCTGGTAGGGGCCAGCGCGATGAAACGGATCGATGGCTTCAGCAAGAACCAGCTGGAAGGCAACTTCTTTTTGATGACAGGACTGCTGATGACCGGGCTGTTTGATTTCCTCAGCTATGCCATCGGTATCAGCCGGACCCACTGGCGCCTGTTTGCTCCGGCACTGCTGATCAGCGTGCTGATCAGCGATTCGATCCTCGTTGCTGTCGGCGCGGGCGTGGCTCAAGGCGCCAGCCTCGCCCTGGGCTTGGCTCTGCTTGCCATGTTTGCTCTCGCCACCATCACCGGTCTGGTGAAAAAGAAATCCTCAGAGGTGCCCTCAGACAACCACTCCTGACAAGAGCCGGAAGGGATGACATCCGATCCATGTCGATTCCCACGAACCGCTGACTGGGTCGAGGAAATTCCTGGAGACTAGTTACATTCGAGTTGATCGGCGTTTCTTGATGAGCGCACTGGCAGATCCAAGAATTGCTGTCCTGCAGGACCAGGCCGGCAGCAGCGGTGAGCTGGATCTACCGGTGGGAGAGGGCTGTTTTCGGATCAACCTCCGTAATGACAACATCGCTCTCTGGCAGGAGACATTTAATCAACGCACCACGGCGGCCAACCTCCTGCTGGCTTGCGAAGAAAGCAAGGGTGATCTCAAGGAAACCCGACTAACCTGGGTAGTGGGATCAGCCATCCGCACTGCGAAGGCCTCCAGCCCAGATGCTGTCGGACTGCTGTTGTCGCAATTGGGTGTACCGACAGAACTCACAGAAGCAGCGATCACCCGTTGCCCTGGGCTGGGTGACGACCTGGTGTGGGCCTTTTACCTGGAACGCCACGGCTGGTTGATCGCCACACCGGTGGCCAGCGTCAACCCTTGAACATCCAGAACAGCGACTTCAAGACCCTGGTGCAATTCGCACAAGTTCAGGGACTGAGCATCAACAAAGATTTGCCGCAGCCCACGCGCAGCATTGTTGAGCGTGCTGATCAAGCCCGACGCCAGCTCACTGCCGATGAGCTGACCACGATCTGCCAGCTCTCCGGTATTGATGGATCGCTACCGGGCAGCCTGATTCAACTATCGGATCAGCTGGTGAACCAGGCGCGGAGCCATCTGCTTGAAACCCAGCCGCATCTGGTCCAACCGGGCGGAGCTCTTCATCCGCAGGACAGGGCAGAGGCCTGCTGGCGCGACTGCTGGAACTTTCTGCGTGTGATCACGTACGCAGTGGCGTGCAACCAGAGCCGCTTTACAAGCCCCAATGGGATGGCAGCCCTGCGGGAGCTGTACAGGCGAATGAACGTGCCCATCGAGGGGATGAACGTCGCCCTTTGCCAGCTCAAAGTGCTTGCTCTGGAGTCGGTCTCGCGACCAAACGACCGACAGCTGGTCAAAAACTGCTTCCAGCACCTGCACGCAGAGCTCAACAAATCTGCAGTTAAGAGCTGATAAACGGCACCGCTAAAACCTTTTTATCAAGAGAGGATCACACCCAAGTATTTCTACTCACGGGGCACCCCATGGCCATCCCGCTTCTTGGGTTTCCGCTAAACACCCAGAATGGTCGCGTTAGCAATCTCGCCGTCGACAACAGCACCATCAAGCCCCAAACGCGTGCATCCTCTGCAGCGGGCGATGACAGCGCCAGAACAGAGATGGACGGCTTGATTGAACAAGCCTACCGCCAGGTCTTCTTCCATGCGATGCGCAGTGATCGCGAACCATTCCTGGAATCACAGCTCCGGAGCGGCAACATTACGATTCGGGATTTCATCCGAGGCCTGCTTCTGTCGGAACGCTTCCAGCAGGGCTACTACCAGTGCAACTCGAACTACCGGATGGTGGATCAGGTGGTGGGACGGGTGCTAGGGCGCCCGACCCATGGTGACGCTGAACGCCGGGCCTGGTCGATCGTGATCGGCGAGAAGGGCTTCACCACCTTCGTCGACGCCCTTCTGGATAGCCCGGAATACATGAACTGCTTCGGGTACGACCTGGTGCCGCAACAGCGTTCGCGCGTTTTACCCGGGCGGCCCCTTGGAGAAATCCCCATCTACCAGCAATTCCCGCGCTACGGAACCGACTGGCGGGACGCCCTTCAAGATCGGGCGCCTATCCATCAAGGTGCAGAGGCACAGCGACTGAATGTTGCTGACACTTGGGTGAACGAGGAACCTCCTGCTTTCGCTCTCAAGCTATGGCTCGGCCTGTTTGCCGTCGGTGGATTCGAAATCGTGCGGGTGCTCCTTACGATCGTCGTTGCGATGCTGCGCAACTGAGATGTCGATGCCCAAATCTGGGGCTCTAAATCTGCGTGAGTGGACGGCACCCGAAACCTGCAGAGCAACGAGCTCAGCCACAAACCCAGTTGATGCTCGAGGGGCCGACTGGAGCAGTCAGGACTTGGGAGAGCTCGACCTAAGAGACGCCAAACTCTGTCGCTGTGATCTGCGCGGCACGAACCTCAGCCTGTGCCAACTCGAAGGAGCTGACCTACGTCTAGCCCGTTACGACCAAACAACCCTAGTGCCAGAGGGGTTCGCACTGAACACAAGCGGTGCCGTCGGCCCCGGGGCGAAGCTGAATGGGGCTTTTCTCAACAGCACAGATTTACGCGGAATGGACCTCAGAGGCAGCGTGTTGATGGGTGCCTATCTGAGTGGCTCAGACCTGAGTGGAGCATTGCTCGATGGCGTTTCACTAGCAGGGGCTGACCTGCGATCCGCCACATTTCGTGGTGCCATGTGCCGGGGGACCCGCTTCGGAACCTGCGAGATGGACATGGTCGATCTGCGCGGAGCCAACCTTGAAGGGGCAGCGCTCGAAACGGTTACGTCGATTCGTGGGGCCGACTTTTCGCTCTGCACCGGACTCGACGATCAAATTGGCGCTCTTTTGAGCCGATCCGTCGAAGAACTCGACTGCTGGAATCCCATGACCCGCTCCACGACAAGGGCGAGCCTTGAATCCCTGATCAAGGGTCAAGACGCCTAAAGCGAGGGGTTTTATCAAAAACTTTTCCTACAGAACCCGCCGAAATCGCCGTCGCGACGGGGTATTCACTGCGTGACGCAACAGTCAGACACAATTGATTGAGGTTTATAAAGAATGCTCTTCGAGCGGAAGCTTCTGAAGGACTATTGGTCGAACCACTGAGTGTGAATTCATGCCTTTCGGTCCAGCCTCGCTTCTAGGGGTCGAACGCTTCTCTGAGGAGAGTGAAGCCCCGCTCGAGCTGATCCCAGGCGATGAGGACGCCAGGAAAGAACAGATCATCCGAGCCGTTTACAAGCAAGTGCTTGGCAACGCTTACGTGATGGATAGCGAGCGGCAGATCGTCGAAGAATCCCAGTTCAAACTTGGTGAAATCAGCGTCAGAGAGCTTGTGGGCCGAATTGCCAAAAGCGACCTTTATCGCAGCCGCTTCTTCGATAACTGCGCGCGTTACCGCTACATCGAGCTGGCCTTCCGCCATCTTCTAGGCCGCGCGCCTGCTGACTACGCCGAGATGCGTGAGCACGCCGATCGCCTTGACAGCAAAGGATATGAAGCTGATGTCGACAGCTTCCTGAACAGCGCGGAATACCAAAACACCTTCGGCGAATGGACTGTCCCTTATCAGCGTGGATGGAAGACTGAAAGCTGTGCCACGTTGCAGGAATTCACCTGGAGCTTCCAGTTGCTGCGCGGCAACAGCAGCAGCAGCCTGAAGGGTGATCTTGCTGGAAACAGCAGCAAGTTGGGAGGTTCGGCTTATCTGAACAGAGCCATCGCAGTGGTTCCCCCATCCTCGAAAGAGACGGCTGGCTGGAGTTTCCGCCCCTCCCCGAACCTTCAGGACGCACCCACACGTCTGGGGGTTGGCGCCAACGACCAAGGCATCACGTATCGGGTCGAAGTCACGGCTTACAAAGCCAACAATGTGAGGCGGATTTCCCGCTACACCCGCAGCAACCGCATCTTCTACGTGCCGTTCGACAAGCTCTCAGAGCAGTTCAAACGCATTCATAACGAAGGCGGCAAGATTGCCAGCATTACGCCGGTGACATAAAGCCACATCCGCATTCCTCTCGACGCTCACGACCACTTCTCCCCTCACAAAACAATGGCCAGCACCCAATCTTCCCTTGGTTTCGGCACAACCACCAAGTGGAATGATCCCGTTCGCTTCCAGCGCAAGGGAGGAGCACAGCAAACTGCTGCCCTCACTATTGGTGAGTTCCTAAAGCAGTCCTGCGACCAAATGGCGATTGGGGTTGGTCCCCGGAGTCACGCTGACTGCCCCCATCGCGTCACAAGCGAGTGCTACAGCCCGGAGGATGACGCGTCTCTGGAGACCGTGATCAGTGCGTCATATCGACAGGTTTTTGGCAATGCCCACGTGATGGATTTCGAGCGGTGCTCGGAATTGGAAGCTCAACTAAGGGACGGTCGATTGACCGTGCGTGACTTTGTTCGTGGCCTGGCCAAGTCCAGCTTCTACAAGGACCGCTTCTTTAGAAGCGTTGCTCCTCAGCGAGGTGTCGAGCTGAATTTCAAGCACCTGTTGGGTCGTGCACCAGAAATACAGTCTGAAATCTCGACCAAAATTGCCCTTCTGGCAGAACATGGTCACGACGGTCTAGTCGACAGCATTATTGACTCTGCGGAGTATCTCGAAGTCTTCGGCGACGACGTGGTCCCCTATGCCCGTTCATGGTCTTCACCCGCAGACCTATCGACAGCAGCATTCCCGATGCTGGCCGCTCTTCAAAAGAGTTTTGCTGGCAGTGATAGTGCCCGCGGTTCAGGTCCGGCCCTAACCAGCAGCCTCGCTAACGGCATGGCTCCTCGGATCAGCCTGCCCAGTCAGCCTGTTGGTCTGCGTCCCTCCTCTGGAAGTTTCACGTCCACACAATTCAGCAGCAAAGCACCTGGCATCACTTCAGGGAAAGATTCTGCACCCATGCGCGGGGATGTATATGTCACCTTCGGTCTTGGTCAGAGGGAGCAGGAGACCTTCCAACGTTGCCCTGGTGACGGCCCCGATCAACTCGCTGCACTGATTCGTTCCACCTACAAACAGGTCATGGGCAATCCCCATCTGATGGAGTTCGAACGGGTGGGTTCCGCGGAAAGTAAGTTCATCGACGGCTACCTGAGCACGCGTGAATTCGTTCGTGCCGTTGGCCTTTCAGCCGAATACAAGCGCCGTTTCTTCGAAACGAGTGCGCCGTATCGATTTATCGAGCTGAACTTCAAACATTTCCTAGGAAGAGCTCCCCAGTCTCAGGCCGAAATCAGCGAGCACACCAAGATCCTCGCCGAAGGTGGCTATGAGGCTGAAATCTCCAGCTATGTCGATAGCGCGGAATACCAGAACACCTTTGGTGAAGACACAGTTCCGTTCGCTCGAATCCTCACCGAAAGCGGCCGCTCTCAAGTTGACTTCAACCGTCAACTGAGCCTGGCAGAAGGCTTTGCGGCAAGCGATACGGTCATCGGCAGCTCCGCTTTGGTGAGTTCAGTCGCCACGGGGCTGGCACCTAGTGGCTGGAGCAAAACCACCAGCCGCGCAAACCGCACCGGTACCCAATCAGGCGCACCTGATCCCACCAAGAAGCGTTTCCGCATTGTTGTTGCTTCTCAGGCAGCTCGTTCACGTCAACGCACGGCTGGTAACAGCTACGTCGTCTCCGGGAAAGACATGAGCAGCCAGATGAAGTACATCCATGCACGCGGAGGAAAGATCGTTTCCATCACTGAGGTGATGTAAAAGCATCCATTGCTGCAACTGGGAGCTGCTTCGTTAGGGAACAGCTCTCTCACATCACCTTTTAATCAGAGCCCCATGACTGAGCCAACAACTCTTTCCTCAGCTGCCAATGTCGACACAGCACATGCGGCAGATGTGATTCGCCAGGCCTACCGCCAGGTTTTTGGAAATCGACACCTGATGGAACTCGATGTGAACCCCTCAATTGAGGCATTGTTCATGAATGGGGATCTGACAGTTCAGGGTTTAGTAACGGCCCTCGCACAGTCGGAAACATATAAAAAGCTGTTTCTAGAAAGCAATAGCCCCTACCGATTTGTTGAACTTAACTTCAAGCATCTATTAGGCCGTCCTCCCCGAGACCAGGCTGAATTGATGAGCCATGTTCGCCTATTGCAAGAAGAAGGGTATGAAACAGAAATCGCGAGTTATACCTACAACGATGAATATCTTGCCGCATTTGGCATCGACCAAGTTCCATACAATCGTGCTACCCAGACAGTAGTCGGCGGAAGCACGCTTTTCTTCACACGTGCGAAAGCTTTGGAGGCGGGTTATGCCGGATACGACAACGCAGAAACAGATTCAAAACTCTTGAATAGTCTCTGCACTGACAGTTCACCAGAGGCACAAGATCGTAGAGGTGTTGGAAATGCCAGCTCGTTAACCATCAACTGGACATCCCGACGTCAGGTGGGCGCCAATCGACGTGCTGTTCAAAAGTCAGTGGTGACTCAAACATCCATGTCTGCAACCATCAAATCAATTCTCGCGCAGGGTGGCCAGATCCTTTCTATTGCGAAGGCTAACTCCTTTTGAAAATTTCGGTATTTCCGTTGGCTCATCAGTGATGATGAGTAAATACTGAAATCCAGATCGTTGCAGCCATTGGGCTAGCAAAATCACGACAAACAAACCTTCTAACGATGCCTATCCTGCGCCCTCCATCAAACGAACACCCAAACAGGAACAGCACATTCCTCCAGTCAGTTGCATCAACACCCATGGCTATGTCCATGATGGTAGACTCCATGGTTAACATGATGCACATCAACTCTCCTTCGCTGGATGAGCTCAGCTCAGAAAACAACAAAAGCCTGCATGACGATTGAGCAATTTGTTGCTCAAAGTTCAGGGAAATGGCGCTCAATGCGATCGGGGCATTCTCTAGCCTTCCAGCAGTTTGAAGAAGTTCTGAGCGAAGTTACAATCAAAGAGATCAGCAAGGACGATTCATTAGTTATACAGTTACTTCGATCTTCTGTCGCCAATAAAAAAAATTTAGATGCGATTTCATGTCCATTTAAAATGGAATGGTGTGCGGAAAGTGACTGGGAGCCTGACGACCCATCAGAAGTATCATCAGGTTCTTGCATTATTGTTCCTTTAGTCAAAAACATATCATCGGGAAACTTGATCAGAAGCGTTGGTTACGCAGAGCCTGAGGCAGCCATCTCGGAATACAGCTTTTCCAACGACGGTACATTCACTCTAACGACAAATTACGAGCAATCAATTGCCGAAGAAAGAATTTGGTTTGTGTCAGAAAACGTACGCTGCAGGTCTTCAGTCTTAAGAACATCAGCCGGATCAGGTGTACTCCAAACTTCGTTTGCTTCAGAAGTCAGACGAATTAATGCATAATTCCCAAAGATGAGCAAGAATTTAGCCCTTGCCGAGTTCGCCAAAACTCTGGCAGGCGTCTACGACAACATCGAACAGTCGCAAAACAACCCGAAAGATTTTGCTCGTATCAATATCTTCTTTCGACCATTGCCTTGGCACATTTTCCAAGGTCCTGGTTTTTATTCGGAACAATGTTACGACTATGCTCCGTGGGATCCCTACCGACAGGGGATTCATCGGTTAACCGCAAATGAAGATACTTTTATAGTTGAGAACTATGGATTCACAAACCCTAGAAGATTAGCGGGAGCTGGTCGTGATCCCCAGATCATGAACGCAATTGCCTCTACAACCCTAAAAGAACGGTGTGGATGTGCCATGCACTTTCATCGCAAAGAAAAAGGGCATTACATTGGGAAAGTCGAACCAGGTAAAAATTGCTTGGTTCCACGCGATGGAAAACTCACTTATCTTGTGAGCGAAGTTGAAGTGGACCAAGAACATTGGATTAGTCGCGATCGAGGGTTTGATCCAAACACGGACGAACACATTTGGGGATCAGAACACGGCCTTCTAAGATTCAAGAGAGTTCAAAGCTTTTCCGAGGAAATCAATGATAAGTGGCTAAGTTCGAAAACATAAAATGGAAGACATCAAAAAACAAATGAGGTCATGGATACGCTCGCAGCATTTAATATGCGTTGGTACAGACTTTATTTTTGAAACAGTCGATCAAACTCAACTCGAGAAGTTTGAGGCTTCTGTACAGGCTATTGGAGGAAGAATTAGAACAGTCAAGGCAATTGGGAATTGGCCCATGGGGCCAAGACGATCATTCAAAATACTCCAAGCTACTGCGAGTGTGCCACGGCCAGGAGGGGAGGATCTTGTAACTTATTGGGCAAAAAAAGGAAGTAAAACAACAAGATATTCAGAGATCAATTCTTAAAAAGGATTTTACTCTTCAAACCACCCCATCCAGGTGTCTTGACTAAAATCAGTATGTTGGCTCCACTTTCTCAAAATAGCAGCTGAATCGATATCAAAACCATTAGCAGCAGCGATATCAATTACTTGATCCTGATTAAGAGCAGCCTTGATTTGAGCTTTTAGATCTGGATCTTGACGAACTAAAGCAATAAAAGACTCTAAGGCATTGTCTTGATTTGCACTAAGAGCAGAAGAAGCGGTCATCTAGAGCAATTGTAATCTCAAAAGTCATTCTAGACGGAATTTCTGCAAGCAGTCCGTAAAACTAGGCACCATCCATCAACATGGCTCTCCAAGGTGCAACCTTACGGAAAGCCCATGACCAGTGATCATTAGAAATGGCTTGAATGGCTAAAGCTTCAGATTCAGGAAGACTTACAGAATCTGATTCAACATACTGATGCCAAGCCTTAATTGAGAAGACATAATCACGGGAGGCTGCATAATCAATAATATCTTGGTCAGTCTTACAAGACTTCAATCCCGTCGCAACAGAATGGTCATAAACGACCATCTGCACAAACTGCTCAATAACAGAACTCGACATAATTAGCAGCTTTCAATCCAAAGCGCAAAATTAACCTTCTCACAAATCATCTGCAATACAAGAGGACCACCAGGGCATCGTAATAAACGCCATGGAATGTTTTTTTCTAAAATACCTGAATCAATAGTAATTTTAGGAGGGCTCGTCGCCTGCTCATAGGGGATCAATGCAGAGCCTGTCAATAAAGGCTCAACATAATTAACAACTGCTTTTAATTGCTCCAAATCAGCAACTGAGTTCAATTGATCTTGGAGATCTGCAGAACTCTGAACGATTTCAACAAACCTAGGAAGAGCTTGCTCGAGTTCGGGTGAAACGGGCATGACTAATTAATCCCTCTAACCACAATAACAGATGATGAGAATATATTGATGCAGGGGCTGGGCAAATTGAAGAAGAGAATCAACCATTCATAAATCATCACTGAGGCTAAGACGTTGATGCTATGGTCAAAGTGATGACGGATCTTCAACGTCACTGCGGATTCAACAGAATCAGGTCGACTGCTCTAGAAATGCAGCTCAACAGCAGCCGACAGAAAATCCAGGTTTTTTATTGATGACTCCTTAAACATGGCTGAGCGGTTCGACAACCTGGTTGAAGGCTTGACAGAGGAGCGGGCCATGGCGGTGATTTTGGCTGATCCAGACTCACTCGAGAGGCCCGTTGATAAGTACATGGCGGCCACAAGGCTTGGGGCAAGTAATAGCGAAGAATCACTCGATGTGCTGATTAAGGCTTCAGAGCTGGATCCAGAACATCTTTTTAATCGAATCACGCGACGCAAAGCGATTGACGCCCTTGGCAGACGAAAAAGCCCAAAGGCCCTACCATCTCTGTTTCTAGCCTTAAAATGCAGTGACGAAGCTGCGGTTATAAATTCTGTAGAGGCGATCACAAAAATCGGAGCGCCGTTAACCGAAGCAGACCATACCAAATTACTCGGGGCGCTCGAGGGCGAGGATATTCAAAAGCGGGCTGTCATACAGGCATTTTGTCGTTTAGGGGTCCCCGGAGTCATCAACAGCATCAGACCTCTCCAGGATGATTCCAATCCCTTGGTTTCTGGCGCAGCGAGGGCATACATGTCCAAAGTTGCACAACAAACACAGGTGCTTGAAGTCCTCATCCCTCAACTTGTCGATCCAATCGCAGGACGGAGGCGCTCTGCCGTAATCGATCTGGGCGATGCAGGAGACGCTACAAAGCTAGAGGCTCTTGTTACCGCGCCTGTGTCGATGTCGTTGCGGGCTAGAAGTGCATTTCAGTTGGTCGATCCATATAAAAAGTGCAAAGTAGCAGAAAAATACGCTAAGTTACTAACAAAGCTCCTACAAGATAACCCTCAACAGCTCAAACTTAGGCAGGAATGGATTTGTGATATTGAGCCTACAGAGATCGAAAACAACCTTCAACACCGCGACGAAGCACGCCAATACGGGGGTGCATCAAGTTTGATGGCTATGCCAGTGCATGAGAAAATAATTTTAATCGACGAAATTAAAGAAAAATTATGGAGTGATTACGTTACGCACTATTACTTAACAGCCGTCGTCAGTCTTCAGGGTTTGGAAGAGCGAAGCGATCTAATCAGGCTTGCCTTAGCCGAAACCATCCCTCAGTACACAAAGTCCCGAATTGCTGCGGCCTGGGGGTGCCTCCGCTTGGGTCTTGCGGACCAAAAGCCACTCCTGGAGGAGCTTTCAGCCAATGCCTTTTGGATACCACTGAAATGGACCTGCCAACGCGTCCTTAAACAGTTGTCATAAAAAGACAGTCCATAAATAAGGTGAATCGTCGGGACATGGTTGATTACACAACGTTGCTGATTTCGCCTTTGTCAACTTGTGTGTCCTGACGTCCGCGTTCAGGAAGTCGGTCTGGAAAGCAGGGGTATGTTCATTCGTGATGCGGAATGCATCTCCCCAAACAACGTATTCCACAACCCCATGCTCGACGCATTCTCCCGGGCTGCTGTCTCGGCCGATTCCAGCGGCTCTTTCATTGGTGGCGGCGAACTTGCCTCTCTGAAGTCCTTCATTGCTGATGGCAACAAGCGTCTCGACGCTGTGAACGCCATCACCTCCAACGCCAGCTGCATCGTGTCTGACGCCGTCGCCGGCATCTGCTGCGAGAACACCGGCCTGACCGCCCCCAACGGTGGTGTGTACACCAACCGCAAGATGGCTGCTTGCCTGCGTGATGGCGAGATCGTTCTGCGTTACGTCTCCTACGCACTGCTCGCAGGCGACGCTTCCGTGCTCCAGGACCGTTGCCTGAACGGTCTTCGCGAGACCTATGCCGCTCTTGGCGTGCCTACCGGTTCAGCCGCACGTGCTGTTGCCATCATGAAGGCCGCTGCTAGCGCCCTGATCACCAACACCAACAGCCAGCCCAAGAAGATGGCTCTGACCTCTGGTGACTGCGCCAGCCTGTCTGGTGAAGCTGCTAGCTACTTCGACATGGTGATCAGCGCCATCAGCTGAGCCAGGGATCGATTTTCTGCACACCTGAACACCCTTCTTCTTAATCATGAAGTCTGTTATCACCACCGTTGTCGGCGCAGCCGATAGCGCATCCCGCTTCCCCACCGCCTCCGACATGGAGTCCGTCCAGGGCTCCATCCAACGCGCCTCTGCTCGTCTTGAAGCTGCTGAGAAGCTGGCCAGCAACTACGACCAAGTTGCTCAGGAAGCTGTTGATGCTGTCTACGCCCAGTACCCCAACGGTGCGACCGGCCGTCAGCCTCGTAAGTGCGCCACCGAAGGCAAAGAGAAGTGCAAGCGTGACTTCGTTCACTACCTGCGTCTGATCAACTACTGCCTGGTCACCGGCGGCACCGGCCCTCTGGATGAGCTGGCCATCAATGGTCAAAAAGAGGTCTACAAGGCCCTGAGTATCGATGCTGGCACCTACGTGGCTGGTTTTTCCCATATCCGTTCCCGTGGTTGCGCCCCTCGCGACATGAGCGCTCAGGCTCTGACCGCTTACAACCAGCTGCTCGACTACGTGATCAACTCCCTGGGCTGATCATCAGTCAACCTGAGTGATTTTTTGATCTAACCAAGGGGTGGGCCATAAGCCCACCCCTTTTTGTTTTCAAAATCAAAAAACCACAAATTTTTGAAATTCAAGAGTAAACACCCTGGAATCATCCATGAAACCGTTACCAGTCAACAAACGATCTGGTCGCATTTACAGACGCAATGTTTACTCGTTGTGACAATTAGCGAATTTTGAGGATTGATTCGAATCGATCCTCAAAATTCGCTAATTATATTCCTCACAAGCCTTAATGACGACGACGAAAACAGTTGAGTCAAAGCATGTTTGGAGTAGTCACCACAAATCACCCCACCCTCACTTACACCATGCTTAGTACACAAACCAGTCCAGCTGGCATGGCTGCGGCTAACCGCACCAAACCAGCGTCTTACGCCATGCCAAGCAAAGCTGGCAAAAACACAGTCCATAGAACTGTTGCTGGTGCCATCGCTGAATTCAAGCGCAACACCTGTTCCCAAATGGGACTTGGTATTGGCCCAAGACTTCACAGCGAATGTCCCTTTGCGGTGACTTTCGACGAGTATCATCCAAGCAGCGGCGAAGCACTAGAGCGCACGATCATTGCCGCCTACAAGCAGGTATACGGAAACTTACCTCCCACTGAGAACGAGCGTTGCACATCCCTTGAAGCGCGCTTGATGAACGGAGAAATCACAGTCCGGGACTTTGTTAACGGCCTAGCAAAATCTCCTTTCTACAAGGAAAATTATTTCCATAGTGTCGCCCCCCAACGTGGGATCGAGCTGAACTTCAAACACCTGCTAGGACGAGCACCCCTCAATCAAGAGGAAGTTCAAAACAGCATCAAACTTCAGGCAGAAGAGGGATTTGATGCTCTGATCGACAACCTCACTGATTGCGCAGAATACGCCGAGGTTTTTGGATCAGACATAGTTCCTTACATGCGAGCAGGCGATTCCTACGCAGGAATGATGACCAGCTCTTTCAACATGATGCGCGAGCTTGCCGGCACAAAGGTTGCCGTTAGTGACAACGCACAAGGACGCCGGAGTCGTACGACGACGCAACTGGCTGTGGCAGCGATCAGCATGATGAAGCCGATCTTTAAGGGCGCACCAACACTGCCCCAACAAAAGTACGGCGGACATCAGCCTCCCAAGAGGACCGGCCCTGCGCCGTTCCGTCCCTTCGGCGTCAAGCCATTTGGCTGAAGAACTTAGGCATTGCAACGCCATAATTACTGCCCCCCTTCCAGGACGGGGGGCATTTTTTTTAATGCAGCGATGCTGCAAAGCCACACACGCCAGTAGGTGCCTGAACAGAGTCGCTTAGATTGAAAATCAACGAAGTTGGACGTCCACCGTGCTCCAGGATTTCACCAATATCTCATCAATCAGCGAAAGCCAACTCACGGAAGAAGAAGCTCTCCGACTCGCTGATGAGCTCAGTGCAAAATTGAGCGAAGGTGAGCTCCCAAGATCAGATGCAGAATCACTCGAGCGCATGGTCGCCGGACTCGGAGATGCGAGGGGAGCTTTAAGACTGACCTTCGCAAAAAGCCTAGGCGCAGTGGGTGACGAAGCTCTACCAATTCTCTGTAAAGCACTCCGCCAGCACCAAAATGTCATCGTAAGAAGAGCATCAGCCAAAACGCTAAATTTAATTGGCAACAAGGAAGCCTTACCTTATCTGCTTGAAGCCTTTTTAGAAGATAGTGATCCAGTTGTACTCGGGTCGTCTGCTGGAGCGATGGCAACCATTGGAACAGACGCAATGGATTCATTGCTTGGAATCCTTAAAAATCCAAACTGCACACCATTTCAGGTTGGCTTGATCAACCTTGCTCTGAGTTTCATCGGTTCCAAAGCACCGGAGGCATTGCTCGAAGCTGCCGATTCAGACGTGGCTGAAGTTCGCGTTGCTGCAATTTCAGCTTTAGGAGATCAAATACAAAAGAGTGATGATCCTCGAGCACAAAATCGAGTGTTCAAAGCACTAGATGACATCTCACCAGACGTCAGAGCAGAAGCAGTAACGCTTATCGGAAAATCATGCGATGCTGAAGATGTTGAACATATGCTAATCAGAAAACTAGTCGACAAAGACTCTCAGGTACGCAAAAATACAGCAATGGCACTAATGAAACTAGAAGCATTTAACGCCATTGAAAGCATAGAGACAGCAAAGTCAGGAGAAGAAAATGAGTCAGTTCAAGCAGTATTTAATGTTGCCATTAACATACTAAGCAGAGATTCATAGAGAAAAGGGGAAGCACTTCGAGCGAAAAAGGAAAAAGAACTCCAGAAGGGTGCATGACGGCCGACACAGCCCTTAATAAGTAAAACAACTCTGATAAGAAGCTGATAATTGCTGATAAAATATGAATGCGACGCTGATTCGTCATGTCACGTGCTGAGTTTATTCGCTTTCTTCAGGTTCTAGAAGAAGACTCGCAATTTAGATCTCTTTTCCAAGAAGCCGAGCCCGAGGAGATCCTCAAGCTTGCAAATGAACATGGATTTATCTTTTCAGATGAAATAAAGGGTCGTTTCTTGAATCGATGGGCAGGAG
>QCSL01000035.1 GCA_003209165.1 Synechococcus sp. AG-670-B23 | reverse complement strand
TCAATCTGCTGATCGAACCGCTGAAAGGATGCAAAGGGCTCTGCGTCCATCGGCAGAACCTGATGCAACGGCTGATACGCATGCCAGATCAGGACGTGCGCGATCTCCTCGATCGACTCAAAGCCAGCCATTTCCAAGGCACCTGAGGCCTCCAAAGCTCAAAAGCGCAAGTCTTAAGTGATGCTTAGAGACACGAACAAAATAATCCCGTATCGGTTGTCGCACTTAGGTCCAATCGCAGATCCATAGGAAGGCTTCAGTCAAGCGTGATCCCATGACTGAAATCCTGCATTTGCGTTACTCCCTTCAAGGAAACGGAACGGTTGAAGCCATCGGCAATCACTCCTATCGGGTCTGTGGACCAGCTGGGTGCACCGTTGTGATGGGGGTCAGCAACGCCCTTTACTTGAGCCACAACGTCCCTGAAGTGGAGCACAAACACCGTTCACCTTGCTGACAAAAATTCCTCCCCAACAATGGAGTGAACCATCAATTCGAAGCAATACCTATGACCCGGCCGAATGCACTAGATCTTGATGCGCTAGCTCGGCATTACTCGCCCAATCCAAAATGATGGGGACATAACATTACTTACGCAGGGCACCTGATTACAAACTAACGCTGCATAAGGGTGACGTGATCGTTATATTTGGAAATCCCATAACCTGGCCTGCCCCTTCGGCGGACTTTTTTGTGGCAACACCCCAGATGTTGAACCAAAACAAAGTTTTGCAGGGAGGGCACAAAAAAAGGAGGGTTCCCTATTCCCTCCCCTATTCGATGCAGCTTCACCCTATTCTGAGAAGGGAGTTACCACTTCATTGTGTATCAAAAGGAACCAAACATCACCAGTGATTGCACCTAGCGAGCGGTCGTTTCAGTGATCAAGCAGGTCGGTATCGATCTTGGCGTCAGGATTGAGCTTGATCAGCATCCACAACAACATGGCCGAGCAATCTTGATCACTAACGCCGTAGTCATATTTCCAGTCAGACATCATCCCCTTAAGCTCATGTTGAGCCTGGGTGATGAATTCATCATTCCATTCCTGTACCAATCACTTCACTCCTCTTCGAGATCCTCTTCTGTGACGTAGAAGGGTTCATCTGCACCGGGCTGATCGTTTTCCAGCACGAGCAGCTTGAGAGAATCATCGCTCTCAAACACAAAGAGGCCATCCTCATCGGGATGCACTCCTCTCATTTCGGGATGCTGATTGACGAGGCGCTTCAGCCTACGTTTCTCCTTCCAGAACTTGAAGCCCTTTTCAACCAGATAAACCGTCAGAACCAAGTTCACTAGCACGAGGGCGAGGAACTCCAAGGCCTGCATAGGTAAAAAACAAGTTTTGACGACCCTAGCGAGAGAAGCAAGCAACACCCATAGCAAGTGATACCAAGCTTCTAAAAGCCTGCAGCGGGCGCGAAAGGGCAGCAATGACGACCCATAATGAGAATGATTCTCGAAGCTCGAGGGTGTTGCAATGGGCCAGGTATGCCTGATTTCAGGCCCCCCGGGGTGCGGAAAAACAACCTGGGCACTCCAAAAGCTTCAGGAGCATTCAGGCCCCTGTGCCTACCTGCGTCTGGAGGGAGAGAAGGAAGCGGGGCTCGAGCAGGGGGAAGACAGCGGAATCGACCTGGCCTGGCTCAAGGACCAGGTCCCCAGACTTGAGGAGCCGACGGCAGACAACACAGAGGATCTGAAGCAGGCAAACAATTCACTGACTCTGATCGAAGTGCAGAGGTTCCACCCACCCAGCCAGGAGGGCCTGAAGGGCTTCGGCGAAGACGTTCGCTCCAAGCTGAAGGCCTTGCAGTTGCAACCCGACCAACTCCTGCACTTCGGGCGAGACCATGAATTGCCCGCGAAGGACACCTTGGAGTTCAGCAAGCTCGAGGCCTGGCACACCTCTCTTTTGGGGTGTGTCTGGGACCCCAACAGCCTGAGCAGCTTCTGGTTTGAACTCGTCAATGGTGCCTACGGCGATGTTTACCGCGCCAAAGGTCTGATGAATCTTCCCGATGGGCGGGCATTTTTCTGCAATTGGATGGTGAGCCAGCAGTCATCCCAGTTCCTACCTCTGGACATCACGGCTCCACCGCAGGGTCGACCCGATCGCACCTCAGAACTCGTTGTTCAGGGCAAGGCACTCAACCCGAAAGGGATTCAAGCCACCATCAACGACTGCCTGCTCACGGATGACGTACTCGCCATGCAGCAACAACAACCCACATCGCAAGGCTGATTGACATGAACCACGCCGTCATCTCCTGTTTGCACGCCAACCTTGCCGCAGTGGAGGCCGTGCTCAACGACATCGACTCCCAGGGCATCAAAACCATTACCTGCCTTGGCGACCTTGTGGGCTACGGGCCCCAGCCCAATGAGGTGGTGGAGCTGATGCGTCAGCGCGAGATTCCCACCTGCCAGGGGTGCTGGGACGAAGACATCATTGACGGCCTGAATGCCTGTGAATGCAGCTATCCCTCCCAGCTGGCGGAACGACGAGGCCATCGCGCCCATCACTGGACGGCTGCGCAGCTGACAGAAGAGAACAAAGCCTTTCTGGCTGAACTTCCGATGACACTCAGGCGCGACAAGCTGCTTTTTGTGCACGGCAGTCCAAACAGTCAGCACGAATATCTGTTGCCTGACATGAACGCCTATTCGGCCCTTGAGCGGGTGGAAACAGCCGGAGCGGAAACCTTGTTCTGCGGCCACACGCACCAGCCCTATGTCCGTGAACTGCGGCAGGGCTCCATTCGGGTGAAGGTGCAACAACGAGATCAAGACATACCAACAGAACACGAGCTGGAGCTGCCGATGCGGCGGATCGTCAACGCTGGTTCCGTGGGGGAACCACGTCATGGCAGCTCCAAGGCCACCTATGTCATCCATGACGACAGCACCGGAGAGGTGACGATCCGAGAGGTCGACTACGACGTCGTCAAAACCTGTGAGGCGATCGTTGATGCGGGTTTACCGGTGGTGTTTGCCTGGAGGCTCAGCCACGGCTTCGAATATGCCGAGCGCGCTGAAGACGCCAGCCACGTTTGTGAGCGCTGATGGATCGCTGGGCCCTGGTGAGTGGTCTCCAAGGAGACCTGGATCTGTACGAGCAGATTCAAAAGGAGTTGAAGCAACAGCGTGGTGTTGCCAATCTCTTCGTGCTCGGCGATCTGATCGGATCACAACACAATTGCAATGCGCTTCTCGAGCGTCTGAGACAGCCGCATCGAGCTGATGTTCAGCCCGAGTGCATCTATGGCTGGTGGGAAGAGCAGCTCCTGGCAGAGTGTGGATACCGCGGAGAACGCAAGGCTGACGGTCTCAGAGAAGAGCAAGGCGAGGCTGCGGTCGGCGACCTTCTTGCTGCAGTGGACGCCGACCATCTCAACTGGCTGGCATCGCTGCAATTCGGGTTCATCGAACTCGACTGCGCTCTGATTCATGGCAGCTCCGCTGACGTCAGCGACCGGCTGACGGAAGACACCTCAGCTTTAGTGCTGCTGGATCGGCTGACGCGGCTGGATGTGAACCGACTGTTTACGGCGCGCTGTCAGCGTCAATTTCGACTGGAGCTCTTCAGTGGATCCATCCAATCGCATGTGAAAGACCATGCCGGTGAACACCAAAGCGAACAGGCTATTCCAAAGCGAAGCGTGATCGGCATTGGCGGGGGGAGGCAGTACACCCTGTACGACCCCGCTACGGATCACATCGAGTTTCGAATAGCGGAGGACCCCTCCCACGCTTCAGGCAGGGGCTTTGGCTGACTGCAACATTGCTCGAGGCCAATCAACGCGCAAACCTTTCCATAGGCTGAACCAAAACAGAAGCGACGCATGGTCGATCACATCCAACAAGAGCTAACGGCTCGTGAAATGGTGCGGGCACACGCCTACCCAGTGCTGGCGGCGATAAGCGCCTCAGCCTCCTGAGCATCGCTGTTCTGTTAATTCCGCAAGCCGTCAAAACCCATCGCTATAACCGCTGCATCGATGTGCAGATCGCCATGCGGGCCAGCATCAACCCCAAGGGAGAAACAGCTCCCGGCAAGGTGAAATATCTCAAAGCCGTGGAACACTGCGAAGGCTTCTGAACCGATGCGCACCATCCATCCATTAACAGCTCTTGCCATGGGCGTTTTGACCCTATTGGTGAACCAAACGCCAGGATTAGCCCACGGCAAGGGGCTCTACTCCAACGAGGCCGAAGCCCAGCAGCGGGCCGCTGAAATCGGTTGCACCAGCGTTCACAAGAACAACGGACGTTGGATGCCTTGCGCTGATGAACGGGAACTCCACCAACAGATGCGCAAGCAATGAAAGCCGCCAGAACGACCAGCCGACAGGCGCGGCGCATCCATCGCTGGCTGGTGCCGATCGCCGCAGCACCACTACTAGTGACAGCTGGAACCGGCTCCCTTTACAGCCTTCTGCTGGAGCTGAACATTGATGCCTTCTGGTTGCTCAAGCTGCACACAGGACAGTTCGGCTGGATCAACCTTCAGCCCATGTACTCCATTTTGCTGGGGGTGCTCACCATTGTTGTGACCGTGTCTGGGCTAACGATGCTGCTGAAGCCAAGCCGCTGACCGGCGTGATACTCAAAAAAGCCAGCCCAGAAAAGGGAGATTGAGATCAGCCCCAACTGCATCATTCCGCGCAGGTGCAGCCGCAGGAACCACTGCCATGGCAAGGCTCGTGGTTGGGGTGCCCGATCGCACACGCTTCTGAACAGAAACTCTGGCCATCACGAACAACGGCGTGGGACACCTGCACTTGACAGGTGCAAAGCGTGCATGCACAAGGGGTAGCCGAAGACATTACGACCAGTCAATTCGCGTTCTCTTTAGCTTGAAATTACAAAAGATTCTCGAAAAATACACCTTCTCCACACAAACACAACAGGATCGCTGACAACGATTCTTATTCTCATGCTGATATTTTGGAGAAAAGAAGAATTCCAGACAACAAGAACAAGCAAAAAGAATTATCAAGAGAAATGCAAATAATCACAACAAAACAAACAATATGAAACAGTCAGAAGCAATTTAATCGGCATCAAACGAATCAGGGAGCAGGAGAATAAGCAATTGAAAAATAATCTCAAATCAAATGAACAACATCGAACAACTCAGAAACAAGACGCTACGAGAAATCAACGCATGGTGCTACCAACGGGCATCACACCTTTCGCTGAACGGTCACGAAAAAGCAGCCCAAGCCCTGACAGAAGAGCACATGGAAGCACTTCAGAGCATTAGACCCGAAAAGATGCTGTGGATTGGTTTATAACAGACACGGAATCCTTATCGCGACGACGAAGCGTGTCATATTTTACTTCAAGAAGAGCAAATATCACAAGAACTGACAAAATAAACAACCCAGAACGTGCTATAAAATCCATAAATTACACAATAATTCTTGGCTTTACACGTATTACGTAATGGAAGTATCGCTACAAATAAATTAGGCACAGGGCAGTGTAGTAAAAAGCACAAGCCATTGTGTCAATGAATACCGAACACAGGAAACGACCGATAATGGTCAAAAATATATCACTCAATTCATCACAATTTGTGGATCTTAGAAGGCCACAAGCAGGGGAACAAATAAAAATATCAGTAAAAACAGGTGTCATAAGGATTGGGGCTGAACAGACAGAAACAGACAATGCTTATGATGTAACTTTGGCTTTTGCATGCAGAGCGGACGACTGCGAATTCAACTACCCAGAAGATTTAGACATAAGAATAGAAGCCATAACTGACACAACTTATTTCGTTGAATGGATTGATCAAAGAGACTTCAAGAATCAAGACTCAATTTTGGATTGGATCATACAGCTACATATCGTGAGACATGAAACTAACTTAGAAAATCGTGTAATGAAATTATTTCAATTGTTGACGACAAGATTAGGTAAAAGAACATCGCAAGGCCTATTATTAGATCACACCCTTCCTCATTCACGCATCGCTGAAATGATCGGATCTACAAG
The DNA here is from genome assembly GCA_003209165.1 of Synechococcus sp. AG-670-B23. Lineage (GTDB taxonomy): Bacteria > Cyanobacteriota > Cyanobacteriia > PCC-6307 > Cyanobiaceae > Parasynechococcus. The sequence continues at coordinate 16,985 of QCSL01000035.1, read as the reverse complement.
ATCGACAGTATCAAGAACAATTAGCACTCTGAGAAAAACCAAACGGATTTATATTGACGAATTGAAAAATCAAATAATTTTACCGGTGGATTAATTAATGACCACAACGGCAGGTACCACCCTTCCATTTGGAACATTTGGATTTCTTGCAACCCTTTTTCTTTCTTATTGAAAGATGCTCTTCGGAAGACTTGGCCAAGATCTAAAAAAATTTTATTTCTGAACAATACTGTATTTTATCTCGCCGAAACAACCCGTCACGGGTAACAAAAGAGACAAAACCGTAGATCTTCTGATCCCACTCAGGCCAGATCTGCCTACGCCCTAAAAGTTCCAACCGAATCAAAAAAAGCGACGAAGCAGCACATCAAAAAAACAAGCAAATGTAAAAAAAGCTACTTGTAAATGAAGAAAAGGAGTAACAGGCGACACAGAACAAGAGCAATATAGGGGTCGCCCTTATGGGCTTTCCTGTGTGAGGAATTCAATGAAGCTTTTCCAGCAACTGCTGGTGGCTCCTGCTGCCCTTGGCCTTCTGGCCACCGGTGCTAATGCCGCCGAGCTGAACATCAACGGTGTTTCTGATTACGCGTCTTCCGCTGATCAGGTCACCAGCGTCACTCAATTCTCTGACGTCTACCCCACCGACTGGGCCTATCAGGCTCTGGCCAACCTGGTGGAGACCTACGGCTGCGTCGCCGGCTATCCCAACGGCACCTTCCGCGGCGGCCGGGCCATGACCCGCTATGAAGCGGCTGCCCTTTTGAACGCTTGCCTCGACCGCGTCACTGAAGTGACCGACGAGCTGCGTCGCCTGCTCAAGGAATTCGAAACCGAGCTGGCCATCCTTAAGGGTCGCGTTGACGGCCTCGAGGCCCGCGTTGGCGAACTGGAGGCGACCCAGTTCTCCACCACCACCAAGCTCAAGGGGCAAGCTGACTTTTTCATGGGTGGCGTCACCTATGACGACCGAGATGAGTGCGTTAAGGAAGGTGGTGCATGTGATGACGATGCTTTTTCGTTCTCATATCGCTACACCCTCAACCTGAACACAACCTTCACTGGCAAGGATCTCCTCTACACCCGTCTTCGTGTGGGGAACATGAAGAACGTCTGGACCAACAAAAACTCATACCTGTCCGACGCTAAGTCCGGGGACAACACCCTCAAGGTAGACAAACTCTGGTACACCTTCCCTGTCGGTGACTTCAAATTCACCGTTGGTGCTCTGATAGAGAACTACTACATGGTGGAAACACCCACCCGTTACAAACCCATACTCAAGGCATTCAAGCTGGGTGGTTATGGTTCAGTGATGGGCGCTAGCACTGGCCAAGGCTTTGGTGTTCAATGGCGTCAAAACGTCGCGCCAGGCGAAGCGGCATGGAACGTAGCGGCCAACTATGTGGCTGACGGTGGCGAGGGTGCCAAGTCTGATGAAGGACTGGGTATGTTCGGAGATGACACCGATGGACTTTTCCTGAGCCAGGTTGGTTACGGCAACCGCAAGTGGTATCTCTCTGCCTTGTATGCCTACAAGCAAGGTGAGGATGGTTCCACTCCTGCGATGGGTTACTCAACTCCCGCAGCCTCTAGCTACGACCAAGGTCTGCATGCATTCGGACTTCGTGGATACTGGACTCCAGAAGAGTCTGGACTTATTCCAACTATCAGTGCTGGAATCGATGTTGGCTTCTCTGATGCCGATGCTGCTGGCAGCACGGAGGAAGTGTTTGGCTGGATGGTTGGCCTAAACTGGAAGAATGCCTTCATTGATGGCAACAAACTGGGTATCGGCTTTGGCTCGTACTCCAGCTATGCCACAGAAGCAAAGGGTGATAGTGATCTCGACGATAGCAACTTCGCCATCGAGGGATACTATGACATTCAAGTCACCGACAATATTACTGTGACTCCTGCAGTGTTCTATATCCAGAATGCTGATGGAGATGCAACGGTTGACGGTTCAGACACATTTGGCGGTCTGGTCAAGACCACCTTCAAATTCTGATTCACAACAGATCAAACAAAGGCGCCCCAAGGGGCGCTTTAGTTGAACAAAAAGGGGGCTAACGCCCCATTTGATCAACCAAAGAATAAATCACCAACAGTTTTCACCTTCCCCAATAGGAACACATATATCTTCCTGCTCAGCTTTCTTCTTTAACGCAGCAGCATCAGAGTCCAACACACTTTCCTCGTCAACGCCTTGATCTGTATTCCATTCCTTGAGGCCTCCCGCATCCTGGGCCTGTACGGTTGGAACACCTGCAGATGCAACAAGAAGCGAGGTTGCAGCAACAAAAACAGAAATGGCAGTGGGCTTTGGCATTTGATTAAAACTCAACGGACTCAATTCTAGAGAAGAGCAAACCAGATGAAAATGGTGATCGCCCAATCAAAAGCTACAAATCAGCTAGACAGACGGCGAATTGCGTTGGTGTAGCTTTGGAAGATGAGATCAAGCTCATCAGAACGTCCGTGGCGAGCAAGCAAGCCACGCGCCCCGGCGTCGAGATTGAACAACAACGAACGATCATCGGCGGATTTGATATAGCTTTCAATCCAGCCAACGCAAACAAAGCGCGTACCACTTAATACAGGTGAAACACAATGCAACATGGAGGACGGGTAGATAACTATTTGACCAAGAGGTAAGCGAAATTCCTTGGTATCTTCACCACCACTTTGGATGATTAAGGATCCACCATCATAGGAATCTTCGTCGCTCAAAAAGCAGGTAAAAGACAAATCTCGACGACCATGCCGTGAGAAAGGATTATCAACATGCCATCCATATGAATCTCCAGAACCCGACCTGGAAACCAGCATGCTATGGACCTTACGGATCAGTGAAAAACTTTTGACCAGGGGGTCATTCGTAAGTGCTAAGGAAATGCGGTTGGTGATCGCAAGCGCAAGCTCAGCATTTGGATCAAGCTGAAGATTTTGCTTGACCAATGAAGCCTGGTCACCAGCGGTAAGTCGACCATCTCGCCAAGGAAGGTTGGGAGCTCCTAGACGCTGCTGAAAGTCACGAACTTCAGGAAGAGGCAACAGAGTATGCTTCAGGAAATCCATTTATCAGAAAATAACGAGACTCAAAAGACCTGAACAAAAACTACGAAAATCCCGTTCATAAACAGCTGACAACTCAAGTGATACGCTTATTATAGAAGTGTAAGTAGTTTTAAACATGCTTAGGTTCCTGGCAGCACTGTCTCTGGTCGCACCATTCGCCGCCATACCGTCAGTAGAAGCGAAAGAAGTTAGAGTTTACTCGGGTCGGCATTACAACACTGACAGGAAAGCATATAAACAATTTAGTGAGCAAACGGGAATCAAGGTAAGGTTGATTGAGGCGACCGGGATATCACTAGTAGAGCGACTTAAACGAGAGGGAGTCAATTCAAATGCAGATGTAATCCTTTTGGTCGATGCAGCAAGGATTAACAACGCTGCAAATGCAGGACTACTCCAGTCTGTTCAGTCAGATAAACTGCTGTCAAACGTACCTGCAAGATATCGAGATCTATCAAATAAATGGTTCGGATTCACAAGGCGCGTCAGAGCAATTATAGTCAACCCTAATGTTGTTGATCCAAATACGATTGAAACCTATTCAGACCTATCAAAGCCAAGATTGAAAGGCAAGCTTTGCTTGCGTAAAAGGAAAAACGTATACAACCAATCACTTGTAGCCGACCAAATTGTGTTGAAGGGCGAAGCAAAAGCCACCACATGGGTCAAAGGAATGGTCAATAATGTAAGTCAACCGTACTTCTCTGGTGATGTTTCATTGATTCGCGCGGTAGGCCAAGGGAAGTGTGGGGTGGGCCTTGTCAATCATTACTACCTTGCAAGAATGCAAGCAGGAGCGAGCGGCAAGAATGATCAGAAAATAACTTCTAACGTCAAACTCATCATGCCAAATCCAGCGCACGTAAACATCAGCGCTGCTGGTGTTGCCAAATCAGCAAAGAACAAAAACGAAGCCGTCCAGTTCATTGAATTCATTTCTTCGCCCGAAGGTAGTCAATTGATAGCTGGCCCAACATACGAATATCCTCTAAAGAACTTTGGAACATCGAAAGAATTAAAAAACTTTGGCAAATTTAACTCAGATAATGTCTCGATCAGTGCACTCGGTGCCACACAAAAAGCTGCAATACAGGTCATGGCAAATGCTGGTTGGCGTTGATCGATAAAACTCAATCAATAGTTTGAGTAACCTGTAATTTTATAAGCTTTTGATAATGACTCTCATTTAACTTGGTGCAATTAGCACACCAATGGTGCAGTGCAGCCTCACTAGGTGTATCGTATGAACATAGACGAGTAAAAAATGCTGTCAACAACCAACTCAAACCCCACATCTTCCATTGTTTATGGCCCAGCAGGTCGAGCAATCGCTGAAGCAATTGATTCGGATCTGTTGAAAGCTATCCAAGACCACCTCAACATGGAGAGGCAAGCCCATGCGTCCTACTTCGCCGCAGCAATCTGGTTTGCTGAACGTGAATTGAGAGGATTTTCAGGATTCTTCCGAGACGAGTCCAATAGTGAGCATGCGCATGCTGCCAAATTCGCCGAATACATCATCACGCGAGGACAAAGCGTTGCATTAAAAGCAGTAGATGCACCCTTACAGAGCTGGGCATCACCAGCTGATGTAATGGCATCGGCATTCCAAATGGAAGTTGACGTGACTGCGTCTCTGCAACAGCTTTATTCCATGGCTGAGCGTACAAGTGATACACGAACAACCGTATTTCTTGACCCCATGGTTGAATTGCAAACACAGTCAGAACATGAATTTGCCCACCTGCTAGGAAGGGTAAAGTTTGCAGATAATCAAGCAGCAGCCTTATTGCTCATTGACAACGAGCTTGATGAAGGGAAAAACAAACCTGCATCTCTTCAGGCATAGAGCCAATAAATGTAAAACAAGGTATTATGCCATTAAAAGAGACTTTCTAGTCTCAAATATTCAAACCCTGTGGATCAATTGCAAAACATTTGATATCGCGCATCAATGATTTAGGAGAAACCTCCAAATATTCGGCAATAAGTCTATGGGTCCACCCTTGGCTTCTCAACGCTAAAGCAATCTCCAGGCGCTTTTTCCGCCATCCGCTTAGAGTACCTAAATAGTGTGACACTCTTGAAGATGATGATGGTTCCATAAATAGAAGTATTTTTATAAGAGTATTTTATTTTTAATAGAAGAATCTAAAAGTATCACGATAAGATGTATTCAATGATCATTATGAAATCAAAGCTGATACATGCATGCAATCAATCACAACTGTAACCAATGAAACACAGCCTAGATGAAAATATACGCACGGAAAACCAAAAAAGATTATTATAGGTTTTTGTTTGAAGTGATGTCCTCATTCAAGGTTGAATTAAGGATGCCTAATGGGATCAAACACTTCGATTGTCCTGATGATGAATATGTTCTTGAAGCTGCAGAACAGGCTGGAATAGATATGAGTTATTCATGTAGAGCAGGAGCTTGCAGCACCTGCGTCGGTAAAATCATTCAAGGCACAGTCGACCAGTCGGATCAAAGTTTTCTTGACGATGATCAAATAGAAAATGGATATTCACTTCTATGCGTAGCTTATGCAACATCTGATTTAATCATAAAAACGGACTGCGAAGAAGAAATGTGGTGATAATACATAGATCAGTCTTTAGCCATCACAAGTGAAAGCATTGGACAAGAGAGAACATAATCTAGTAGATCAGTATCTTCACATCTCATGCTTCAACAAAATAAGCGAAACCACCTTTAAGGATATTCTAGATTGTGAAATCAAAGCAGATCCAATCGAAAAAAAATTAATCAAAAGAATCAAGGATCAAATCAAGCAAGGAAAATTTGTGATTTCTGACAGATAAACAACGACGGCGTGAGAAGTGTCGTTGTGACAATGATTACATTAACATGTCTTCTCTGAAAGAATGGATGATCAAAAACATAGGATAGTAAGGAAAATGAAATTCCATGCACGCCAAAAAAATACTTTGGATTGATCTTCAACCTTCACTTTATTGCCTCTTCAAGAGGACAGCGCAAACTCTAAGTCAGCATTTTGAGGTAAAAAGGTGGTCGTTTGAGCATGATCTTGATGAATCATGTGATATTAATGTCGTCCATAGTCTTTTGAGAAAGACCATAGTAAACTCATCAGTCCCTATACACCTTGTAGGCCACGGTTTAAGCGGAACAATTGCCTATCTTTACGCTCATAAATATCCAAAGAATATAGCATCAGCTTCATTACTGTCAGTAGATGTACATTCCACAAATCAATGGAGCAGCCATTATCAATGCATGCGAAGTCAATTATCATGCTCTAGGTTTCATATCTTGAGCCACTTAAGCCGTCTTCTGATCAACACCCAAGCTGATCAGGTGCAAAACATAATGACAAGACTATTGGCCAAGTGTCTTGACAATGATTTTGTTAACGGATCAATCATTCACAATCCCAAGATTGACAATCTTAGCAAAATCTACACACCAATACTCGTGATTAATGGCGAAAGCGACTTTGTAGTCGATGGAAACAACTATCAACGATGGCAACAACACTTAAAGCCAGGGGACTGCTATCAGAAAATAAAGAATGGACGCCATTTCTTTCCGTTCGAAGAATGGAGGAAAACCTCAAAAATGATGGAATCATTTATCACAATGGTGCCAGAACAAAAGCAAAATCTAGTTCCTGATTCATACAAACATCTAAGCATCAGCAAGCACAACTCATGACAAAAACAGATGAGTTTGATGTTGTCATTATTGGTGGTGGGCCTGCAGGGTGTTCGTGCGCATTGTATACAGCAAGATCCAATCTATCAACAATTATCCTGGATAAAAATGCAGCGGTTGGAGCACTGGCGATCACTCACAAAATTGCCAACTATCCAGGGGTTGCAGGTGACTCTTCGGGGGAAGAACTATTGCAAATAATGAGAGATCAAGCAATTGACTATGGAGCGATATACAAGCAAGCCCAAGTGTATGGGGTCAGCATGTCTGATTCTGAGAAAGTTGTCTACACACCGGAGGGTACATTCGTCGGTAAGACGATAGTTCTTGCGACGGGTGCGATGGGAAGAGCATCGACACTTCCTGGAGAAATCGAGTTTCTTGGGAAAGGTGTAAGTTACTGTGCAACCTGTGATGGAGCTTTCTATAAACAACAAGAAGTTGCCGTCTACGGATCTAATCAAGAAGCAATTGATGAGGCCCTCGTACTCACCAAATTTGCATCAACAGTGCATTGGATTACTAATAGTAAACCCAACATAAACTCGCCAGAACTTCAAATTCTACTCGATTCAAATAATGTGAGGCATTGGAAACGAACACGGCTGACCAAAATTCAAGGAGATGACACGGGAGTCAGTAGCGTTAAAGTGCAATCATCCGGAAGAGATGAAGACCAAGAAATTCTAGTTCAGGGTGCATTTGTCTACTCCACAGGAACACTACCAATCACCGACTACCTACAAGGACAAATCCCTGTCAACTCAAATGGTGGAGTGCATGTTGATAACGACATGATGACTGATATCGACGGAGTCTGGGCAATTGGCGATATTCGCAACACTCCCTTTAAGCAGGCTGTTGTTGCTTGCTCCGATGGCTGCATTGCAGCAATGGCGATTGATAAGTATCTAAACAAGCGCAAGGATATCCGGGTGGATTGGGTGCATCGATAAAAAAGCGCCCTTTCGGGCGCTCTTGATTAATGGTGGTCTCTTATCAAGACTCAGCATTAATTTGCTGCACCCAAGCCTGCAAGCGTTGATCGGTTAATTCTGACTCATTATCTTCATCAATTGCTAGACCACAGAATTTACCATCAATAACACTTTTAGAGTCATCATAGGTGTATCCTTCTGTTGACACCTTACCGATCAACTTAGCACCAGATTGAAGGAAAGCCGTATACAGTTCCTCCATTGCATCGCAGAAGAAATCGGAATAACCAGAGGAGTCTCCAAGGCCAACAATTGCCACTGTTTTTCCAGCAAAATCTTTGTCGGGAATTTCCTGAACCAAATCATCCCATGCAGTTCCGGATCGTGCCTCATCAGCACCAGTATTCCATGTTGGGACACAGCAAATCAAAGAATCGGCTGAAACCAGCTCATCAATTGAATCAATGTTATCGACATCCATCGCTTCTGTTCCGGGAAGAAGCTCCTTGAGTCGATCAGCAACGTCTTCAGTTTTGCCCGTTGACGTGGCAAAGAAAATGGTGAAAGTCATGCGAAAGGAATCACCCCATCAGACTCTCAAACTCTAAGAAGTAAAGATTGAAGCTTGTTTCAAATTCAAGTGAGATCAGATACATCATGGCAAGTCATTGGCCTTGCTTCATCCTGGAAACATTAGTCGGAGACTGTCTGAGCCCATTTACCATCTGCCGATACTCTGAGAGTGCTTGATCAAAACCGGACTCTCGTATGCGTTTGAGCCAGCGCAGACGAACCAAGTCGTCACGTTCCATGTGATCAATGAATTCCTCTAAAATTTCCGACCCAACAAGCATGCAGTTGACAATCAAAACTCCGTTCTGCAAATTAAAAAATCAATCGAATAACGATCAGACAAATGATTCTTTTGCATTGATCCAAAGAGATAGTTGATTGTCCAGGTAGAGAGTCAGAATACAAAAAAAGAGCTCTTGTGCTGAACATATCCAATAAACAATAAACACATCCTTCAATGACGATTGAATATCGACAAAAGTAGTTTAGGCAAGACTGTCGAACCAGTACAAGGCAGACCACTTCACTATGCCTGATCCAATAAAGCAAATGCAAACATTATCTACTTCGCGAAGTGTCAATACAGCAGTAACATACTTAGCCTATCCTTCAAAGGCTAGAGAGTCTGAACAATAAAATGAGGATGTCTATTGTCATCCAAGCCTGAAGACTGTAAAAGCTAGTTCTCTAAAACTGATACAGAATCTTTGTTTTCAATAGACAACGAGAAAGTAATTCCTCCAACAAACGTTTTTGTATCGATTGAGAATCAATACAATATTTGGTCGAAACCAATGCCGTCTTGATAACCAGACACCGATAGCGATGAAAGGATATCTCTTCAACAAGCCGCACTTTTAATTGCTGATTCTGGCATTGTTGAATGGAACGAGTGGCACACTGCATACGCCGCCAAATCCATTCAACCTCTCCGCAGAGGTCACCAAGAACACTAAAGGAATTCACGACGTTCAGAATTGAAGCGGTGATGAATTGATCAGCTCAGGTGAAAGCCGCATCGTGACATCCCCAGGTGACATGGAAACCAGATCAGCCTGACGCCATTTCGAGAGAAGACGGGTTGTGGTTACCCGTGTAGCACCGATCAACTCGCCAAAACGATCATGGGTGAGACGGAAGGGAAGCTGATATGTATCACTGCAACGAAGGCCAAGTCGGTTCACCAATAAGGCCAAAAGGGCATGAAGACGCTGTTCTGCCTGACCGAGGTGGCGGACTCGCAAGAGCTGCAAGGTCCACTCATTCACTGCATCAATGCCAAGTTCGTCCGTGGAAACGGAATCACGGCAAAACTTCAGCGCCGTAAGTGCCTCAACACAGGCCCCATCGCTACACATGCGGTCTGTGCGAAGCCTGTCGCCCGACTGCAAGAACGCCAGAGTCATGCCCTCGGTTTCCTCACAAGGGCAATACACGCGGCAAACGCCCTCCAACACCTCGAGAACAGTGGCCTGATCTCTGCCAGCAGGATCCAGAAGGACGGTTTGCAGCCTGGGCATCGACAAAGGTGCCGCTGGATCGTCCGGCAGGAAGCGGTAAGCAGAGGTCGTCACGAGCTATCGCGATTGAGAATTACTCGCAACAGTACAGACTCCTTGCCGATATTGCAAGTCATTCTCAATAAGGCCTTTAAATTGAGATTCTTTCTCAATACGCTGTGAGCAAACCCCCTCGGCGCAAATGAGCAAAGAGCGGAGCAGCTGCGCATCCCCCTGAATCCGAAGCATTGGCCTTAAGTCTGTATGGCCCAGTACACCTCGATCACTGAGTGACTAATGGATCGCATTCAACGGTGCGACGTTCTTATTGAGCGTTTCGGCTGTATTTCCTTGTCATCGCCACTCAAAACACCGCATTGGTCTTGATCTGTTCGCCCAACTTCTTAATGTTCGAGCCACTCGACAACAGGACCTTACAGATAGGAGAGCCCAGGAATGGCGCTGGTGTTGTGGGTCGCCTGGAACTGCGAGCAATATTCTGAGATGAAATGACCATCATGGGTGTCATTAGCACATCGTTGCGTCGCAGAAAAAGGCTAACCCAAAGCCTAGCCAAGGTTTTTCCTAGCAAAAAACATATCATTCCATTTGAGCCAAGCATCCAGAACTGCCTGGTGCTGTGAAATCGCAGCCGCAGTTACCTTGCTGCTGCTCATTTGGTCACCAGAATCGTCAAATAAGAACAGCACTGAATCATTAGCCAGGGAGATGCTTCTTATGAAGCTTCGAGTCCTCCATCCAATGGTCCCTCCAATAACAATTGGGCGCTGAGTGTCAGCTGACTCCTCTTCTCAACCGGAGGAGACAGAACAGCGTTTCCCACGCCGACAAGGCACGCAACCGCCTGACTCCTCTTATGAAGGGGAGGAGTCAGATCAGCGTCTTCAACTCAGCTACCTTGCCAAGACTCTTTTGATTCAAGACATCGAAAGATCTAAAGCCACCCCATCCATATGCCGACCAATACTGGTAAAGGAAGTTCCGTCGCAGGAAACCTCCAACCAATGGTGGGGGCAATCACCATTGGGCGCTGATAACACCACTGACTCCCTTCTGACGATGCAGGGAGTCAGATCAGCGTAACGTCTTGCCAAAACATTGTTGAGTGTCATTTGACTGGCAAATTCGCTTCATCCGAAAAACAGGCCATCTAACATCAAGTAACGCTGTTTTTGAATTTGTACAAAATAGAACTTCCATCTACTGGCCTGTTCACAGCCATTGGGAGCTGACCACTGCACTAGCCGTTACCAAAGAGAGAACGGGAAGTCAGATCAGTGTTTACAGATTTTGGTCGTAGTCTTGAAACTCTATGCTGGCTCATTTAGGCATAATCAATGAATCATCGGCAAGAAGAAAAACGTTGAACCAAGTCATCGTTCCTACTGAGGTCAGCTTGACGGCGCCTCTTCAACCCGGTGATTCTGGCGAGCCATCGGGCGCTGGAGCACAAACTGGCTCTTCATCTTGAGCGACGAAGAGTCAGTCCAGCGGAACCGGGGAGTTGATACCCAGGGACCGCTTCAAATGAGAGCTCAAAACAACTCTTTTGCACTCGTGCACTTTGAGAACAAGGTTAATATGACTTGGAAGGTTCTCGCGAGGCACCTTCATCAGATGACTTATCTGAGTCATCGCGCTGGGGTTACAACTGACTCTTCTACTCAAACCAGAGGAGTCAGTCCAGTTGCTTATTCCCAGACATACAGTGAATTTCCATGGCTAAAAGTAAAGGCATTCGCATTGTTGTCACACTCGAGTGCACTGAATGCAGAACGGCAACCGCTGCTGAGAAACGTAAGCCAGGAGTCTCTCGCTACACAACTACAAAAAACCGAAGAAACAATCCTGAAAGGCTCGAACTCATGAAATTTTGCCCGCAACTCAATAAGATGACTCTTCATCGCGAAATAAAATAGATAAAAATGTTAGAATCCTCCAAAAAGTTAGCTTTTCTATTATTTTAATGATATTCAAATAAAGGATTTATCAGGCTAATCCACGTTCTATCCGTCGAAAAAGGGTGAACAAATCTATTTACAAACATTTAGACTGAGAACAACGAAATCATACTGCACAAGCCAAACGACTAATACAACTCATCAATGCAATTCTGATAAATCCAAAACGATCAATGCAAGCATCGGTTAGTACAATTTAAAACAAACGTAATTCTCTCTCGACTACATTAAAGGGAACCAGCAATCCAATCTTGACTAACATTGAAGCATTCGCTCACATCATAGACCTTGCAAACCGAACAACTGATCCAGCTACGTACGAATATTTGATGAGGGAAGCACAGGAAATCATGCGCGACAAAAAAACAGAAGATATACATTATTGCGATTTCAGGCAATTAGTGCAATTGAGAATCGAGAGTCAAACAATCAGAGCTAAAGAAAGAGTTTGCAATATAATTGAGGATGTTGAGAGTAAATCATAATTGTATCTGCCCCCCCAGAGAATAATATCTGCTTTTCAAATCGAAACTGGTTGGTATCTTAAGAAAATTCTGTTGGTAAAAATAGACTAACACCAGAAAATGAAACTACACAAAAGGCTTGTATTAAGTGATCAATGCTTAATGAATCACAAACAACTGAAAGCTTAGGATGTCATCTTACACGAAAAAGTGCATCAATTGTGACGCGCTGTCGCGGCATGTGAAAGGCCTTAGCTCATTCATAGCGCGAATATTGCAGTGGACAGTTCAATCCAGCCGGAGCTGTTCAAACAATGAATATGGGTCTTCATTTTCATTGGGCGTCATCTGGCTCTTCTTCCCTCCAGGTTCAAGAGCCAGGAAGACGTTTACACCAAAGCAGGACAATTGATTGCTCTAACTCTTTGCCGATTATTGGCTGGGTTTGATGCTTTCTGAATCTCAGAATCAACCTAATGTCTCGAAAATCAACCCGCTTATTAAAACTTGATGCATCGGTATTAGAAGCCCAAATGCGCTGTGGAACAGAATGGCCAATCGGGCTAGTTGAGGCAATTGCACAAGCCCATCAAACAACAGTTCGATATGTAATTGAGCGACAACGTGTTTTGCGTTTCACAGAACAATATAACCCTGAATTTAAAATCAATTTTTAAGATTAGCACCCCCTGTAATTCTCCATGTCATTGTCTGGATTCGAAATAGCTGTTGGTGGAATCACATCAATTCCGCTATCAAGCAGTTTAGTTCTGGTTCTCTACAAAGTATTCGGCGAAAAACGATTGGATATGTCCAAACTCAAGCCGAAGAAAGTATCAGCCAAACCAACACCATCAGCCCCTGAAAAACAATAAAAACAAAATAATATTCAAATTAATTGACATCCAAATAAGTATTTCATCAATCAGTCTAATGACAAAAAAATTATTTCCATTGTTCTTGACATTGCTTTTAAGCTCATGCGGGCTGAATGAAGCACCAGGATCATCCTCAGATCGCAATCAGGATCCATCTTCGGAGGAACAAAAAATTGATAAGCACACCAGCGGTCTAGCCTCAGACCAGAGGATTGGGAAATCCTTGTTGCTTGCATCTCTAAAAGATGGAGGTTATATAATTTATTTTCGCCATGCAACAACGGAAAAGGATTATGCAGATCAAGCTGATCCACTGATGAGACTTGATGATTGCAATTCTCAGAGAAAGCTCAGCACTCAAGGCATCAGTGAATCCTACGAAATTGGCAAGGCATTTGCTTCAAAAGGTATTCCAGTCGATGAAATTATTGTTAGTGAATATTGCCGGTCATGGAAAACAGCAAATTTTGCATTTGGAGAATGGACACAAAAAGACTCACGGTTAAACTTTCTACCTTATGAGAATTACACCAAAGACCACATTGCACTGATGAAAAAGAATGTCATACCAATATTAACGCGTCCCCCTCGTCCAGGAACCAATACTATAATTATCGGTCATGATGATATTTTCGAGGCCGCAACAGGTATTTATCCTGAACCTCAAGGCATCGCTTATATCCTCCAAACCGAAGGGGAAAATAGCTTTAAGATCATCACGAGTGTATTGCCTTCTGAGTGGGCCACACTCTGAATAAGATATTTAATCTTACTCCTGATCATTTGATCTGACACATGTTAGGTATCTAACATGAGCTTGAAGCTTTACGAACATCCAATAACTATCAGGGCAGGATAATTACCTTGTCGGCCTCGGACGGGTTTAGACAACAACGGAAGTGATCTATCTCTCTTATGCACTTTCGTGAGATAGATCCTTTTTTTGTGCATTAAAAAAATGGGAAGTAAGCCATGTGTGGTCGAAACATAGCTTGCCACCTAACTACAAATTTTGTAAACCAATCGAAATCTAGAGAAGACTGCGTTCTGTTGGTGAATTCATATGATACAGCTCATGCCATCAATACTATAAACTAGAGAACAACATCCTATTCGCACAAGCATCAATAGTTTCCTCATGAAGCTTGAATGAGTCAATCTCATGCATCAAATGCACAAAATCAATGACTCATCGGATCAAAGAAAAGCTAGCCATCCCAAATGATTCTTTTACTGGTTAAATACGACTTACCCTTACAAAGTAATGTGAAACCAGGTTAATTCTTTGGTTAGCACTCATTAGGTTTCCTGTGTCGCATATTTTTGAAAATGCAGTCTTACGGAAGTTCGTCAGTCAGTTATGACTGGTGGGCTGGAAATGCTGGAGTCGCAAAACGCTCCGGCTCTTTCATTGCAGCCCACGCTGCCCATGCAGGTTTGATCATGTTTTGGGCAGGTGCCTTCACCTTGTTTGAGCTAGCCCGTTATGACGGAACTCTGCCAATGGGTGAACAAGGACTAATTTTGATTCCACATCTTGCCGGACTTGGCCTCGGCGTCGGAGAAGGTGCGGTAATTGTTGATCAACAACCCCTGATCGCAATCGCAGCCTTCCATCTGGTCTCATCTGCTGTACTTGGAGCCGCTGGAATTTGGCATACGCTTCGAGCTCCTAAAGACCTTTCAGAAGCTGAGGGTCGAGCCCAAAAGTTTCATTTTGAATGGAGTGATGCAAAACAGCTTACTTTTATTTTGGGGCATCATCTGATTTTCCTCGGCCTCGGAGTCATTGCCTTTGTTGAGTGGGCAAAACGTCATGGCATTTACGACAGTGCCATAGGAGCTGTTCGAAAGGTTGAACCAAATATCGACCTTGGAATGGTATGGGGTTATCAAGCTAATTTTCTCTCCATCAGCAGTCTCGAGGACGTGATGGGTGGCCATGCTGTCTTGGCCTTTATCCTTACGATTGGTGGTGTTTGGCACATCATCTCAAGTCCATTCGGACCTTTCAAAAAGGTTCTTATTTACAACGGCGAGTCGATCTTGTCCTACTCGCTTGCAGGTCTGGCTTTGATGGGTTTTGTGACCAGTATTTGGTGCGCTCAAAACACAACTATCTATCCAGTTGAGTTGTATGGCGACCCGTTGAAATTGAGTTTTGCCTTCTCTCCCTACTTCAGCGATACAATTTCTCTTGAGGGTGAGGCACACACCGCCCGGGCTTGGCTAGCTAATACCCACTTCTATCTTGCATTCTTTTTCCTTCAAGGTCATTTTTGGCATGCCTTACGCGGTATGGGCTTTAACTTCAAGCGCGTTTCTGAGGCATTTGATAATATGGGAACGTCAAAGGTCAGCGCCTGATTGATCTGCCGTTTTTAATGTGCCCCTCATTTCAATGAGATGAGGGGTTCGTTATTTGTCTTGCCATTGAGGCGAAATGTGGGCTTCATCTGTCCTGCATACCAACGAACGGCATGGGCTCAGCTCAACCCTGTAGCCAACACAGAGACTTTCACTGATTTACCTGGGGCCAACCTGCGGGTACTCGCACCCTGGTGCTAGGTGCACATGCTTCTTGCAGCTGGGTGCTACCCGTCTGCTGCAAATCCACGACGGCGGTATCGACGTACCTCTGTCGCTACTTGGAGGATCTGGCGCTAAAAAACCAGCGGCATTCTGCTTTGAAGTTGTCTGGAACGAAGGAGCCCTCGACTCAGAAGACAAATGTGGTCTTGATCAGACCGCCAAGCTGCTGGAACGTTGAACCTTCGGGTGTGAGCTCACCCATAGGTCGCGACAGGTAGAACAGCGCCGGGGTGACGCTGTTGCTGTCGGTCACCTGGAACTGGTACCACCACTCCCAGATGAACTGACCATCAGCAGGGTTGTCACCACCACGCAGATCCGTCGCGATAACGGGCTGGCCCACAGCCATACCGGCGTTGTTCCCCACAATGAACACATCGTTCCACTCCAGCCCCACCCTCCAGGACTGACTGTTGTTCACCTGGCCCTCGCGCTGGGTGTCGGATTGATTGATGCCCCAACCGAGCGAAACCGAGGGAAGCCAGCCGCTCTCCAGCGGCTGCCAAAAACCACCAAGGGCATAGGCGTTGGTCACTCCCCGATCACTGAAGTGATCCTTGACGAAGGGCGAGGCAAAAGCAATGAGATCTTGACCGTTCTGCACCTTGGAGAAGAGAGCAGCCAAACCCCAGTTGTCGCCCTCCCAACCCAGCTGGAGCGTGCCGGTGCCTCCCGACTTGTCGGTGGCGAAACCGCCGGTACGGGTGTCGCTTGATGCACCATTGGAAGCCACATAATTCGCGGCTGCACGGGCTCCGCTTTCCGCTGCCAAGCTGATGCCCACCCCAGCACCTTTGTTTTTGTTGTAAGACGCAGGAGCTCCATTCACGGTGAGCACATCTAAAATTGGGTCACTGGGATAAACGCTCGGCCAGATCGCGAGCATGTCTTCCTGACCAACAATCGTGCCAATGGTGATGGCGATTTCATCCCCCAACGGGAAGGAATAAAAGAGTTTGTCAATGGCAACCAGGTTTGGGCGATCACCCTTCTGAAAGGCGGTTTCCAACGTGGCCAAACCCGACGGCCCACCGCTGCCAAAGACGTTTCGATCACTATCAAAGTTGCCGCCACGCAAAACCGCGGTCAATTGATCCTTGCCGGTGAAGGAAGTCGACAACCCCAACTGAAAGTCATAGTTGAACGAAGTGCCGGCATATGCCCCATTGCTCTCGGAACGAAATCTGGAAGAGGAGCTCTGGAAACGGCTGGCTCCAAGAACCCAGGTGGCTTGGCCCGTGAGCTTGGTGGTGGTGGAGAACTGGGTCGCCTCCA
>QCSL01000034.1 GCA_003209165.1 Synechococcus sp. AG-670-B23 | reverse complement strand
ATCTTCAATGAAGTCGTGCATGCCCCGGTAAGGCGACCCCATCTGAATCTGGGAATCACTGGAGACCTGCAGAATCGCCAGAAAGAACGAGCAGTGTTCGAGCAACCGCTGCTTCACCGCTTTTTCCTGCCAGCGGTAAAGCCAGTAGCGCCATGTGCCACGCACTTGGCACCAGAGAAAACGTGGTGAGGGCTGGAGTTTGTGCTCCCCCTCGATTATCGGGTAGCGGGTAAAGGCGTGCTGAATGAAGGTCGATGCCTTCCAGGCCTTGCGCCATCGCCAACCTGGATCAAGCACAATATTTTGTGGTAACTGGTCGCACGGGGGCAGCTTTCGATAAAAAGCCGCCGGCTTGTTGAGGTTGGAGCGGGCGTTGACCCGGTCCCGCTCCAGCGTCACGTAGTTCGGACGCAGATAACCCAGCTCAAACACCCAGGCCTCCACACCGAGGTTCCGAGCTTCTTCAATGGCGATTCGGTGGGGAATGATGAAGTCGCCATACATAAAGATGTGGCGAATTCCCCGTTCCTCAATTAGCTGGCGCAGGAATGGACGCCAGGAGTCCATCCGCTTGCTGTAAAGCACACAGACATCTGCCGGGAAACCGAATTCCCGCAGAGGAAATGCCACTTTGGTGACCGGAATGCCACAACCCTGCAAGTAGCGAGAAAAGCGAGCGAAGAACAGACCGATGGGGCCCATCAAAAGCAGCACCGGCCCGTCGATTCGCACCTGCACGAGAGCTGGCGCCCGTCCCCTGCCCAAACTTCGACCCGCCCATGGATTTCAAAATCCTGGCACGGCTCAGCGGCGCCGAAGCCGTCCCCAGTGGCGGAACAAGGCCTGCACAAGCGTGCGACGTTTGGGAAGAGCGGCGCGCCAAGTCACCAACTCGTCGATGGCCTGCTCTGGTGTGATGAACCAGCCGCTGTCGCGGCTGACGTAGCGGGGGTAGTCGATCAGGGCAGCATGGACCAGCTCGTCCAGCGCGAGCTCCCTCTGTCGGCGGTCGCAACGCTCGCGGTCGTGGGTCAGGCCCCAGCCGGCATAGAAAGGCAAGCCCCAGCAATGAACCTCTACGCCGCGCAGCAACGCCTCAAAACCTGCCAGCGATGTGAGCACGTGCAGAGCATCAATCTGAGTGAACAGCTGCTGGATCGAACCTTGCGTCAGCACCTCATCGCAGAGCTGAGCGGCGGCGTCCTCCCCGGCACCGGCACGGCAAAGCCCAGCGACAACATCAGGATGCGGTTTGTACACCAGATAGGCCTCTGGCTCCGCGGCCCGCACAGCTTCTAATAAGGCCCGATTCGTGCGCAGGCCCCGTGCGCCGTAGCGGATCGACGCATCGCTTTCCACTTGACCGATCACCAACACCACACGTCGCTGGCCGGCAGGACGGATCCAGGGATCTGCTTGAAGGTTGTATTTGGTGATCGCCTCCTTCACCAACCGCTGACGCAAAGCCGCGGCCCGCTGGCGTTGGGCCGGCGTCCAATGCCCTTTCGCCAGGCGTGTTTCCAAGTCACTTGGCCGGGTGGAGTCGTAATAAACACCCTGGTGATCCACTACCCAGGACACCGGATCCACCAGATCAGCCCCGAGGCCAACCGAGCGCAGGAAACCGTCCTCCACCTGCAGCACCGGCAACTGCCGCCGCGCCGCAGCTGCAAGCAACCGCGGTCGGGCCCGCCGACCCCAAACCACAACAGCATCAACCCCCCGCGGAATCCACCACCAAGGGGCGCGGAACCAAAGCTGACTTCCCGCCAGGAAGCGACGGAGGTTGCGCTGTTTCCAAGGGGTGAAGCCGAAGGCCACACACCGCCGCGGCTGTTGCGCCTGGAGGCGCCGCTGCAAACCGATTGCGACCATCAAGGTTTCAATGCGGCAGGGCTGATGGCGTTGGGGGTCGATGCAACGGCAGGTACCCACAAGCGCCGCATGGACCAG
This sequence comes from Synechococcus sp. AG-670-B23, assembly GCA_003209165.1. Classification (GTDB taxonomy): domain Bacteria; phylum Cyanobacteriota; class Cyanobacteriia; order PCC-6307; family Cyanobiaceae; genus Parasynechococcus. The sequence continues at coordinate 21,321 of QCSL01000034.1, read as the reverse complement.
AGCCTCAAAGCTGGCGCCCGGGCGTCGCCGAAGCGGGACCTCGCATCGGTCTTGGGTCAGCCCCCAGCCGCCATAGAACGGCATGCCAAAGCAGTGGACAGGGCGACCCCATAGCAAAGCCTCAAACCCCATCTGAGACGTGACCACGTACACCGCCCGGGCCCGCTCTAGCAGCAGGGACGGATGGCCTCCATCCGCGCTTAAGCGAACACGGGGCTGAGCCAGATCCTTGGCGGTGAAATGGCCCCGGGCGCGGCCGGAGATCACATCAGGATGCACCTTCAGCACCACCGTGCAATCAGGATGGTCCTTCAACGCAGCCTTAAGCATCCGCTGAAAAGAGCTGGCATCGGCCAATCCGAGCGCGATAGATCGATCCCCAGCGGATTGATCCACCACCAGCACGTAAGGCTCCTGCGGAACCTCAGCTTCCACCGGGGGGTTCACCTTGCTGAGCCGCTGCTCCTGCCAGAGCCTCTGCAGCGCGCGTGCGCGAGCGGCCTCATCCTTCGTGATCGGCGCCGCGATCAACTGCTCCATCTGGCTGGGGGCCGTTGCATCGAAATGCACCCCCAGCTGATCCACTAACAGAGCAAGTGGTGGATGCTGACGGCCCTTGGCCACCGAGCGCAGAAGACCATCCTCGAGATGCCACACCGGCAGATCCCACTGGCGGGCAAAGCGTTCCACCCGCAGTGCGCTGGGTCGCCGCCCCCAGGCAAGTAGCACGTCCACATTGCGGCGAAGGCCAGGCACCAAACGGTCCGGAGCGAGAAGCTGAGGCAGTGTGCGGTGCGCAAGCATCCCCTGGGCAGGAACCCCGAGCCGCAGAGCAGCAGGCCTGGTCATCGGGTAAGACAGGTCGCACTGAATCCTCACCGATGGCAGTCCCACATGGCGCGCTGGCCTTGATCCCTGCCCGCGGTGGATCGAAGGGCATTCCAGGCAAAAACCTGCAAACGGTGGGCGATGTGCCCCTGGTCTGCCGCAGCATCCGTGCCGCCAAAGCCAGCAACGGCGTGGGCCGGGTGGTGGTGAGCACAGACGATGACGCCATTGCTGCAGCCGCCGTAGCCGAAGGTGCCGAGGTGATTCGGCGCCCGGCAGCCATCGCCGGCGATACCGCCAGTTCGGAATCGGCGCTGCTGCATGCCCTCGACGTACTGGAAGAGCAGCGGCCCCTTGAAGCCGAGCTGGTGTTCCTGCAATGCACCTCTCCCTTCACGACTGGGGCCCAGATCGATGCGGTGCTTGCCGCCCTCCAGAAAGAGGGCTGCAACAGCAGCTTTGCCGTTACTCCCTGGCATGGCTTCCTTTGGCGGGCCGATGGGCGAGGCATCAACCACGACCCTGAGTTACCGCGCCAACGCCGCCAGGACCTGGAAGCGGCTTTTCTGGAAACCGGCGCGATTTACGCCATGGGCATCACGGCCTTCAGGCGCAGTGGCAGCCGCTTCTGCCCGCCGACCAGCCCAGTGGTGCTGGAAGAGGTGGGGCCAGAAATCGACACGCCAGAAGATTTGGCCCTCTGCCGCAGCATCGCGGCCCAGAAAGGCGAGTAATTTTGCCCAGCAAGGTTTCGGAGTCGATGGCGTCCGCAGAATCCAAGCGCCTCGTCGGCCGCAAGGTCAGCGCCGTCGCCTGCTTCGACTCCTTCGGCAAGCTGGCGATGACCATGCTGGCGGCCTGCCGCCGGGAGGGTGCCGAGACCACCCTGCTGCTGCTGGAGCTGAACAACCGGGCCCTCTCCCGGCGGCAGCGCCTCGAAATTCGGCGGATCGACCCCAAGACCCGCATCGAAAAACACAACTGGAACGATCTTCGCCAGCTCTGTGGCGCCATGGCGGGACATGTCGACGCCCTGATCCTGGGTCTGGATGGTCAACGCAGCCGAGATTCGCTGCTGCAGCTGAAAAACATTTGGGTGGATCAGGACCAACGCCCACGCCTGATCAGTGCTTACCCGGGAATCCTGTTCCGCTTCGGCCTTGAAGGAATGATGGACCGTTCAGGCGCCGACCTGGTCTGCCTCAACAGTGCAGACGATCTAGGCCTGTATGACCGTGGCCGCAAGGCCTTGGGCCTCGACAGCAGCAATGCCGTGGTGACGGGTCTGCCGATTCTCTGGCAGACCAAACCGCGCTTGGCAGCGCCGGAGAACCCCTCAATCGTGTTTTTTGAACAGCCCTCGATTCCGGTGCATCCACTGCAGCGCAGGTTCCTCTGTGATCAAATCAAAGAGCTGGCCGAAGCCTGGCCCGATCACCCCGTGATCTTCAAACCGCGAACATCGAGCATCGAGAGCACCCTCCATCGGCGCCACGGGGAGATGGCCAGCGTGATTGACAAAATGACACGTGATCAGCCGAATCTGAGACTAAGTTTCAAGCCCGCCACTCGCTTGCTGCGCCAGTGCGGTTGCGCCATCACTGTCTCCTCGACGGCGGCCATGGAATCGATGGCTATGGGCATCAGCACCCGCATCGTTGGTGATCTGGGCGTGACCGAAACCCTCGGCAACCACTTCTTCGCCAGTTCAGGCGCCATCGCCAGCTTCGCTGCGATCAAGGCCAACCCGTTCGAGGTGATTCACGACGTTCAGTGGCTCGAGCAGCAAGGCTTGCAGCACGAGGGTGAAGATCGCTTCATCATGGCCCTGATCGAGCGGCTGAACAGACCGGCAACACCTCTTGGAGCCTTCAACCATGGACCCCTGAGCTGGGGCAGCAATTCCTGGCAGAAGGCTGCGTTGAGCAACGGCGGCCGGCGGATGCTGAGCAGTGGTGGTGCCCGCTCCAGCCAGCGCAAGCGTCACCGCACCCGTCGCATCGTGCGCAGCGTGCGCGACGGTCTGGTGGGATTCGGCTGGCTCTCCAAACTGCTGCGGGAACGATGACGTTCCTGCTGATCAGCGACGGAGGGATGGAGCATTCCGCCTGCTTGCTGATGGCCGAGGCGCTTGAACACCAAGGGCAGCGATGCATCACGGCAGGAACACCGCTTCTGGGACACCAGCCCCTGGACACACCAGCACCGCAGCTGACCATCGAACTTGCACAGCTGCCAGCACACCCCCTGTTGGAGCAGGTCTCAGCCATCGGCCTTTTCCTGCAGAACCCAGAACAGATTCAATACTTCATTAAGGCTTATCAAGGCCTTTGCAGCGCCCGCGGGCGCCCCGCAGCGACATTGTTCAGCGGACCGCTCGTGCCCTTGGTGGGGGATGCCCTGATCCGCGATCTCAGCCTGCGCCTGGGGTGTGATCTTCTGCTAGTGAGCGGAGAAAACCAGCGCCGACAACTCCAATCACTCACCTTCAACTGGCCGAAAAGCCTTTGTATTCCGCCAGTTATCAGCACGGGCTTCTGGTTCCCACAGGCAGCACCATGCGCCCCAACCCAGCAGCCCCTTCTGCTGGCATTAATCCAAGAACAAATACCCACTCATATGGGCGCCCGTGATCAATTGCTTCGCCAACTCAACAGCTGGGCGAGGCAACGGCCGAACTGGACCGTGATGGTGCAACGCGACCACAGCTGGAGCGCAACGACGACGCTGATGCCCAGCGATGCGCCCTTGACCGACAACCTGGTGGAAGCCGCCCCTGGGCAGCTTCTGCCCCTGCTGGGGGCCTGCACCGCCTGCCTGACCGTTAGCTCGCCCTGGAGCCTGGCGGCGATGGTCTGGGGCCGGATCCCCATCATCGTGGGCGACTACGGCATTCACGATGAACAGAACACAACTGGCTTCTTCGGCTGCGGTGCCATGCATCGCCTTCGGAGCATCCCCCACCTCGATGCCATAAGAGAGCTACCCATGGCGAACCAGGCCTGGCTCGACGAAATGGGCGCCGACATCACCGACGGACCGATGCGCCTGCTCACAGCCCTGAGCGAGCTGATCCTCCGAGACGAGCCATGACAGCGACTGCGAGCAGGCCCACGCTCAATGTGCTGTTAATCGCCGACAGTGACAGCCAGCTACTGGCCTGCGAAGCCCTTTGCAGCGCCCCAACCGCGCTGAACGTTCACTGGACCTTCAGTGTGATTCCACGGGACGGAACACCCCAGGCGTTGTTGCTACGCCTGGCCCAGCGAGGAAGACTGCGCCATCAAAGCCTGGCAGGGCTGCTACGGGATTCGCGTTTGCAAAGCTTTGACGCCATCGGCGTGTTCCTAACGGGCAGCAAGCTCAACGACATTCGTCTTGCCTTGCAACGAGAGCGCCGGCGTCCCTTGCTGTTCTGTGGTTTCAATGGCGTGGTGCTCGACCACTTCATCGAAGGGGTGAGTTGGCGACTGGGCTACGACCTGATCTGCCTGAGCGGGCCCCGTGATCAGCAGGCCCTAGCCCAACTGGTGGCCGGAACCCCGTTTGAGCACCAGCGCACAGTGCTCACTGGCCTGCGGCGCAACGCCCCCAACTCTGACCTACTCCCCGTCGCGCAGCGTCTGCGGCGCCTGGTGTTTGCCGAGCAAGTGATCATGCCCGCAACGAGCAGCGAACGAGCCCGAGTCGTGCGCCTGCTCAGCGATCTGGCCCGCCGATCACCCAACTGGGAGGTGCTGATCAAACCCCGAATCGCACCAGGCGATGCCACTTTTCATGACGTTGAGACACACATCAGCACGACCCTGCAGCAGACCCTTGGGGTGCCTCCCTCCAATCTGAGGCTGGACTATCGCCCTCTGCCGGTACTGTTGAAGCAGGCCCGGCTGCTTGCCACTCTTTCCTCAACCGCCTTCTTCGACGCCCTCGACTTCGGCTGCCGGACGATTGCCATCAGCGATTTGGGCCTGCAGCCGAACTATGGATGCCACGTCTATGCCGGCAGCGGTGTGTGGCGCTCCCTGGAGGTCATCCCCAACCTTGATGCCCTTGATGCCGAGGGCCCATCCCCGGATCCGCTCTGGCTGGAGTGGATGGGCTACGGCAATCAGTTCAGCCCCTCCGCCCTACTCGAGGCCTTGAACGAGCAAAAACACCAGACACCGAACCCCATCCCCAGCACCATTGGCTACCCGGGCAATGCGCAGTCGAGCTTTAACCAACTGCGGTTGGGGGCAGAATCCGCCATCGCCAGTGGCGATTGGAGCAGTGCCCGGGAACTGCTCTGCCAGGCAGCCCTGATGCGTCCGCTTCACCGCGGCGTCGCCCGCCGCCATTGGGCCGTCCACCAGACCAACCCACTGCTTCGGCGAATCGCACTGCTGATCTCTTACAGAGATCTGAAGTAGGTTCGACCACGCACTCAACCCAGGCGGCCGAACAGAACGGTGAGAGGGATCCTGATTGAGCGGAATTTCACCAAGTTTGTTGTCTTCGCAGAAGACAACATTCTCTCGGCGCTCAGCAAGATCACGGCCAACCAGTCACGGCTGATTTTCGTGGTTTCGGAAAGCGGCATCCTCCAGGGCGTGCTCACCGATGGTGACTTCCGCCGCTGGATTGCCTGTTGCGGCGAGATCGACCTCAACCGGCCGGTCACCGCGGCCATGAATTCCAACTGCCGCTCGGCCGCCGAAGGCACCAGCGCCAGCGATCTGAGTGCCCTGCTCAATTCTCGGATCATTGCGCTGCCACTGCTGGACAGTCATGGCCGCATCATCGCCGTCGCCCGTCGTGCCACCGATGGGCTGCAGATCGGCTCCCACCGCATCGGCGATGACGCACCCTGCTTCCTGATCGCCGAGATCGGCAACAACCACAACGGCGATCTCAACACCGCTCTCCAATTGATCGATGCCGCCCATGCCGCAGGGGTGGATTGCGCCAAGTTCCAGATGCGGGACATGAGCCGGCTATACCTCAATGCAGGCGACAGCAATGACATGGCCTCCGATCTAGGGACCCAATACACCCTGGATCTGCTCGAGCGCTTTCAGCTCAGCGATGACGATCTGTTCCGCTGCTTTGACCACGCCGCCAGCAAAGGATTGGTGCCCCTCTGCACCCCTTGGGATGAAGCCAGCCTCTACAAGCTCAACCGCTGGGGGATGGAAGGGTTCAAGGTGGCGTCGGCCGATTTCACCAACCACGCCCTGCTCTCCAGCCTCGCGGCCACCGGCAAGCCCCTGATCTGCTCCACAGGCATGGCATCGGAAGTGGAGATCCGATCAGGGATTCGCCATCTCCAGAACGAAGGTGCAGGCTACGTGCTGCTGCACTGCAATTCCACATATCCCACCCCGTTCAAGGACGTCAACCTGCGTTATCTGGAGCGGCTGCGCGACCTGGCTGAGGCTCCCGTGGGTTACTCAGGCCATGAGCGAGGTATCGAAGTGCCCATTGCCGCCGCCGCCCTAGGTGCCGTTGTGATCGAGAAACACATCACCCTCGATCGCTCCATGGAAGGCAACGACCACAAGGTGAGCCTGCTGCCCGATGAATTCGCCCAGATGATCCATGGCATTCGCCGGGTGGAGGAGTCGATGGGCAGCAGCGGCGAGCGCAGCATCAGCCAGGGCGAAATGATGAACCGCGAAGTCCTGGCCAAGAGCCTCGTCGCCACCTGCGATGTGCCTGCCGGCACGGAGATCACCGAGGCGATGGTCGGCATCCAGAGCCCAGGGCAAGGACTGCAGCCCAACCGTCTTGCCGACCTCATCGGCAAGACGCTGCCGGTGAGCAAAGCCGCAGGCGACTTTTTCTTCCCCTCAGACCTTGAGGCCCCAGCCGCCACACCGCGCGCGTACCGCTTCCTCCATCCCTTTGGTCTACCGGTTCGTTATCACGACATTGAGAGCTTTTCCGAAACCAGCAATCTCGATCTGGTGGAAATCCACCTCAGCTACAAGGATCTCGAGGTCAATCTCGATCAAGTGCTACCAACACCACAGCCGATGGGCCTGGTAGTGCATGCCCCCGAACTCTTTGCGGGCGATCACACCCTCGATCTCTGCAGCGCGGATGACGACTACCGGCGCCATTCGATTGAAGAACTCCAGCGGGTGGTCGATATCTCCCGTGACCTGCGCCGTCGTTTCTACTGCCCCGACCCCGTCCTTCTGGTGACCAACGTCGGGGGATTTTCAGAGCATCATCATCTTGATTTTACGGAGTTGCAACCATTGCGGCAGCGCCTGATCGACAGCCTCGATCAGATCAACACCGCTAACGAGGTGGAAATCATTCCCCAGACCATGCCTCCCTTCCCCTGGCACTTCGGTGGGCAGCGCTATCACAATCTCTTCGTCGACACCGACTTCATCCAGGATTTCTGCGAGGAGACAGGCATGCGCGTCTGCCTGGATGTTTCCCACTCGAAGCTCGCTTGCACCCACCTCAATGCCTCCTTCAGTGGCTTCCTCAAGGCAATTCTTCCGTTCACGGCGCACCTGCATCTGGCCGACGCCAAAGGAGTCGATGGAGAAGGCCTGCAGATCCACGACGGCGAAATCGACTGGGCTCAGCTGTTTGCGTTGATGGACCAGCTCTCCCCTAAGGCAAGCTTCATTCCTGAAATCTGGCAGGGCCACAAGAACAACGGCGAAGGCGCCTGGCTTGCGCTTGAACGGCTTGAAGGCTGTGTTGAGTCGAAAGCGCAACGGCAGATCGCGTGAGTCAGCTCAAACCAAGAAGGATCTTTCTGCATTGCGGGCTGCATAAAACGGGCAGCACGTACATCCAGCGGAACCTGCAGACCAACCGCGAGCCACTGCTGGAGCAGGGGGTGTTGGGCCTCGGGCCGAACACCTTCAAAAAGCGTTGCTCCGAGTTTTGGCGTCACCTGCAATGGGGCCGCCGATTGGATCGCAAAACGCCCCAACGCCTGACATCAGAGACCAGACACACCCTGATGGAGCTGGCCGGGGAGCATCCAGAAACCATCCACACCATCGTTCAGTCGTTCGAAGCCATCTTGGGAACCCTGCACAGCGGCCTTGCGGATTCACCCCTCCGAAAAACACTTAACAAGGGACACAAGTCAGGTTTGTATCGCTTCGCCAAGTCACGCACCAAACGCTTGATCACTGGTCTGGAAGACAGCCTTGAGCACCGATCGATCTTGTGGACCATCCTGTTTGCAAGCAGAAGCCATGAGGCCTTCGTGCGCTCTTGCCACAACCAGCTGCTCAAGGAAGTGCTTTACACGCCTGAAACAAGCCAAAACGACACGTTCCGGCAAACGGCCGATTTCTCCCGTACTGATCACCAATCACTGGAACAGACCCCCTTGAAGCTGGCTAGCAAACGCGATCTGAATGTCGTGTGCCTTGACTATGAACAGGCCAGCGACCTCGAGGCTCCCAGCACCCTTTTATGGAATGTGCTGAACCATGCCCTGCCCCAGCAAGCTGACAGGTTCAGGCAGCTAATGGAAGCCAACACCGACAACCCCAACCTGAACAAAACCACCAATCCGGGGCTGAACGAACGGGGGCTTGAACTGGCGATGCAGGCGCGCCCCCTCTTCAAACGCAGGGGGTTGAAGCTATTTCGCAAATTCCTCGAAAAAAATTTCGCCAAAAGCCCGTAATTCATGGCCCAACCGCATCACTTCATCAGGATGAAACACCACAACCTGCTCTATGGGCGGGTTCCCAAGGCGGCCAATTCCTCGATCAAAGCGGCCCTTTGCCGTCTTCTCAGAGAAATGCCACCCAAAGGCACCAAAACGACCTCTGACAAGTTCTGGCAGCACGAAACCAATCAGGAGACAGAGCTGATCACGCTCCGCCGTGCACGCAACTACAGGCTCAGCCATTTCAGCTTCAGCTTCGTGCGAAACCCATTCGACCGGCTGATAGCGGCTTACAACAACAAAGTCATCGAAAACGAGGCACCACCCCAGCCGATGCAAAACATGGGTGTCACCCATGGAATGTCGTTTGAAGCCTTTCTCGACATCTTAATTGAGACGCCATTCAAGCAGTATGACGTGCACGTTTTACCTCAGAACCAACTGCTTTGTATCGGAAATCAAATCGTGCCGAAGTTTGTTGGACGTGTTGAACAAATCGACGAACATTGGGCTGAACTTCGCGAGATCCTGGCCCTACAAGGGATCGATGTGATGCAGTCTTTACCTCAGAAGAATGTCCGACGCAGTGATCGCGGCGGTCTACAGAGTTACTTCAAAAGCGATGCACTCATCAAAAAAACAATGCGGATATACGGAGACGACGTACGTCTCTTCTACAACGATGTTTCTGTGGACCACTTGATTCAGAACGCGCCTTTACCAGTGATTAACACGTTGCACAGCAAGGGCTTGAAGCTGTCCAACTGGCTCCGAGCCCATGGCTTCAGGCGCTGATCAAGAGAACTGATCCAACCACTGGCCCAACGGCTGCTGTGGCTGCGCAGGTGAGCTAGTGATTTCCAAGATGCGACCACAAGCACGCGGCTGCTCCAGCGCGTCCAGGCACACCTGCGCCACAAGTCGGCGAGAAATGCTGTTGCTCTGCTGTTGATCAGCGTTTGTTATCAGCACGCCCTCCGTTGTGCTGCGGCTGTCGTCATCACTTAGGCCTCCAGGCCGGACCACCGTCCAATCCAGACCACTCCGCTCCAGGCAGCGCTCTCCCACCCGCTTCCAAACCAGAATCAAGCCGAAGAGGTTGAGGGGATGCAGCCACCGGCCAGCGCAAAGGGAACTCACCAGCACCACACGCCGGAGGCCCAGGAAGCGGCAGGCCTGCACCTGCGCCTGCACCCCCCAGGCATCCACCTGCAAGGGCCCCGCCAGGTTGATCGAAGGTCGAGCACCAGTGGCAATCACCAAGGCCGTGCATCCCTGCAGCGCGTGGAACAACGCTTCCGTTGTGCCCAACTCCAGTCGACACACTTCAAGGCGCCCCTCCTGCTCGGCTTGAGCCAGGGCAGGGGGCAGCTCGGAAGCGGGCCGAACGATGGCTCGGACCGATTGACCGCGCTTGAGCGCTTCCTCCACAACGCGCCATCCAGTTTTGCCGGAAGCACCTGACACCGCAAGTTGCGCCATCTCATCGGGCCTGACCTGTGTACCAGTCAACAGGTAAGGGTTAAGACCAGACAGGTCAGAATCAGCATGACATCTCCTGCTGCATGAGCACGGACCACCTCAGACAATTTTTTGCTCACATCTCCAGAGACCCTTCCCTCAGAGAGCAGGTTCTGCAGGCCGTAAGTGCAGATGCTGCGGCGCTGATTGCTCAGGAGCTGGGCTACGAAGTCACCGGCGATGAACTGCTGCGCTTCTCCGGCAAGAGTTCATCGGGCGTCAGCGTTACCAAGATTCAGCACCCCGGGGAATACCACTAGACCCGTGGGACATCTCCGCGACCAACTAGTGGATCAGCTCCGGCAGAAAGCCCAGCAATTCAGGCCTTTAGAGGCAAATTCAAAGGATAAAACAGGTGCAGCCCGCCGACCTCACCAGCTCAGCAGGCTTAATTTGTGGGGTCTGGGAGCTGTACTGGAGCAGTTCCCAGCAACCCTGGTTGAAACCAAGCGCCAGGCTGGAGAATTTACAGATCCTGGATTCAGAGCAAGGGCGCGGCTGCAATCTGCTGCGGTTGCGTGGCCCCTTGAGTGCTCTAGGGGGCATCCGTGTGCAGGCCGAACTGAAGGTCGCGAGCAGCAAACGGGTCATGGTTTGGTTTCGCCAGGGCGGTTGAATCGGGCCCTCCCTGCCGAACTACCAGCAGTTGAAGTTGATGCGACAAGTTCAGCAGAGCACCCCAGCCTGGCTCGACATCAACGTGCTGGATGAACAGCTGCGAATCTGCCGCGGCCAATGCCGGAACAACCTTCGCGCTACTGAAGCGGAACGACCTAGCTCTGAGCACTTTTTTTGGTGTATGAGGACTCGCAAACAAGGCTGGAATTTGCCAGCAATCTGAGCCAGAACCGAAGAGCTTGCATTCCTTTTGATGGCACGCCTTCTTCAGCTTCTGCAGGGGTCCAGCAACAACGCTGATCTTGCAGCGTGGACAGCCGTTATCTTTGCCTCGATCACCGCACTAGTGATCTGGGGACTCTTCAATGCCTATCCCAACATGCTCTAAGAACTAATAACTAACGATACGGATCCTTCTCGTAAACATTCGAACGGAGGGTGGGGCCCACATAACTAAAGGGATCCTCACCATCCGCCATCAGTTCTGTTGTCCATTGATAAACACTGGACTGAGGATTAAAACCACGGAAAACAACATTCACAGTTATTCCTGGTGGAATCGCTGGGTTGAACTTGATTTTCAAGACCGCTTCGGACTCTGATACAACAGCGGAGGCCAACCCGCTTGTTCCTTTCCCGCGAAGGGAATAGTCGCCGAGATAAACCCGGGGTTCAACGCGGCCCCAGTCCCACTGATCAAGATTGGGCAGCTGGCGCAGGACAATCGACCCCAAGGCATTGCCTGCTTCCTCAGGAACCACCACCGTAACCGTGGTGCGATTGCGCAAGCCTTCAGTCGATTCAGGGTTGTGAATCATCACCCGGGTTGGGGGGTGATCAAACAACGATTGTGCAAAAGACGAGGTCGCCTCCAGCAAAACCATTGGAGCCAACAAAAACATCGTAATCAAATGGTGCTTCACCCAATAGTTCCGACGAACCAATCAAGGCTAGCGATGGCTACCACTTGGACACCCTAAGCCAAAGCGCCTTCCCTGCAGCAACTTCATCTGTGTCTGTCTAACAAAGATTCGACCAAGCTGGTCTAACTCTGAAGCCCCTAAGCCTCGACTTCACGCCTACGCTGAAACCGCCCGAGCAACTGGGTTACGTTGAGCTCATGATCGGCCGTTGATGGGTCGAGATTGTGTGCAAAAAACTTATCGACCTGCAAAGGGCTTTAGCCGCCTTGTGACTGCAGCATCAAGCTGATCTTGGGAGATGAAGGTGTCACCAAACCATCCAGACAGTCCTGAACCACATGGATGGGCTCATAGCGCAGAACATCCAACTGAATCCCTGGCTTGTCGCGCAGCCAAACGAGCTGCCCAGTGGAAACATGACTCTTACAAGTAACCTATTCATCAGCATGAGCAACGGGAGCACAAGCGAATAGCACTGCAGAAGTAATTAGCCAAACTTCGTAGCGGGGGGGGCGATATCTGACTTGCTAGATCCTTATCAATAGGCGATCAACTCAAGCCAGAACAATGCGGTTAGCGCCGTGAATCCCACTGCCAAAGCGAACCATTGATCTTTCAGAGTGCGGATCATCTTGCAATAGCTGCTTACCCAATAAACCGAAAACCGAGCTTTCAGCAAGAAGCCAGCTTCAGATGATGTTCTGTCGGCCATCACAGTGGCGGCCTTCAACGCGCGATTGAATGATGCACTGGACCAACGAACGCGTCCGGGACCTGAAGGACTAACGGTTTTAAAGACAATCCCCCTAAACAGTCCGACCAAGCCTCTTCTTCACCACCTGCACCAATCATCCAGTTCTGAGAAGCATGAGTTCTAATTATGACGATTCAGACATTCACGCTCAGGCGTCTCAAGTCAGACCAGTGCTGCAATCTGAATAGCTGCAGTCACTATCTTATTGAGGATGCGTCGTGCTCTAGAGGGCTCCGGACGGGACGCGGACCCAAGTCAGCGGCAAATGCTGGGTCCGTCTTGCTTAGTGAAATTCACAACTGAGTCGAAAGGTTTGTTGAGACGATCAGCGCCAAACTTACGGCATGGCAAACAAACCCTGGTTCCAATCCAACATCCACGCCCCCGGCACAGGCTTCGCGCTGTTGGTCATCGCCTTCTGCTTGTTAATTCAGACCATCCCTTCAGCGATCTGCTTATTAACACCGAAAACTGGTTGGGATCCACCGTTGTCTCCTGAAAGGGTGAGGTATTGCAAAGGCGGGTAATCAGCAGGCCTTATGACGCTATTCCGTATTGGATAAAAACCCGACTTTCCTGACGGAGAAGTGTCTGTGTGAAATTTTAGTCGGGAGACAAAGAGAGGCTACAACGCCGCTTGATTCAGCGATGGAAAGACTCAAACGAACCCGTCAATCAAGATTTGAATTGCAATTGCGGCAGGGAGAAGCCACATGACCTTTGCGAGCGCCTGCAATTCAGATACGCTGATTCGACTGAGCAAGCGATTACTAGCATAAGAGATCACGTACACCACCAGAAATTTGGAAGGCACCTCAACTAATACGACAAAACTCAAGAAGTGAGCTTCCAATCCATTTAGACATCATTAGAGCAATGGCGAACTTTGTGGGGTGATCCCAAGAACTTCAAAGAACTCCCTCAGATCCCTGCTGGTGTTGAGTGGAAGTACTGTCGGGGGGTAGTCCTGAAACTTCAATCCCTTGGTTGAAGTTTCAGCTCTCTTCTTGGGAGGCTTCTTCTCAGACGCTTGTGTTACCTCGTCTTGAAAAAACCTTGTAATTTATCCAGACCACACCTACATCAACAAGAGTCAATACAGGGATAAGAACCAGCCAAGTCAGCGATGCCGAAGCGGAAATCCAGAAACGAAGAAACGAGTCCTAATCTCTTCTCATCACCCTTTGAAGATCTTGACATGACCGACTATTCGGCAGCCATCACCGCTCACATCTTGGTCACGATAATCATCTTCGCTGCCGTCGTTTACATGTGATGGCCCAGCCGACTGACCTGCCGATTATCAAAGACAACAAATCCAATTCCTAACGACGCGTATCGATCGCTAGACGTCAATTACGTCATGCGTTGCATATCGTCGTCATCACCTGGGTAAAGACTGTCCTGATACACCCCGTCTTTCCAAAGATTTGAATCTCTGCCCTCGTTGGTAGGACCCTTTGATGTCTTTGATGTCAGGACTGGAGCCATACATAGTTCCTCTAAATCGTATTTGCCTCGCCATCACAGCTGCTTTGGCTTGTTCCAGCTTTAGTTCTTTTGCATCACCATCACGTGTTTCAGCTGAAACGGCTTCTGTACAGGATGCGTTGGAAGAAGAGGTTTTGGGATAGGGCGCGTTGGAGCAAGTCGCAGTGGCCTTCACAATGATGGCGTGGCTACCATAGCTGGAAGGTGCATATGATCTGTTAAAGAAGGGATTTTTTGCCGAGTCTGAATTGCCAGAGGCTTATTTCACTCTTTACCAAAGCTATGATTCTGAAAACTCAAATCCCGAAGCGATTAAAACATTTTCGAAACCTATAGACTTATTAGAATCTGGTCCTCAAGTAATGGCTGATTATTTTGGGAAAGACGACCCAAAAACATTTGATGGGGAATATTTTTCAGGGTTTCCGCTACAGAACAAATCATTAAATTTCTAATGAAATTTGATCAATAATTAGCCAAAAGACAATGAAAGATAGAGACAAAGAGGAGTCAAACATCGACTTATTTTAGCGTTCTAGCCTTAATTAGTCGATGAATCTGATGGAGTTGAGAGGCTAGCCGATCAGCAAAGAAACAGTCTGTCGAGTGTCACTCACATAAGCACTGCAGCTTTTCCGGAAGCCCCTCAATTTCAATGAAAAGCTTTTCCGTGGCTACATTGGGCATGGACATGCTCTTGAAGGAAACCCAATCCTCCCCAGAGAGATGGCCGCACATTAGCCATTGCTGTTCTTGCAAGAGCGTTCACCCCGCTTCAACTTCGCCCACATCGCCTTTTCAAGTGCCGTGAGTTTTGGAGAGGTTTCATTGAGTACTTCGAGGGCACGAGACTTCGCATCCAGGATGTAGCGCGTGGTCCGGTCCAGTTCGTCAAAGGCCATAACTAACAACCAAGCATTACCAACAACCTAAAAAAACCAAGAACACCGAATTGCATCAAGTGGCACATATTGGCAAACACCAGTAGATTAAGTAAATGGTCAGGATGAACTGGCGGAATCCTGATGTCATGTGCTATTCATATTTTATGAATACTGAATTACTCAAAGAAACTTGGGACAAGCTGACCCAACGTGGATACACGCTGAGTTGTCCTGCTCATGAAGTGGTCAACATCATCACGCCAACGGGCTACTCCACTCAGATTCGATTAAAAAGACTCCCCAGCTATGCCCGCTACGTATAGTAATTTCTGCCCTTCTCCGGTTCATTGAAGTAGCGCTGCCCCTCCTATCGATTGAGCTGGATTACAGCAGCTACCAACCAAGAAGAGTAAGTGGGGCCACTCAGCGGGTCTACAGCCAAAACTGTGTAGGTATCCTCCTCAACGACACGGGGGTTGACGCACCCCCCAAGAGGTTGCGTAGCAACCGCTCGTAACAGCGTTCACCTTGATTCTGCGAGGCACAAATCACCAGGCCAAAGAACGGGGACCTGGATATCTGAGGAACCACAAATGACCCTGACCTACAGCGTCCAGAATGACGACCCGCAGAACATTCCTGGCGCCTCTAAGAAGCCTACTCTTACCTACCGCGGCGTTTCCTACACCAAGTGATCAGGCTTTATCTGAACCAAACAGCCTGCCTGTGGTAAGAGTTTCTTTTGGCTCGCGTTATCCACAGACCAATTGATACCACAGCTTAAAGCTTTAAAAGCACTATTGATAGTGCTTCAAGGCATAAAAAGGCCCACTGTGATGTGCACATCAGGCCGAGTGATGGGGCTCAGCCGAAAGGATTTGGGGCCTTGGAGACGCCTCCAAGGTTTATTTTGAGACGTGGCCTTCAATAAAAGGTCTAGCTAAGGGTTGAGTCTGCACATCCTGATCTCGATGACCTCTGGATATCCAGAAGTAACGGAGCAGGATCCTTTGGTAAGCGGCCTAGGGATCGCATGGAACGACTCGCGCAATTCGTTAGTGAATTGTGGGCACATCGCCACCACGTCATTGATAAACGGCGCTAGATCAATAAAAAATTCGCGGACGAGAACGACTGGTTTGTCCGCTAAGACACTGAACTCGTCGACTGAACTCCTATCGGGGTATTGGATAGCCATGGCTTTGAGAGCTATCACCTAATCAGAGACTCGTCCCCAGAGAGGTGGTGGGCTTGGTTCGGGGGACCCGCCCTAATGGAGGGCGCAACGCCCTTTCTAGAAATGAGTTACGGGACCGGATCGAACCAACGCTGTCATCGTTAAAGAAGCTCCAACGTACGTATTGCTTTACTGAAAAAAAACGCGATCCTGAAAATAAGTCTTCAGCCCCTGCGCGATGTTCATCACTGTGTTTGGTCAGAAGGGTGGTGTCGCCAAAACATGTAGCAGCGTTCACATAGCAGCATGCTGGAGCCATCAGCAAAAACGGGTGATCCTGGTTGACGCCGACCGGAACCGCTCAGCGACTGCTTATGGCGCAAGGGGGCTCTTACCTTGTCCCATTGTGCCAATTGAAGCGGCAGCCAAAGCCACTCGATCAGCAGAAATAGTTATTACAGATGGACAAGCCAGCAGCAACGAAGAAGAAATGAAAAACTTAGTGGAAGGAGCGGATTTCATTCTACTACCCACTACTACGCAGAGCAGATCAATCGAATTGACAGTCGAGATGTCACAGATGCTGAGGCAATACAAAATCCCCTATGCCGCGCTGCTGGTCAAAGTGGATGCACGCAAAGAAGCTGCAGCCAAACTAGCCACAGAATTACTTCAAGGATTCGATATCATGGTCCTAGCGGCGAAAATTCCACTTCTTAGCGCCTTTGAACAGGCAGAAACAGAAGGAGTCACGGTTGATCAGGCGGTTGACAAGCGTGGTCGTGCAAATCCACGCAGAATGATGGGTTGGACTGCATACAGTGCGGCCTGCAATGAAATTGAAGGTCTATTCGAAACGCACTGCAAACAGAATCAGAATCAGTCACCAATCGGATGGGACTTCACACCCATGGAACATCGTATTGCGGCGTAAATCAATTTTTTTCAGAACGGGCCGTCAACCCAATTCGACAAATGAACTCTCACCAGGCTCAGCAAGAACGAAGTGAGACATGGTTCCCTTCGAGCAGGGACCGAGGGTCGCTGAAAGGTTGAAGACATCCACTCCGCGCCGAATTGCATGAGTCGCATGGCTGTGTCAGCAGCGATGGGGATGAAGCCGGTCGTTTGATTCGTAGCTCCACATGTTCATGCGAGCGACCACAGCCTGCCGGGTCCATGGGCCATTGCTTTTGTTAGAAAGGAAAAGTGGGTCCACAGGCACAAATCGCGTGCAATAACAAGAGAAGTCTGCTGAAGAAAGCCTGGCACGTCTAGACGAAGCTTTACAAGAACCCTGATACAGGTCGACTGACGGATATGGCAGGCAGGCAGTTCCAAGTCCAAGAACTGAACCCATTTTTGGAGTGGCACCTCCACAGGCCTGAAACTTCGCTAGTGGCTGCCTCTGCTTCGGCCACGAGGATCTCCAGGATGATCGGCAGAAAAACCAGAGTTCTTAGCGAGGACGGGGAAGTCCTGTTTGAGGTGAATCCAGGGGAAGCAAGGAAGTAAAGCCGCTTCTGTTGCTCATCGGGATATCAGTTGATGCGAAGGCCAATGGGTACATGAATGTTGACTGCCTCGAATGTTTAGAGCTCTGGTGAAAGCGTGAAGAGCAGCAATGAAATGGTTTGCTGTAGTGCATTAAGGATATTTATGCAAAGACACCCAAGCGATGACAACATGACATTAGAGGAGAAGGGTGCGGAACTCGAAAAGTTATCGACCACCGATTGAACCAGTGAAGGACTTTGTGCCATTTATTACTGGCTCACGTAGTGCCCACCAAAGCTACTGATCAGACGTCAGAAATCCACTTGCAGGCGGCAACGCTGATCGGAATCCAAACAACGAATAGGGCGACAACAGACATTGGTCTTATTCTCCCTGCATTCACCATTCCTACGGAGGCACTCTCACCACATCACTAGATCAAGGGATATTTGTGGGCTGCCTCTCCACCAGTTGAGGGATTTTTGGGTTTTAAGCACTGGCTGACTGCAACGTCGCTAGCCCAGTTGAAGCTTCCACTCAGCTACAGATTTCATCAGGCGAATCAGTGCTTACATCTCCCCGTTTGAGTGATGAGCATTGTTCGTGGTCGCAGAAAGTTCTGAGCGCATCCACCTCATGCAGTACAGGAGGGGGGAGTACATCCTCAATCGACTGCAGGCTCAGATGGCGATCAATAAAGTTGTGAACCTCACCTATCGAGGCATCACCTATGAGAAGCAGCTCTAATCAAAATGAGCTTGGCGGTCATCGCACAGGCAGAGCCGCGCTCTTTGAGCGAAACTGAGGCACTCATCCGCCGGTGTCACTGCACCTCTGCACCGGCACTTCGCTCTTATCCCCCTCTAGGGCAGATCACATACCACCCATCACAGATTGACCGTCCTTAAGCTGACCTTGAGGCTTTCTTAGTGGGCTTAAATCCCCTTTGAGGCGTTAATTAATGCATTATCTCAAGGGATATGTCGGATCATGCAAGTGATGTTTAAGCGTTGCCTAGGTCAGATCCGATCTTTCTTCACGACAAATCAGGAATGTCAGTGATCATCAAGAACACAGACGATACCTGGCGCACGGCTGATGTGATTCATGTTATCGGCGGTATCAGAGACCCTAAGATTCCAACGTTGTTGCAGGTGGCTTGTGTCAATACCGGCGTTATCAACTGGTGCAAAGCTGACCTTGTGACTCACATCGTTCCAAGTCTCTGAACCACAGCAGAAGCAGTAGTAGTCAGCGCACAGGCAGTCTAGGCTCAATTAAGTTCTTAGCAATAGCCAGCTAAAGGGCAGCCGGATTACTGACCAATTGACTGATTTTCAGAACCATCTGGCATCTGTCCTAATGAATCTATTTTACGCAAAAGGCGCCGAAAACGTCTGCGAGCAATGTATTCTCTAGGAATAAATGCCTCTCGATAAAGCATTAGTTGAAGAATCTCATTCTCTGCCGATCGGGAATCATTCACAACAACAAAAGCGCGGGATGTAAAAGCAAGATTTAAGGATTTTAGTCGTACTAGACGTAATTCCGAGAGGGTGTTTGCAGACGCCGTTCCTCCATTTGGCGCTGGATACTCATCAAACGGTGATAAGCAGAAGAACAACGTGGACATTCACAGGGAACGCCACAATCTTCAAGCTGCCGCATTGCAACTTCTGCCTGATAATGCTCAGACCAAGAATATGAAGTCACGCAATTAGGGCGGAGGTCATAATGAAGATGCACGAATATCAAAAAATCTTCTGTACCAGGAAAACAATATGCTGAACTCAACAAGACAAACTGTGTCCTGAGTTACACGTCATTCAGGGGGCCGCCGTTCTAAAGCACCAGCAGTGAGCTGTTCCTGCGCCTTGAAGAGGGAAATGGAGCTCATTGACTTTGCGCACAGGCGAAAGGCATCTTCTCCCAAGACTCGTTCGCGGCGTGCCGCGGCATCCGCCGCCGGATCATCGGCTCAGGCGGGCGGGGTGAAACGTAGCGATAGGTCCTGATGGCTACCAACTGCGCGTGCACCGTCGCAGTGTTGGGCTTGAAGTGGCAAAGCTTTTGCTGCTGCTCGGAGTACAGCCACCATGCACCATCAGCCTTCTCAGGCTTGTCATGGTGCTTAGGACGATCGTTTTATGTACAAATGGTCTAACTACATGCTGCAATGCTTGCTCAAGGCTAGGGCAACAGACTCAGCGTCAGATGCTTCCTGATAGGACTGATCAATGGACTGATCTAGATCAATCATTTGCTGAACTCAATTGCAAAAAGACGACCCTGGGAATTTGAGCGCGGGCAATCCTGCGGTACAGACGAGCAATCATCATCGATTAATTGCTTCTCAAAGCCTGCCTCACGCTGCAACTGAGAGATCACCAATTCGGCATGGCGTTCCAAACTGGTCATCGCAGGGGCCAGGTCTGGGATGACGTTCAGGCGCTGAACACGATCATCCACAACACCCGCTTCAACCTGACCGGTAAGTCAGAGCGGGAGTTTGAGCTGGCGTTCATGTCCTCGGTCAATGCCAATGCCGACAGCATCAACGGTCAGATCATGCCCCAGGTTGACAAGGACTCGACCGTCCGTAGGAAGTACCTCTTTGGCAAGATGCACCGCCCTGAGCTCACGATCAACGATGAGGGAATCGCCATCGAAATTACATACCTTTAAGGCAGCCTGGATGGTCTGAAGTAGGCCATTTCATTGGCAAGAGCATCTTCTATCGAGTGCGGTACCGCGTCGTGATGAACTTGCTCGTCATCGCAGAGAAGTACAAGGACACCTATTTGAAGGGTGCCAACGAAGAGGAGAAAGACCTGTAAGAGAACTCCTTCAAGACCTCAGCACCGACATGAACAACTTCAGCTACATTATTCCAGCGTGTTCACCCAAACCAAACATAAAGGCGTTGCTGGCCTGGAGCGACATTGAAGTCTAAGTAGCACCTGGCCATCAAGATCCAGGTTTCTCTCACAACATGGTGGCATAAGCGTTTCAGGCTGGTAAAGCGAGGAGATTCAGCCCCTGGAATGGAATGAAACAGGGGTTTTTCTTGCCCATTAGATCAAGCTTCGACTTCTGTCTTTTTGTCAGCTTGGTCTTTGACCTCCATCGCTGTTGCTTCAGCCGACTTGCTGCGAGGGCAGTCACCAGCGTTGGCGACATTGGCGAAGGCAGCCATAACCATGATCGCGATGACCACTGTGCCACCAAAGAAGGCAATGTTTGGATGTCGGTTCGTCAGGGTTAGGCCTAATAATCCATGGACCCTATCGACTCAATTCAGACAACGTGATCTACGTGCAATCAGAGCTGGTAGCTGCAGGTTTTTTGCTCTTGGGCCCGACCACCAAAACCATCGCTTTCGGAATAGGTCAAACGAACATCAATACCGTTGCTTTCGTTGGCGATGTACAGGCGATCTACAAAGAGATAGCTCATTGGATCCCAAAGAACAGCTTTGATTGCCTGCTCACAGTTTTGAGCCAGGTTCTGACGCCAAGCGGCCTTCAACCTTTCAGCAGGCTCCACATAAGACTTGAGCCCTTCGCATTTGAAAAGCTGGTTTCCTTTTCCTTGACCCGGTTCAGCCTTGTTGATCTGGGCACGAGTCCAGTGGCACCTGTCGTAGTCAGAAATGATCCCTGCGCTCTTGAAATCAAAGTGGGGTTTGTCTTGTTTGACTGTCTCTGTAGAAGTAGCAACAACATCCCCAAGCGACTCCGTTAAGCGGATTGTGTCCTCATGGCTGTAGTAGCCCCAAGCAAACAGGCCACCCAAAGTCACGAGCAGAGCTAAGTGAATCTTGTAGCGCTTTTTCATTGGCCAATTAAGACCTGCGCAAAGTATGCCAGTAGTAGCGGTTCAGACCCTTGGAAGGATGTGAGTCATCAGGTCAGCGTTGAACTAGTTGATGATCCCGGTATCGACAACAGCCATATGGCAATCGCAATAAGCAAAGGCATGACTCCGTGGAA
>QCSL01000033.1 GCA_003209165.1 Synechococcus sp. AG-670-B23 | reverse complement strand
ACGCTCCTTTGAGTGCCTTTTCCCTTCCAGTGGAGAGTGCATCGCTCGCTCGCTTGGCGTCCGTGGCTATCCGATCCGGATTCCCGACTCCATGGAGATCAGCTCTAAAAAGAGGAGAGGAGAGGTTTTTGATCATAGAAACTGTTGAATCTATGAGACTTGAAGGAGTTTGATTAGGTCTGGCAATTCGTCGATCTGAGCAGTTTGTTTGTCTCTTTCATCAACAAAGGTCACTTCATATCCTTCGTAGTTCTTGATTAAATCCAGTTCCACGACGTCTCCGTTCAGGAACATTCGCACGTTGATCCCCCAGTCAGCGCACTGAACTAGGAGGGACTCCACCTTGTCCTCCTTCAAGTTGGTTAGAAGAGAGCGGATGGTTTCTTCGGTTTGTGCTGCGTCCATTGGTCCCTCAGGTGTCAGGGCAAATCCGCGGAGTCTGACTCGTGAGGCAGGGGACTGGAGTTCAGAGTGGTTCCGCCTGCCCCTTTTGACTCCTGTTCTGCTCTGGTCAATCTCTCCACCAGGTTCAGGGTGTCGTGAGGGGACAGATCACCGTTATCGCCCCACTTGAGACTGGAAAGGTCAGGCGGACGCACTAGGGGTGAGGCGAGTATTTGCTCAACCTATGAATGTTGAGATCACCTTTTTGCCAATGCTCCCCGAAGATTCACGGAAGAAATTCTGAATTGAGTGCCCTTTCTATACCGAACTGGTTGGGAGTGGTATCAACTACGCTCAATCCGACCACCGAGGCATTGTGTAGAGATAGTCCAGAACCCCGCCGCTGCTTTCAGGAGTTCTCGATTAGGAGCGAACTCCTCTGTTCGCCAAAAAAGGAGCGCATTGTCCAACCCAACAAAAATCACTCGATTGACGTCCTGTGGTTTGGGGACTCGTTTGTGCGGATTCCATACAAGGTCGTTCTCGAACAGCAGAGCAGTTCCTGAATTAGCGGCGTCCTGGGTGAAGAAGGACCAAGTGGTTTGTCGGTATTGCTTGGGTTTGCTGGACATAAATACTCCAAGTCGTTTGTCGTTCTGGATCAGAACCCCTCGAAGTGCCGTAGGAGTTCGCTCTTCCAATCGAATGGAAATGGTGGGGACCTCTTCACTGGTTACTTCGCAGACCAAGGGCAGTGGGACTGCACTTGCAGGCATTGCTGCCAGAAGCAGAAGAAGTAATGCCCTCATTAGTCCCTTATCAAGCACGACATTCTCATGGATTTACCTCAGTTAGGATTTCTCCGTCTTCGCTCAGCACTCGGGTTTTCCTTCCGATCATCTTGGCGATCCTCTTTGCTTTTTTAGAGGAGACTTCAAATGATGCTGCTGTCGTGTGGAGGTTTGCCATTCCAAAAAGGGGTTCAGTTCTTGGATTCAGAACTGATTCCCTGCCATCCCCTTAGTCGCCTTCCAAGACTTCGTTGAATCGATCTTCGAGCGGTCTTGTCCTCCAAAGCAGGAGCAAGCGCATCACCAGTCGCCCTGAGCAGGTCTGCAGTTATCTGCCTTGCCTTTGGGTTGGAATAGATCAAAACGCCGATGGCGCCACCCAGAAGAACTCTCAGCATCCAAGGACCTTCTGTTCGGCATTGATCCGACGAATCGTTGAAAGAGCCAGTCCCGTCTGCTCGCGAATGGTCCGATATGAGCAACTTTCCTCACGCAGGCGGAGCACCAGACCTTCCTATGCCTAGTTCGTTTTTGGGCGTTCGCCGATGCTCTGACCAGTTTCACGACGGTGTTCGATCCTGGGTCTTTTCTTGGAAAACGCTCGAGGCACCCACAGCAGTCCTGCCTTATCGGTGAAGGTGGTATTCGCTAGGCGAGGTCTCGCCATGTGGCACTTTCAGTTTCCGACGGAGCGATAGGGATACCGCTCCTTTTTTTGTGCCCTGCGGAACCTCCCTATTAGCTCCCTAGTCGTTCCCGTCTTCCAGGAGGAGGGTGAGTTTGGTAGTTGCAAGAACAAGGGACCTGGGGCACAAGAATCCAGGTCTTTTTTGTGCCACTAGGTGGACCGACGGGAAGGTGTCCCTGCCACTTACATCCAAATCCAGTAAAAATCGCTGCCGCTGCCCATATGGCGGGTGCCTAAACCTCAAAAAGGTGTTGCCCCGCCATGTCTTACAAAGACGCCAACCACCTCAAATCAACCTTCCAGCGGGAACTCTGGAGTGAAGCGGGGACTTGGTTGCTAGAGAGGGCGCAAACGCTTTGGGATGGTGGGATGCACGATGAAGCATCGGCGCTCTATTCCGAGTTCTCCAGGGGTCCTGCTCTGGGCGAATGACTTTGTGCCTTGGCTTAGAAAGCGGTAGTTCCGCTCATGCCCTCGTGCTTTGAACCGCCATAGAACAGGAATGAAGTCAGAGAATGACAGGAGCGACAAAACCAGGTCTCAAGGATCTTCAGGGGGGTGCAACCAACGCCCCCCCCTCTTATTGAGGGGTTCAGTTCGTCTCGGTAATCGCTGCTGGAGCAGAACCCTTGCCTGACATCTTCTTGAGGGAGTCGGCAGCGCAGATCGTCGACAGAGCGATCGCAATCAGGGCGATGCTGTTAATGACCTTGAGGACGATGGGCAAATGGAGATTGACCATCTCGCGAACGTTTGCCATAGAAAAAGTTCGTTGTGAACATTTTCATGTTGCGACCTCTGTCAAGTCACCCGAATCAGGAGCGGTCTTCACCACTCGTTCTGACGGTTCTCCTACTCCTCACGGGTGAATGCCAGGAGCAAGGTAAAGGGGTGTCAAACGAGGGGACGTGATGACCTCTGGGGTGTGGGCACCTTGGGGGTCTTTTTCTGACTGTGGGTAGGGGAAATCAGGGGACCTTTCCCCGTCTGACAGAAAGCGAACGCTCCCTTGCTGCTCCCCTACCGTTTCGGCAAAAGTCAATCAGGTGCTTGGGGCACTAAAAGGGCACATGATCACGCAAATATGCTGCGTTCACGTGCCTTTTTAGGCGTTTTGGGAAATGCCAGGACCCAGATTTGAACTGGGGACACGGCGATTTTCAGTCGCCTGCTCTACCAACTGAGCTATCCCGGCATGTCACCGAAGCGACAGTGGAATCCTAAATCACCGTCTGCTCTCTCCTGCGGGAGTTCGTCCCAGGCAGATCATCAATCCACGTGTTGGCCAGCATCTTCAAGGGCCTGACGGGCATTCAACACGGTAGACCCGGTAGTGAGGATGTCGTCCACGAGCCAGGCTGAACTGTGGGATCTTTGTTTGTCCAAGGGGCAGGCCTGGAACGCAACAATAATGTTGGTCTGGCGTTGGCGTTTGTTCAGAGGGTGCCGACTTAAGCCGGCACGGTTGCGCTGCAGCAGCTCTGCCGTCGGTCGGCCCAACCCATGGGTGATGCGCTGCGGCAGCGGGTTGGATCGTTGCCGCTTCCAGCTTGGAATCGGCACCAGCATTGCTCTTGCAGGCAGGGTCAAGCTGTCTGAGCAGCTGAACGAAGGCTGAAAGCGCTTGACCTTGGCGCGATTGACGCACTTGGAGTAGCAGCTGGTGCAGCGGGCCTGCCTAAAGCCCGAGGGCGCACCATGGCAATGGCAGTTAACCACTTGAGGCCCTTTGAGGGGAGCGCCAGTGCGTCGAGGCAAGTGCTGCAGGGAGCCTTCGGCGGCATTGGGCTGTCCCACGCTCCATCACAGATCGGTCAACGGGGCTCGACAGCAGGGTTTGGGCACAGGCCAGGAACACGCGATGCAAAGCAGGTCGGTCGGTGCAACGAGCGTTTCACTGCCGGGATAGATCGATCCGAGCTCAGGTGTTGTCTTTGGGCATCGCCCGCAGCATGGCTACCAAGGTGCGGTGGGCGTCTTCGCTATCGGTCAGGGTGTGATCGAAGGCGATGCTGACGCTCGCGCCATCCACCTCTAGTTCCATGGTTTCCGATTTCACAGACAGCATGCGTGCTGCAGCGGGATTGCTGACGCCGCCGTAGTGCTTGGCGTAAGCGAGCACCGCTTCAGCATGGTCGTCGTTCATGTGTTTACAGATCCGTGTGCTGACGGCATCAGTAAGGGGGTCTGCAGGCATCGGGATCAAACAGGTAATTGCAATCTTTGCAGTGATTGGCTCAGACGAAGCGCTCGATTAATAAAAGCCCGAGGCGGATGCCACTGAAGCCCACATAACCGGCCAACACGACGAAAAGGCCGATGGCCAGAACATCGCGGAGATTGGTTGGCATGGGGGTAAGGCGTGTTTCCGGAATTCTCACTCGACCAGTGCCTGTTGGGCCAGTCGCGCCACCCCTGCCGCGGGGGGTGTTTGGCAACTCGTTACAGCGCAGCCGAGACGGCGTTCCCGCAGTCGTCTCCATTGGGGATTGCGCGCTCCACCGCCGATGCTGATGATCCGTCTGGGTGTGGAAGCGCCCAGCTCGTTCAAACGTTGCCAGCCCTGCGCTTCGATCTCGGCAAGACCTTCGAGCAATCCATGCAGGTAGAGGGCATCACTCACCGGCCGTGGCTCAAGCATCGGCAGCAGCTCTGGATCATCCACCGGGAAGCGTTCCCCCGGGGCTGGGAGCGGCCGCAGTTTGAGCCTACTGTCGGTGTCCGGGTCGATCTGGCGGCTGAGTTCTCTGAGCTGGTCGTCGCTGTAGAAATTCCGCAGCACACCGGCCCCTGCATTGGAGGCGCCACCACACAGCCAGCGTCCACCGACGCGATGGCTGGTGATGCCAGGGCCTTGCAGGGGCTTCTCGGTAAAGCACTTCACTACGAGCGTGGTCCCCAGCACTGTGATCCCATCACCGGGACCGGGATCGGCGGCGAGCACGGCCGCATTGGAATCCGTTGTTCCGGCCACGATGATCAAATCGTCCGCCATGCCTAAGGCCTTGGCCTGCTCTGGCGCGATCCTTCCGAGAACGCTACCGCTTGGGCGGATCTCGGGTAGTGCCTGCCGCCATGGCTGTTCAGCAAAGCGGTCTGGCCAGCTGTTGGTGATCAGATCCCATCCCAGTCGCAGGTTGTTGCCTTCTTCCCCCCAGCGCCAATTGTTCAGCAGCCATCCGCTTATCCAGTCGGCCTGATGCCGCAGCAGGATTACCTCACCATGGCAGTTCAGGAGTCTCAAGGCCCGGGCCAGGCTGCCGCTGCAGCTGGCGGCAGGGGTGCTGGGATTCACCAACGCCTGCAGGGCTGACTGCATCTCAGGGCAGCTCTGGGAATAGGGAAGTGCGTCTCCCAGTGGGCAACCATCGCGATCACAGGCCAGCAGCGTGCCGGAGGTGCCGTCCACGGCAACGGCTCTTAGCTGGGATCGCAGTTGAAATGGGATCGTTCTGATCAGATCCCCACAGCCTTCGCGCCAGCTTTCGGGGTTGCAGAACGCTCCGCCGTAGGCCTGGGATCTGCTGTCGAGCAGCTCGCCATTGCTGGCCACAACGGCTGTGCGGATTCCGCTGGTGCCCAGGTCGATACCGAGCACCAGTGGTGAATCCGTCATGGGGTCAGGCCGCGGCGACTTGTTGCAACTCCTGGCTTTTCGCCGTCACATCTTCCCAGGGGGCGTTGAGGTCGTTGCGTCCGAAATGGCCATAAGCCGCAGTGTTTTGGTAGAAGCGGCCGCCCCGTTGCTGGGGAAGGTTGCGCAGGCCGAAGGTCTCGATGATGGCGCCAGGGCGCAGATCGAAATGCTCCTGCACCAGAGCGGTCAGCGCATCGTTGGCCAGTGTGCTGGTGCCGAAGGATTCAACCAGGATCGAAACGGGCTTGGCCACGCCGATGGCATAGCTCAGCTGCACCTCGGCACGTTCGGCAAGTCCTGCAGCCACAAGGCACTTGGCCACAAAGCGCGCGGCATAGGCGGCTGAGCGGTCCACTTTGGTGGGGTCCTTGCCGGAGAAAGCACCACCGCCGTGGCGGGCATAGCCGCCGTAGGTGTCCACGATGATCTTGCGGCCGGTGAGGCCGGCATCGCCCTGAGGGCCGCCCACCACGAACTTGCCAGTTGGATTCACCAGATACTTGGTGGCCTCGCGGGCAGGTTTGAGGGATAGGTCTGCTGTCGCCGGCTCCACTACATGGGTCCAGAGGTCTTCGGTGATGCGCTCGCGGATGCTCTGTTCATTACTGATACCGTCCACTTCAGCGGTGTGCTGGGTGGAGATCAGGATCGTGTCGATCGAGACGGGCTTGTATTTTTCGTAGACGACGCTCACCTGGGTTTTGCCATCGGGAAGCAGGTAATCCAGGGTTCCGTTGTGGCGCACTTCGGACAGGCGGCGCGACAGCCGGTGGGCCAGGCTGATTGGCAACGGCATCAGCTCGGGCGTCTCGTTGCACGCGTAGCCGAACATGATTCCCTGATCGCCGGCACCCACCAGATCCAGGGGATCACCGGCGTGGTCTTCGGCCTCGTTAACGCCCTGGGCGATGTCGGGGGACTGCTGGTCGAGAGCCACCAGCACCGCACAGCTGTTGGCATCGAAGCCACCGGCCCGGGCGCCGCTGTAACCGATCTCCTTGATCACATTGCGCACCAGGTGGATGAAATCCACCTGTGCCTTGGAGGTCACCTCACCGGTGATCATGCAGAGGCCGGTGTTCACCACGGTCTCGCAAGCCACGCGGCTGCAGGGATCCTGGGCCAGCAGAGCATCAAGAACAGCGTCGCTTACCTGGTCGCAGATCTTGTCGGGATGACCTTCCGTAACGGACTCAGATGTAAAGACGTAACGGCTCATTAGGCGCTCCAGGTCGCGTGACTTTACGCGGCTGTGTTCAGGGCGAGGTCCTCCCAGCTGTGGAGTAGATACTGTGCTGAGGGCAGTTCCGGAGGACGACTCCAGCCACCGGTGAATCCGATCACGCCGCCGATGCCGGCCTCAAGGGCCATCTGCAGGTCGGTTTCCGCATCTCCGACCAGGGCACATCGTTGGGGTGGCAGGTCAAGCCTCTCGCACAGCTCCAGGACGGCTTGTGGATCGGGTTTGCGTGGATGGTCGTCAGCACTCCAGATGCTGGCAACACATGCTTTGAGCTCATGGTGGGCTAGGAAGTCTTCAATGCCTGATCGGGTGTCGTTGCTGATCACAGCAGCTGTCACGCCCTGCTGGTACAGATCCCTCATCAGCTGTCCTGCACCGTTGAGCAAGGGGCTTGGGGTTGTGTCGATCAGGTTGTCCTGGTCAACCGCGTCGAAGCAGGCGTGGGCCAGGGCCAGAGCCTGGGGCCATGAGCAGCCCAGCAGACACAACACCGTTGCGGTCGAGGCGATGTTGTCTTGTCTGGAGGCAACCGCCAGCGTTCCGCCGGGATCGAGCATGCCGTTATGAACACCGAACGCTCTGCGCAGGGTGTCGCCAAGCGCAGGAGCTTGCAGCGCAGGGGTTTTTTCTTGAGCAATCTCGATGGCTTTTTTGATACGTGCCTCTGCTAACTCCAGCAGATGCGGCTCGCTATGGGAAAGGGTGCCGTCCTTATCGAACAGCACCCCTTGGCAATTGCAGATGGGATTTTCCTTCAGCAGGAGTTGGGCCATCAGGCTCAGATCATCATCGAGCTGATCGGATCCTCACCCTCTTCGGCCTGCTCCATCAGCATCTGCTTGTAGCGAGCAGCCATTTCCTCGGCTTTCTCGAACACCTTCTGGGGGTCGGTGAGCATGTCGCCGGGTTCGGGCTCAAGAGCCTTGGTGGACAGTGAAATGCGGCCGCGCTCGGCATCCAGATCAATGATCATCACTTTCATTTGATCATTCACGTTAAGCACCGAGTGGGGTGTCTCTATGTGCTCGTGGCTGATCTCGGAAATGTGCAGCAGACCGCTGACACCGCCAATGTCGATGAAGGCGCCGTAGGGCTTGATGCCGCGGACGGTACCCACTACAACTTCGCCCACTTCCAGACGATTCATCTTCCGCTCCACCAGGGCGCGGCGATGGCTGAGCACCAGACGGTTGCGCTCTTCGTCTACCTCGAGGAATTTCAGAGGCAGGAAGTCGGCGACCAGTTCTTCCTTTGGCTTGCGGGTGCTGATGTGGGAGCCGGGGATGAACCCCCGCAGGCCTTCCACGCGCACTAGCGCACCACCACGGTTGGTCGCAAACACCTCGGAATAGATGGTGGCATCTTCCTTCTGGAGTTGGCGG
The DNA here is from genome assembly GCA_003209165.1 of Synechococcus sp. AG-670-B23. GTDB lineage: Bacteria > Cyanobacteriota > Cyanobacteriia > PCC-6307 > Cyanobiaceae > Parasynechococcus. The sequence continues at coordinate 15,486 of QCSL01000033.1, read as the reverse complement.
ACCCGCTCCCATGCCCGCTGGTATTCGATCCGACGGATCGACAGCGCCAGCTGACCATCCTCGTTCTCCTCACTCATGATAAAGAACTCACGGATCTCGCCGGGCTGAAGCACGTCGCTCAGACCCTCGACCCGGTTTATCGACACCTCTTGCAGCGGCATGAAGGCAGCTGTTTTGGCACCGATGTCGATCATGGCGCCCTTTGATTCAAGGGCGAATACCGTGCCGTTGACGATGTCGCCAGGCTTGAAGTTGTAGTCGTACTTGCTGAGGAGAGCCGCGAATTCGTCAAGGGTGAATCCGGCATCGTCCAGGCTGCGGCTGGCAGCGCGGCTGCTGGGATCATCCGCGGTGGGGACGTCTTCAGGAATGCTCAGGTCTTCACCCTCAAACGCCTGTTCGGCGGCGGTTTCTACAGAGGCTTCTGTGGCGTTCGCGTCCTGAACTTGATCCTGGATCTGTTCTTCTGTCGGAGTCGCAGACATTGGGAGCTGGCGGTCTACCTCAGGTGGGTAGTTCGAAAAAGTCCCATCAAACGCCCGCCGACGTTTCATGGATAATTCACGACTTTACAGACCAGGCGTACGAATACGGCTCATCTGCTCAACGCACGGGTTCAACGCACGGGTTCAACGCACGGGTTCAACGCACGGTGGCCAGATGATTCTGTTCCTGATCAGCATTCAGTGTTTCCAGTGTCGACACGAAGTCGTCAATCCCACGGAACTGGCGGTAAACGGATGCGAATCTGATGTAGGCGACTTCGCTGATCTTCTTGAGATCCAGAAGCACGAATTCACCGATCTCAGTGCTGCTGACTTCTTTACCGGAGCGTTGCTGAAGTTTCAGCTCGAGTTCTTCCACGAGGGATTCGAGCCGAGACGTATCTAAACCCGTTTTCTCGCAAGCTCGATTCAACCCATGCAACAACTTGCTGCGACTGAAGATTTCTCGGTTTCCGTTGCGCTTGATCACTGTGATCGGAACAGTCTCAACCCGCTCATAAGTGGTGAAGCGAAATTCACAGTTGAGGCATTCGCGCCGTCGTCTAACGCTGCGTCCTCCATCGGCTGCCCTGGATTCGAGAACGCGACTATCTGTGTTTTGGCAGGAGGGGCACTGCATCCCCGAAGACATCAACAAGTTGCACCAACTGTAGACAGTGATTTGAGACTTGAGAAGGGCCTGGTGGACATCAGTCTCATTTGAGGATTCCGCCGAAGGCTGTTGCTGACTTGAGATTGCTGTGATCCCCTCGGGTAGGCAAGACCGGCTTGCGACGGTGGGTGATGGAAAGCATGAAAAAACCCCGCTTTAGCGGGGTTTTGAGGGTTCAAATCACTTACCGATTTTCGGCGGATCGCGGAAAGCGATTGCGAAGAAAAGGGTTGCAATCGCGAGGGTAAGGATGAGGACGTAAGCGAAGCTTTCCATCGTGTTGTTACTGAAGGGCGATCAGTTGAGGGGTGTTCCAGCGGGGGGAACGTATCCCTCGGGCAGGCGACGGGTGGTTTTGTCACCGAGCTTGGCAAAGAGGCCAAACTCCACCTGATCTCCGAGGTCGGGATCAATACCAGCGAACACGTCGCGATACAGGGTGCGAGCACCGTGCCATATGTGGCCGAAGAAGAACAGCAGCGCGAAGGTGGCATGGCCAAAGGTGAACCAGCCGCGCGGCGAGCTGCGGAATGTACCGTCAGAGTTGTAGATCTCACGGTCGAAGTCGAACGCTTCACCCAGTTGAGCTTTACGGGCAAGACGTTTTACGTCAGCAGGGTCGCTGAAGGTCTGGCCGTCCAGAGCACCACCGAACACTTTGGCGGTTACGCCTTGTTGCTCAAAGGAGAACTTGGCTTCAGCACGGCGGTAAGGAATGTCAGCACGAACGATGCCCTGCTCATCTTCCAGTACAACCGGGAAGTTCTCGAAGAAGTTCGGTAGGCGACGAACCTCAAGATTGCGACCTTCTTTGTCGCTGAATGCGATGTGGCCAACCCAAGCAGTTGCCAAACCATCGCCGTTCACCATCGGACCGACGCGGAACAGACCGCCCTTGGCAGGGCTGTTGCCAACGTAGTCATAGAAAGCGAGCTTCTCGGGGATGGCCTCAAAAGCTTCTTCCTGTGTAGCGCCATCGTCCATCGCGGTTTGGACGCGACGGTTGATTTCAGTTTTGAAGTAGCTCTGGTCCCACTGGTATCGAGTGGGGCCGAACAGCTCGACGGGGGTTGCTGCTGAGCCGTACCACATAGTTCCAGCCACGATGAAGGCGGCGAAGAACACTGCTGCGATTGCGCTGGCTAAGACGGTCTCTATATTTCCCATTCGGAGCGCTTTATAGAGACGCTCGGGTGGACGAGTGGTGATATGGAAAATGCCGGCAATGATGCCAACGATGCCAGCAGCAATGTGGTGAGCGACGATGCCACCAGGGTTGAAGGGGTTGAAACCTTCGGGTCCCCAAGATGGTTGTACTGCTTCGAGATGGCCGGTTAAGGCATAAGGATCAGAAATCCACATGCCGGGGCCGAAAACACCAGTCAGGTGGAAAGCACCGAAGCCGAAGCAGCCGAGGCCAGCGAGCAGCAGGTGGATGCCGAAGATCTTCGGCAGATCGAGAGCAGGTTCGCCTGTGCGGGGGTCCTGCCATATCTCAAGATCCCAATAGGTCCAGTGCCAGATGGCGGCCAGCATCATCAGGCCGGAAAACACGATGTGAGCGGCTGCGACGCCCTCGAAACTCCAGAAACCTGGATCAACACCCGTTTCGCCGGTGATGCTCCATCCACCCCAGCTGCCTGTCACGCCAAGGCGAGACATGAAAGGCATCACAAACATGCCCTGACGCCACATCGGGTTCAGGACAGGGTCGGATGGGTCGAAAATGGCCAGCTCGTACAGAGCCATGGAGCCGGCCCAGCCGGCTACGAGGGCTGTATGCATGAGGTGCACAGCCAGAAGGCGGCCCGGGTCATTAATGACGACGGTGTGCACCCGATACCAGGGCAATCCCATGGGTCAGGTTCGGGGGACAAAACTGCTAATGCAGTCAGACATGCGTGATCGTAAGGGCTTCAGTTCATTGGGCGGGGGGAAAGTGACCTGCTCGCAACGGTCAGTGACAAGAAAGTGAGGCCCCTGCTGTTCACAAAATGCAATGCTTCGGCCCATGATGGGGATTGGTTGCTTGGAAACTCATGCCCGTTATCCGGTTTGTTCGTGAGGGGCGTGATGTGGAGTGTTACCCCGGCGAAAATCTGCGTGAGGTGGCCCGGCGCGAGGGCATCGAGCTCTATGGCTTGAAGGGTCAGCTGGGCAATTGCGGGGGCTGTGGCCAATGCATTACCTGTTTCGTCTCTGTGGTCGACGAAGAGAACGCGGATGCGCTGACAGCACGCACCGCCGTCGAAGACAGCAAGCTGCGTCGCAGACCCCAGGGCTGGCGTTTGGCGTGCCAAGCCTTGGTTGAGAAGTCCGTCATGGTGCTCACCCGGCCTCAGGTGAGGCTCGCCAATGCTGACTCGAGGTTGGCTGCGGCCAAGCAGGCACCGCTGCCGGCGGGGCCAACGGCATGGCCTGAGCCCCCGGTTAGTGAGCTTGATGATGAGGACCAGGACATGGCCGAAGGTGACAGCTCTTATGCCAAGGCTGCTACCGCCGGTGACGAGGCCTAGGGGAGACGCTCCTCAGACCTCTTGTCGGTGATACCTTCGCCTGGATCCCTCCAACGGCCATGGAAACCAACGATCTCGGATTCGTCGCCAGCCTCCTATTCATCCTGGTTCCGGCGATCTTCCTGATCGTGCTCTACATCGGCACGCAGAACAATGAGGCTTGATTCAGCCTTTTTCCGGTTCGCGCACCAGCAGCACAGGTGCTGGTGCGTGGACCCGGATGTAGTCGCTGACTGATCCGCCCAGCAGTTTGTCCAAATCCACCAAACCCCTTGCAACCAGAGGTCGTCGGTCTTGAGACGCGATGACCACCAGGTCGGAATTGCACTCTGATGCAGCCAGGCAAACGCTTCGACCTATGTCTTTGCCTTCAGTGTGGATGGCTTTCATCTCAACGCCGAAACCCCTTCCCCGCTGAACAGCAGCATCGAGAACTTCGTCCGCTTTGGTGCGACCTCCCCGAGAGGGTGCTGATTCCTGACGAACGACATGAACACCGGTCAGGGTTCCGCCGGGGATTTCACGCACCAGTTCGCAGGCTGTACGAAGGGCATCGTCCCCCACGCCTGTTCCGTCGATCGTCACCATGACGCGATTGATGTGTTTGACGTAGAGGTCGTCCCGCACCAGCAGCATCGGCCGCGTGGAAAGTTGAAAGACGTACTGGCTGGTGCTGTTGGCCAGAATCGACTGAAGTCGTCCCAGTCCGCGGGATCCCATCACGATCAGGTCAGCTTGAACCTCGTCGGCAACCTTGAGAACCGTCTGCTTGGTGTCGCCATCGCGGATCAAGGTGCACACGCTTGAGGGGCTGAGTCCCATGCGCGTGATCGCGCTTTTCAAAAGATTTTCTGCCTCGGCGCGATGGCCGTCGGATTGAGACTTGCTCTGTTCCGAGACCACATGAAGCAAGTTGATTTTTGCGGCCTTTAGGCTGGGAATGTCCTGGAGCATCCGGATCATTTCCTCGACGTGACCCTTGCCAGAGTCGGCAATCAAGAGGTTCCTGAACACAGGGAGTTGAAGCAGCCTTTGCGGAAGCCTATGGGTGCTTTCCTCCGTGGAGACAAGCTGATGTCACAGCGTTACGCGGACCATGTGGACCTTGACCAAGCGTGTGCTCCCACATCACACCGATTACGCCGGTGTGATGTGGCATGGGGCCTATGTGCAGTGGCTGGAAGAAGCCAGGGTGGAGGCCCTGCAGGCTGCTGGCCTGGGCTATGCCGCGATGACGGCGATGGGTGTCGATATGCCGGTTGTGACTCTTCATTTGGATTACCTCCATCCGCTCCGTCACGGCGATGAGGTGAGTGTTGAAAGCTATTGCGCTGGTCAGCAGGGTGTGCGCTGGCCATGGGCCTCTCGCTTTGTCTGCAGAGACATGGTGGTTGCGGAGGCGATGGTGAATCTTGTGATGGTGCGTGAGGGCCGCTTGCTGAGGCGCGTGCCTGCGCAGCTGCAGGAGGTGATGGATCAACTGGTGAGCCAAGACCTCTGAATTGAGCCGTGGAGCCCCGATGCTGTACTAGTGCAAACGTACTTTCTCAAGGCTTGTGCGGGGGTGGTGCTGGCTCTGGACCTGTTGCCCGGGGTTGGGCAACTCGCGCATGGCGGATCTGCGCAGGCTTTGCCGCGATTAAGCCACGGGCCCGATCAGATCTGGGGTTGGCCGATGGAACGCCTTGGCCAGATGGCCAGACGCTGGCTTGGCCGTCGCTCTGTTCGCGAGCCGCTGAGAGTTACAGGAGCGAGCACGGGATTGAGCCGAACCTTGATGTTCCTACTTGTGCCCTTTTGCCGGGTGACTCTGCCTGGCACTGTTGTTTGAATGACCTGGATCCCCCTCCTGACGGGCTGTACGTCGAGGGGGATCGATCGCTGCCTCCGCATTTGAATGCCCGAACAGCTCTTGCGGTGGTGGGTACCCGCTCCGCCTCGGACCATGGCCTTGTGATGGCTGAAGGACTGGGACGCGCTCTCGCCGAGGCGGGGTGGCCCATCCTCAGTGGGCTTGCCAAAGGGATTGATGCTGCAGCCCATCGCGGCTGTTTGGTCAGAAACGATGCACCTATTGCGGTGTTGGGGACAGCGTTGGATCGTGTTTATCCAGCCCACCACCGATCGTCGCAACAGTAGGTCGGCAGGCAAGGGCTGTTGGTGAGTCCAACCCGGTCGGGCTGTCGTGTTAATTCAGGGCACCTCGCTGCATGGAATCGTTGGCTGGTGGCCTTTGCCAAAGCACTTGTGGTGGTTGAGTGTCCTCAACGCAGCGGAGCACTGATTTCGGCCCGCTGGGCGAGACGGATGCATTGCCCGGTGTGGGTTATTCCTGGTGATGCCCGCCCTTGGTCTTGTCGGGGCAGTAATGCTTTGCTATTGGATCGAGCGACAGCCTTGATTCACCACGAGGATCTACTTGATTGTCTTGGTGATGGCCCGTTGAGGTCGGAGGATTCACGCGGCTAGCACCAACCGCTGATGGAGGCCATCGGTTCCGGGGCGTCCCTTGAGCAGTTGCTGCTTCGTTTGCAGTGTTCTCCTGCTGAGCTGGTCTCCCAGCTTTTGCTGCTTGAGGGTCACGGTGAACTGCTGTGTGAGTCTGGATTGCATTGGCGCAAGCCTCGGCCTTGACACACTGCAAAACCGTGGCCGGCACTGATCTTTTGCAGTGGCGGCGCCAACAACTCGCCCACGGTGGTTCCGCGGTTGATCTCGATTGGTTGCTTGATCTGGCCGGTGGCGTTCGCTGGGCCAGCCTGCAGCGGTTGTTGCTGGACCCCACGCGCACCATCTCCCTGGAGCAGTCCCTCGAGGTGCTCTCTCAGTTGTGGGAGCAACACCTTCAAGGGAATGTTCCTCTGCAGCACTTGGTAGGGCTATGTCCTTGGCGGGACGTTCTGCTCGAGTCATCCCCCGCTGCGTTGATTCCCCGTCAGGAAACGGAAGTGCTGGTGGATCTGGCCCTGAGCCAGTTCAAAACCACCCCTCCTGCCCGCTGGGCTGACCTCGGCACAGGCTCAGGACCTCTCGCTGTGAGTTTGGCCCGCGCCTGGCCGACTTCACCGGGGCATGGCGTCGACCTCAGTTCCGATGCTCTGCGTTTGGCAGAACGCAATCTCCAGCGTTGTGCCCCGCACCACTACTGTTCGCTGCATCTCGGTTCATGGTGGACTCCCCTCAAGGTTTGGTGGGGGAGGCTGGATCTGGTGGTCAGCAATCCTCCGTACATCCCAAGTTCTGTGGTTGATGGTCTTGAGGCTGTGGTTCGGGACCATGAACCCCATATGGCGTTGCATGGAGGAGAGGATGGCTTGGATGCGATCCGCGCCGTGGTGGATGGAGCATCAACGGGGCTATCGCCCGGTGGCTGGCTTCTGCTCGAGCACCACCACGACCAGAGCATTCTGGTGATCCAGCTGATGCGGGATGCCGGCTTGGTGCAGGTCAGCGCGGCTGCTGATCTTGAGGGGACTCTTCGCTTTGCGCTTGCTCGCAAACCTGCCGCAACAAGCTGATGCAACCCCAGTGATGAAGGAAGGATTCATGCCCACTCCGGTTGTTGCCGCCCCCGATCTGGTGCAGCGGCTTCGTGCCGGCGAAGCCGCCATCATTCCCACCGACACCCTGCCGGGACTGGCGGTGCTTCCCGATCAAGCGCAGATCCTCTGGCGCTTGAAACGCAGACCAGCCGATAAGCCCCTCATTCTGATGGGAGCATCAGTGAACGACTTGCTCCACGAGGTTGCGGTTCCGTGCCATCGGGAGGTTGCAGCCTTGGCTGAGCGCTATTGGCCTGGAGCGCTCACCCTGGTGCTGCCTGCCCGTGAGGGCGGCGTCGGCCGTTATCTCAACCCAGGAGGCACAACGCTGGGCTGCCGCATTCCGGCCTGTGAGCAGACCCGCGCCTTGTTGCAGATCAGCGGTCCGTTGGCCACCACAAGTGCCAATCGCTCCGGGGAACTCGCCAGCATGACCTCAGCGGAGGCGGCGCTGGTTTTCCCTGATGTGGCCCAGCTGGGTCCTCAGCCCTGGACTCAACCCTCGGGCCAGGCAAGCACGGTGTTGGTTTGGGTTGAGGACGGATGCTGGCGTATGGTGCGACGGGGTGCTGTGATTCCCGCAGGGGTTGAGGTGCTCGAGTGATCTCTCTTGTTGGGCTCTGCCTGCTTGTGATGGCATTGCTTCATTGGGTCTTGGAACCCCTGGAACCTCTTTTCACCTGGACGCTTCAACTGAATCTTCTCCCCTGGTTGTTGGGGTTGATCCTCCTCTGGCTTTTCGCGGGCGAAACAGACCACAGTTCATTGTCCTGATCCAGATCAAGCCGGCTAACGGATTTGAACCGATGGCCTTCGCTTTACAAAAGCGCTGCTCTACCACTGAGCTAAGCCGGCATGGCCTGCATCGTACCGGCTGCCTGGCGATTTAATGCAGGGTCTATATCCCTGATCAGCCAAAGCACCAGCACGAGTCGATTGCGACAACCGCTCTTTCGGATTGCCCTACCGATGTAGCACTCAACGATGCGGTGACTAATCACCTATCGCTGGGCTATGGCCCGGTTGTTGAGGCCTTCGAGCAACAACAGCACCACCCGCTGTTCAGCGGGGGTGAGGCGATTCAGGATGTGAGGTTTCAAGCCTAAGCAGATCACTGCTCAAAGGGTTCCACCCTTCGAAGGTTGGGCGATCGAGCGACGGATCGGCAGGTTGGCCACCAGGGCGGTGACGCGGTCTTCCGTCTCCAGGCTCACATCACCTTCTGCGAGGTCGATTTCCACATAGCGGGCCACCACTTCGAGGATCTCGCGGCGCATTTGCTCGAGCAGCTCAGGATTGAGGTCGCTGCGGTCGTGGGCCAGCACCAGCTGAAGACGCTCTTTGGCTGTTTCTGCACTGGCGGGCTGACGGCGCAGGAGTTTGTCGATGAAATCCTTGAGTGTCATCGCCTCAGAAAATCCGGGTTTGCATCAGCTTGCGCATCCTTGCGCGGAGGCCGCGGCGGGCTTGGGAGGGATCCATTAGGGGTATGTCTTCGCCCTGAAGACGTTGAGCGATGTTGCCGTAGGCCTGCGCCGCTGGGGAGGACGAATCGCTCAGGGTCAAGGGTTCTCCTCGGTTGGTGCTCACAATGACCTGCTCGTCTTCAAAAACAAGGCCTAAAAGAGGTAGAGCCAGGATGTCGGTGACATCGTCAACCGAGAGCATTTCCTGGTTCGACATCATCTTCGGCCGCACCCTGTTGAGCACCAGTTGCACCGGCTGCACGCCTTTTGTATTCAGCAGTCCAATTACTCGATCAGCGTCCCGTACGGCGGCCACTTCCGGGGTGGTGATCACCACAGCTTCTCGGGCGGCGGCGGCTGCATTTTTAAATCCGTCTTCAATGCCTGCTGGACAGTCGATCAACACGTAATCGAACTGGCGTTCCAGCAGGGCAACAATTGCCTGCATGTCCTTGGGCTTGAGCCACTCGAGCATCCGAGGGTTGCCTGCAGGCAGCAAGGCCAGATTGGGCTCCTGCTTGTGTTTCACCAGGGCTTGCTCAAGCCGGCATGTCTCCGCCAGCACCTCCTGGGCGGTGTAAACGATGCGGTTTTCCAGGCCCAGGAGCAGATCGAGGTTCCTCAGGCCGAAGTCCGCGTCAAGAACCACGGTTTTGGCGCCTTGGCGGGCAAGGGCGATACCTAGGTTTGCCGTGGTCGTTGTTTTTCCGACACCGCCCTTGCCAGAACAGATGAGGATGGTTCGGGTCGTCGACACCAGGGTTCTGCTTTGGTGCGGCCAGAATAATCTGGCTTTTGGCTCTGACAACGACGTCAGCGTTTTTGCAAGCTCTGAATGACGGCGGGTTCTATAGCGATCACGCCGTCCTTGAGTTGAGCTTGTTCGGCTAAACCAACTTGGGGAAGATCATCGGGGCCCCGGGCCACAACATCAGCAATCCTCAGTTGCAGCGGCCGCAGCTGAAGGGCAACGATTTTCGCGGTCGTCGACCCCTCGCATCCGGCGTGGGCCACGCCCCGCAGGCGACCCCACACCAAAACGTCAGCGGTTGAACTGATCCGTGCTCCTGGATTCACATCGCCGAAAAGAAGTATGCTGCGGTCGCTTTGGAGATGGTCTCCGGAGCGCAGGGTGCCGTGGTGAAACAACAGGTCTGAAGGGCCCGTAACAGCTGGATTTGGCCGATCTTCAGTGTTGGAAGGCGTGTTGGATCGGCTCGCGTCCAGTCCCAAGGCTGAGGCACTCACAATGGTTTCGGGAACCCGGCTGGTGATTCGTCCGAGTTGATGGCCTGCCTCGGTGACGGCGGCGCACAAATCCGCGAGGTCGCTGCAGTTGAGCATCCAGTCCCCGCAATCTAGATCAACGATCGGTTGGGAATATCTGTTCAGCAGATCAGGCAAACGATCCCTCCAGTGATCAAGGCGCTGGTCGGGAAGCCTTAATGTCATGGCTATCTCACCCTGCTGCTGATCGGGGCCATTCAACGTCCATCTCCTGTCTGAGCTTGGAACTGATGTCACGCGGGTGAATCAGCCATGATGTTGCCGCAGGGGTCGCAAGACTGGAGACCAGGGGAGAGGCCTTCTCCAGGGCTTGGAGCTGCTGCCCGTCCCAGAGGCGCAAGCCGCCTTGGTATGGGTGGTATCCGCGCAGCTGTTGATGACGCAATCCGCAGCAGAGTTCCGGGTCGTGGCCATGACGATTGGCCAAACGCCTTGCTGTCGCGAGCAATTGCAGTTGATCAGCTGGTGGAAGATGCTCGACGGCCGTCGCTTTGAGCAGGCGTCGATCCAGAAAACGCCCGCTCAGTTCAGAAAGGGCTTTTGGGGCTTCGGCTTGCCAGCGCTGGAGGTGATAGCCCGTGCGTTGATCGTCGTTGGCGAGGAAGTCCTCCAAGCGGATCTTGTCCGGTTGCCACAGCCAGCTGGCCATTACCTCATCAGCCCACACCTGCTCAGGGCCCAGTTGTCGTGCCGTCAGGATCAGTTTTTCAAGCAGCCAATTGCACACCACATTGAGCCGGTGGTTGTAGACGCTCCGGTACATGAGATTCCTCACCACCAGGTAGTGCTCCACCGCCATCAGCCCCTTGGGATGAATGGCCAGGTCCCCGTCAGGGGCCAGGGTCAGTGCTCCCAGGATCCGGTCAAGATCCAGCTGCCCGTAGCGTGTTCCGGTGCTGTAGCTGTCGCGCAGTAGATAGTCGAGGCGGTCGCAATCCAGCTGGCTGCTCACCAGGTGCTTGATCAAGGGATGTGGGCTGCGGCCATGCTCAAGCAGATTCGCCACAGCTTCAGCTGTGCCGGATTTATGGCTCTCCAGACAGTCACGAATTTGTGGGTGATGCCGGATCACTCGCGCTGACCACGCTTCGTGGCGCAGGCCGAACATTTCTTCGCCGGTGTGGCTCAACGGTCCATGGCCGATGTCATGCAGCAAAGCGGCCCCGTACAGCAGCCCGCGGTACGTCTCCAGCTTTGGTGCCAATGGCAGCATTCGCTCAAAAGCACGACGCGCCAGATGAAAGACGCCAAGTGAGTGAGTGAACCGACTGGATTCGGCGCTGTGAAAGGTGAGGTAAGCCGGGCCCAGCTGGCGGATGCGGCGCAGGCGCTGGAACGGCGCCGTGTCCACCAGATCCATCACCATCCCCTCGGCTGGAGCTTGGCGGTCAAGACCGATGCCCCGATGCAAAGGGTCGTGATAGGTCCTCTGGCTCATGCCTCGGAGTCGTCAGCGGGTTGTTCAAGTAGGGCCTCCATCCATTGCTCGGCTTCCGAGAGCCAGCGATCACCTTCACCACCTGGATTCAGGGGTTCCGGATCCGATAACACACGATCGGGTGCGATGCCTTCACCTTGGATGTCCCTTCCAGTCGGCGTCACGTACCCGGCAACGGTTACTGCGAGGCCGCTGCCATCACTGAGGTTGGTCAGCGTTTGAATCAGCCCTTTCCCAAACGTTTGGCCTCCGAGCAGGGTGGCGCGTTCGTTGTCTTGAAGGGCCCCAGCCAGGATTTCACTCGCACTGGCCGTTCCTCCGTTAACGAGGGTGACCATCGGTCCGTCGTAGACCGTTTGGAGACTGGCATGGATGGTGTCATTGATCCCTTCGCGGTTGCGGGTTTCAACGATGGCGTCACCGGAAAGGAAGTCGTCGGCAACCGCCAATCCAGCGCTCACTAAACCGCCTGAGTTGTTGCGGAGATCGAGAACCAATCCTTCGATGTCCTTGTTCTGGAGTTCTGTGAGTGCTTCCTTCACCTGTTCCGGTACGCCGTCGCTGAACTGGGTGATCCGCAGATAGCCAAGGGTGTGACTGCCGCTGCGCAAGCGCCGTGTGCGAACTGGTCTGAGATCCATGCTGCGGCGTTCAAGGGTCAGTTCGTTGGTTTCTCCGTTGCTGTAGTCCAGTGTCAGCACCACCTGCGATCCAACGTCTCCCCGCAGCGCTGCCACGGTTCCTTCAAGACCTAGATCCATCACAGCCCTGCCATCTACAGACAGCAGCTGAGTCCCACTGGTGATCTCCGCATCCCCGGCGGGTGAACCTTCCAAGGCCGAAATCACTACAACGCCTTTGCCGCTTTCATCCGGCCCCAGTTGCAAGCCCACACCGCTGAGGTTGCCGCTGGTGCTGTTCTTCAGCGCCGTGTAGTCCTCTGGACGAAGCAGCCTGGTGTAAGGGTCGCCCAGCTGAGCCAGCATGGATTCAATGGCTGCATAGGCATCGTCACTGCTCTCTATGCTGCGTTCCATGGCCTTCTGGCGTTGACGCCGCCAGCGGACCGCATCCAGTTGCTCGGAGTTCCAAAAGCCCTGGTTTACGAGGCGCCAGCTGTCCACGACGAGCTGTTGCGTATCGCTGAGTGCAACGGCTGTGCACACGTTGCCAAGCACCAAAAAGCAGCAAAGAGCGGCTGTGATCAGTTGGCGCAGTGCTCGAAACCCTTTGCGCCGCAGCCAGTCTGAAAGATCGTTAACAGTTGGATACATCGCGGAGGGTTCGCCTCGATGGCAGAAGCGTGCTCAGTAGACTTTCGCAACTCGAGCCCGCTTGTGCATGGCGAACTCATCACCGGTTTACGACTGGTTCCAGGAACGTCTGGAGATCCAGGACATTGCTGACGACATTGGTTCCAAGTACGTGCCCCCTCACGTCAACATCTTCTATTGCCTGGGGGGAATCACGTTGGTGTGCTTCCTGATCCAATTCGCGACTGGGTTCGCGATGACCTTCTATTACAAGCCCACTGTTGCTGAGGCTTACAAGTCGGTTGAGTACTTGATGACTGACGTCAGCTTCGGTTGGTTGATTCGCTCCGTGCACCGCTGGAGCGCCTCAATGATGGTGCTGATGCTTATCCTTCACGTGTTTCGCGTTTATCTCACTGGCGGTTTCAAGCGTCCCCGTGAGCTCACCTGGGTCACAGGTGTGACCATGGCTGTAATCACAGTGTCTTTCGGTGTGACCGGTTATTCCCTACCTTGGGATCAGGTTGGATACTGGGCAGTGAAGATCGTCTCCGGCGTTCCTGCCGCCATCCCTTTTGTCGGCGATTTCATGGTCGAGCTGCTCCGAGGTGGCGAAAGTGTTGGACAATCCACCCTTACGCGCTTCTACAGCCTGCACACCTTCGTGATGCCTTGGTTGCTGGCAGTGTTTATGCTCATGCACTTCTTGATGATTCGGAAGCAGGGCATTTCTGGTCCCTTGTGATCTGCGTTCCTATTGTTCCCTTAACACCTGGACAAACTGATGCACATTCTCAAGAAGCCTGACCTCTCTGATCCCAAGATGCGGGCCAAGCTCGCCAAGGGCATGGGTCACAACTATTACGGAGAGCCCGCCTGGCCCAACGATCTCCTCTACATCTTCCCGGTGGTGATCCTCGGCACGATCGCCTGTGTAGTGGGTCTTGCCGTTTTGGATCCAGCAATGCTCGCTGACAAGGCTGATCCCTTCGCTACTCCTCTGGAAATTCTTCCTGAGTGGTATCTCTATCCTGTCTTCCAGATCCTCCGGGTCGTTCCCAACAAGCTTCTGGGTATTGCTCTGCAAACCCTGGTTCCTCTTGGTTTGATGCTTGTTCCTTTCATCGAGAGCTTCAACAAGTTCCAAAATCCCTTCCGTCGTCCCGTTGCAATGACCGTGTTCCTTACCGGAACCTTGGTCACCATCTATCTCGGTATCGGTGCTGCACTTCCGATAGACAAGTCCCTCACCCTCGGACTCTTCTGAATTATTTGTTCGAGTTCAACCACTTCACCCCGGCTCATCGAGTCGGGGTTTTTTATGACATTGCTTCCGTGATTCGTCAGTTCCCCATCGATTCGTCGAGGTTCAGCATCAGCACATCGTCTGGGTTGACGTGGAGAAAGTGGTGCATCAGCAGAAAACCAACGATGGTCCAGGTCTGATAGGTGCGTGACTGCTGCCCAACCCAGGTACCCGTGGGGCCGTCAAAGTATTCAGCCCATTGCTGACGGGGCAACTGATTGAGATGGCTCCAGTAGCACTCGTCCAAGAGGATTTTCATTTGCCCCATCAGCAACACGTCGGCTTGGGGATTCAGGCGTTCGTGCAGAAGGATGGATGCTCCGAAAAACCAGAGCAGGCTTGGCCAGTGGCCACCGTTGTGATAACTCCAGGGCCAGTTTTTAGGATCGGAGCCCGTCTTGTTTTCCCACTCCACCCCTTCCATCGGCGGATGACAGATTCGCATCGGCATCTGGGCCATGAGGTGGTCCCGGTTGTGCAGCACCAGTCGAAACATGGCCCGCTGCTGTGGTGCGGTCAGTAACCCGAACAGCGATGCCAGGGAATTCCCTAAGGAGTAGAAGCGAAAATCCGGTCGACCGGTCCTCATGTTCCCGATCATGTAACCGCCTCTGTTCTCCAGCCAGTCCTGCAACCAGTCGGGTATGACCTGCGGTTGAACGTTGAATTCATTTTGGTGCTGGTTTTCGCCGTACTGCTCAGTTGGCCGTCGCCGAAGCACTTGCATCGTTTTGCTGGTGACCCAGTAGTGCTTCAGCAGGAACTGCCGTAAGTCATGGGTCCACTGCCGGCTCAGGCGCAGTCGTTCCCCCAAGAGAACGCTGTTCTCATGGCGTTGGCAGAGTTCCATCAATCCAACGCAGCTTCGAAGAGCAGCGAAAAGCAGCACTTCCACCTCCAGTGGAGCGCCCCAGACGTCCATGGGGCGATCAATCATGAAGGCGCAGTCGGGAACGAACAGAACTGGCGTGCCCTCGAAACTGGGGTGAAGAACAAGATCGAGCAGCAGTTGTAAACCGCGTTGCACCTCAGGACTGCGACCGAAGTCGTTGTCTCCACTGCGTTTTACATAGATCCAGCAGAGAATCGGCCACCACAGGCTTGCGTCCACTGAGGTGATTCGACCAATTGAGCGTTGGCCGTAATCCGCAACCAGTTCTCCTTTCTCTTCCACAAAACTGGTGGGGAAGATGCCGCGCGTTTGAACGTTGGTGCTTTGGAGCTGAAGGCTGACGCTCAAAAACTGCTTCACGATGGCGAAGCGGCCCTCCAGCATCAGGTAGATCATCACGGGGACGTTGTCCCTCAGGAAGATCTCGCCGTAGTTGAGGGCGTCGTCAGATCTGCGATGTTCCATCGCTGCAACGCTGCCGGCGAGTTCCCCCTGCACGCCAATCAGCGTGGCTTCGAAGTGTTCTCGTGCTTTTTGCAGGACTTGTTCTTCGTTTGAATTGGGGCGGAAACGCTGGCTTTGTTCGGTAAAACGCGTTGGCATCGCGGTGACCTCCATTTGAAACGTA
>QCSL01000032.1 GCA_003209165.1 Synechococcus sp. AG-670-B23 | reverse complement strand
GCCCTTCGATGACCCTGGCGCGGGGAGCCCTTCGGGCGTTGCTTCCGCTGGATAGCGCTGAGCGTGATTTGGCGATGTCTCTGTTTTACGACCGTTGGAAAGACAAGCCTGTGATCCTGGACGCCTGGTTTGCGATGGAGGCATCAGCCCCAAGGTCCAACGCTTTGGAGCGGGTTCAGCAACTTTTGGAGCACCCGCGCTTCGATCCCCTTGCGCCCAATTCCCTTCGCGCTGTTCTCGGTGGATTCACCGCCAATGTTCAGGCGTTTCATGCCACCGACGGCAGTGGTTATCTGTTCATGGCGGAGCAAATTGCAGCGGTCGATTCCCGCAATCCGATCACCGCCTCACGGATGGCTAAGGTGTTTAGCCGCTGCGGCAGTTACGGTCCCGAGCGCCAAACAGTCATGCATCAGGCCATCGAGCAGTTGGCCGCCAAGCCCTTGTCGGCGAATACGGCCGAGGTTGTGCAGCTGCTCACGACGTGACCACCACCAGCACGATCACCGCGATCAGTAGGATCACAAACCAGAACTTTCCGCTATTGCGTCGGCTTATCCGGGGCGTTGCTCGGATAGCTCGGCTCCCAGCAGGAGTGCCGCAGTCTTGACAGACCAGCCGACCGCCCATCGATCGGTCGGAACGAAACCGACGGCTTCCGCAGTTCTGGCAGACGGTGACGGCCAAGATCTCTCAATCAGATTTAACCAGCTTGCCTGGAGTCAGTCAGTCAGTCACTCAGTCATTACCGTCCCCTGCCATCACAGCCTGCTTTGGAGCGTTGGCGCTTGGTGCGTCGGTAGCTGTCGTTCTGTTGGGCCAGAGCTCTGCTTGCAGCCGCAACGGCACTGCTGTCACTGCATTCAGCAATGATCGCCCGATTGATCGCCATGGCGTTGCCAAGGCGATTCAGTACCTGATCGATCAACAGACACTGATCAAATTCGGCACGCCCTGCTGCTGGTAAGCCCAACATCAGCAACGCCAAACACAAACCCTTCATCAATCAGCTCAGGGGCTGTATGTGATGGTGCAATGAAAGCTGCTGCTGGCTCTGACATCAATGCTTTTGCACTGTGTATCAGTAATCGTTGCCCCCTTGGGATCACCATCGCCTCGGCGGTGGCAAACTCCTGGAGCGGCCCCTGGACTGTGGCCCGGTGCCGCCCGCCACAGCGATGGAGCCCAACAGGAGGATGGCGGTTGACAAGCCCGCTTGTCGCATCTCGAGTGTCTGGTGTGGTGCGTTCAGCAACGACCGCGGCACCAGCGTTGGCTCCGCGATTTTGGTTCAGCATCAGCTTCTGAGGCTTGACTCAAGGCGGGGACTGGCGGCGGGGGCAACAGAGCTGCGGGCTGGATGGGAAGACGCCGCGACCCCCATGAAGCATCAAAGGGAATCACAACAAGGGGAACTGGTTCTGAACTCCGCGCCGGCGATGCCAAAGCGCAAGACGCGATAAGGGCTGTAATCAGAAATCTCATCGCATCATTTTGCTGATTCTGCACCGTTAAGCAGTAGTCCCTGCTGCATCGTCAGGGCCTAGGCCCAAAGCGCTTGTCAGAATCTCGAGTAAGAGACGCCGCGGCAGGTCAGAACAACGGAATTGCGAACGGATTTGATTTGCTCAGCGAAATAGCTTTTTCCCATATATTTGAGTTGAACGGTTGGTCTGACCGATGTTACTTGTGATTTCGCATATTTGTTGCCCAAGAAAGTGACTTCCATCGACGAATTAGGGATGAATAAAAACTTTTTGGTTTCTACATCGTCGCAAAAAAAGCTGCAAGGTTCCGTCTGATACCTTGTCCTATAGCCATTATTAAGGCCGTAGTGGCTAGATGCAAATATCGTCGCTTTTTCCTGCCTGGACAGGAAAAATCTTGATTCGGTTTGCGGCTCTTTGTGTTGATTGTTGTGAAGGTGTTGAAATATTTTGTTGCTTTTGCTTGCGCTGGTGCACGGTTCTTGATTGTTTCTCTCAGACTTGAGGCTTGGAGCGTTCCTCTGTTTGCACATTGCTGCAGCGTTGGCATGCAGAAATTCTGTCTTTGTGGTGCTCCGGCAAGGTCAGCCGAAATGGATCCACGTCAAATTCATAGCCACATGAACATCGGACGTGGAATTTCAGTTTTTTTGCTTTTTTGAGTCGTTTTAGAAGGGTGACGTTGCCAAAGACTTGATCTGGCTTGAATCGCTCAAGCTTGGTGCGTTCTTCGGGCGCATGCTTGACCCGAGCCTTGTGCAGTGCATTTCGCACGGAGTTTTCGCTGCCTTTGCCCAGGATCTTGGGGATCTGGAGGATCGATCGCCCTTCTTGCAAATACAGACGCTTGATCTCCTCGATCTCTGCAGTTGTGAAGCCAGATTTTTTGCCCACCTGCTTCGTTCGTTTGGTTTGAGTCTCTCAGGCCACGCGCATTAGCAAGCCACGTTCTCGGCGGCGAAATGTCATTCTGTCGCGATGATTCCAATCGACCCATTACTTCAGCGCCTGTCCGGAATTCCTGGCATGGATAGCCGCTGCAAGCGCCTTGTTGTTGTCTTGGGCCAGTTGGGAGACTTCGACTCGATCGAATATGCCCAGGCATTGGTGCCGAAGCTTCCCCAGTTGGCGGTTGTTGGGGTCAAGGTTCAGTTGTTTGGCATTGGCAGCGAGGCCAGTGCCGAGCGGTTCGCTTCCTTCACCGGGTTCCCACTGCGGCAGCTCATCGCCGATGCATCACCGGAGTTGCATGACTCTATGGGCTTGGAGTCTGGATTGCAGTTCCCCGGTGGGCCATGGCCTGGCTTTCTGCTGATGTGCGCCGGCGTGGGCTCGCCGGGCACTCTGCGCGAGGTGCTGCGCGGTTACATCGGGGATCGCTCTGCTCCCCAAATCTTCGAAGACGACGAGTGGGTCGAAGCGTTTCCTCTGCCGCGCTTCCGTGGCGCTCTGTTCCGTCGGGCAGGTGGCGCGGGGTTCCAACGACCATTTGAGCTTGCCACCAAGCGGCTGCGCAACATGAATGAAGTGCTCCGGAACTGGCGCACCTATGTGCCCTGTGATGACTACATCACCCAGCGCGGTGCGACCTTGCTGCTCGATGTGGATGACAGCGTGATCTACTGCCACCGCGATCAAAGTTTGCTGGGGTACTCCGCCACCATGGAACGCCCTTTGGCGTTTCTAGACGCAGTTTTCTCTCAGGGCTGACATTAACCGGCGGAGGGCTCGCGGTTCATCGCAAGAGCCGCCACCAATCCGCCTATGAACCCTGCGCTGTGGCCTATCCAGCTGACGCTGGCGGGTGAAACGCCGGGAATCAAGGCGATCAGGGCTGAGCCGTAGAGCCAGAAGGCCACTAGGCCCAGGACAATGGGCAAGATGCGACGTTCCAGCCAGCCAATCAGCAGCAGGTAGCCCAACATTCCGTAGACCACGCCCGAGAGTCCATGGCTGCGGGTGGGCCAGAAAAGGGCAACGGGAATGTTGATCAGGAGCACCGACAGCCAGATGCTTAGGTAATCGCGCATCCCCCTGCTCAGCACCAGCCAGCTCAGGGGCAGAAACGCAAGGCTGTTAGAGATCAGATGCCCGAAGCCGGCATGGCTAAACGGCGCTGTGATAACTCCCCACCACGGTTGATCCGGACCCATCGGCAGGTTCCACTGCCCCGCAAAGATCACCTGATCGATCAGCTCTTGACCCCAGGCCAACGCCAGGATCAGTAGTGGAAGCAGCAGTCGGCCACGCATCGTCTAGCGCCACTCACCACAATGATGACGCGGATGCCAAGCGGATGATCAGAAGCGACGTCGACGTTCTGGTGATCGGCAGCGGCATCGGTGGATTATGTGCCGCTGGCCTATGTGCACGCGCCGGCCGCGAGGTGCTGGTGCTGGAAGCCCATCACCAACCGGGTGGGGCGGCCCATGGCTTTCAACGCCAGGGTTATCACTTTGAATCCGGTCCATCCCTATGGAGTGGTCTGGGGCGTTGGCCCAGCACCAATCCATTGGCCCAGGTGCTGCGTGCGCTTGGGCAGACATTGGAGGTGATCCCCTATCGCACCTGGGATGTGCTCTTGCCCGAAGGTGATCTGCGCATCGCCGTTGGGCACGATGATTTCGAGGCTTTGGTTCGCAGTTTGCGTGGCCCCGAAGTGGCCGCCGAATGGCGGCGTTTTGTCGAAGCGCTTCGGCCGATTGCTGCCGCCGCCGATGCTCTGCCGTTGCTGTCCCTGCGTCCAGGGGTAGATGGCATGGCGCAACTGCTGAAGCGCGGCGGGAGCCTGTTGCCCCACCTTGCGGCGATGCGTCACCTCTCCGGTTCCTTCGGACCCCTGGTGGATCGATATCTCACCGATTCCTTCCTGCGCCATTGGGTGGATCTCCTCTCCTTCCTGATCAGCGGCATGTCGATGGGAGACACCAACGCAGCGGCTATGGCCACACTCTTTGGAGAGTGGTTTGAACCGGAAGCCCATCTCGACTACCCCGTCGGCGGCAGTGCTGCGGTGGTCGAAGCCTTGGTGCGTGGATTGAAGGCCCACGGTGGCAGCCTGCACACGGGTGCGGCGGTGCATCAGCTGCGGGTGGAGGGGGATCGTGCCCTGGGTGTGACACTGGCCGATGGAACGCAGATCGCGGCGCGGCAGGTGATCTGTAATGCAGACATCTGGTCGACCCTTGCTTTGCTGCCAGAGTGCGTTGCGCCGAAATGGCAGCATCAGCGTCAGGCTACCCCGGCCTGCAACGGCTTTCTGCACCTGCATCTGGGCTTTGATGCCACGGGGCTGGAGGATCTACCGATCCACACAGCTTGGGTCGATGACTGGGAGCGTGGGATCGTCGCTGAGCGAAATGCCGTGGTGTTGTCGATTCCATCTGTGTTGGATCCCTCCATGGCACCAGCAGGGCGCCATGTGTTGCATGCCTACACCCCGGCCAGCGAGCCGTGGGAGCTCTGGGCCGATCTGGAGCGCGGCAGTGCGGCGTATCAGCAGAGGAAACGGGAGCGATGTGCTGTGTTCTGGAGGGTGCTCGAGCGACGTATTCCCGACATCCGCGAGCGCTGCGAGCTGATCATGGAGGGAACGCCGCTGACCCACAGCCATTTCCTCAATGTGCATCACGGCAGTTACGGCCCTGCCGTTTCAGCGGCTGAAGGACTCTTCCCTGGCGTGATGACTCCCCTAGCCAATTTCTGGCTTTGTGGTGCCAGCACCTTTCCTGGCATCGGAATTCCTCCTGTGGCTGCCAGTGGCGCCATGGCGGCCCATGCCATCCTCGGCCGGAAGACGCAAAACAGGCTGCTTCGTGAGCTGGAGCTTTGAAACATCTGCGTCATAACCTCCTTTAGGAACTCTGACGCAGCCAATGAATTCCAACGCCCGGATTGATTCGCTGCAGCTGATGCTCACGGATCTGCGCATGCGCAACGAGCCGATCCGTCACAAGGCGGCGTTCCGTGGCTGCCAACCGGAATTTCAGGCGTTGGTTAGCCGTCTGATCGAGCAGCTTGAGGGGGAACTTCTGGATGAGAAGCAGCGTTCCCGTGAAGCGTCACGCCAGAGTTGATCCTGAGAGCAAGTCGCGCCAATGCGCCTCCTGCGCGGCGGCTTCTTCTGTGCCCTCCTGAGGGAAGCGGCAGAGGAAGTCTTTGTCTTGAGTGGGCTGATATGGCCCCTGTCTCAGCTCAAAGATCACGCTGTCGGTTTCCAGGGCAACCAGGGTGTGGAACTGATCTTCTGCCACCTCAACGCCATGGGTGGGCCCATTGGCGTTGAGATGAAGCTGCTGCTGGATTTCTCCCTCCGTGTTGAAGAGCAGCAGCCCGATGGCTCCCTGCAGCACGAGGAAGCATTCGAAGCCTGTCCCTGAATCGTTGCGCCGGTGGCGGTGGGGGCGCACATAGGTGCCGGTCTGCAGCACGTTGAGGAAACGCTGAACCGGATCCTGTTCCCGGTGAAAATTGTGGTTCAAGCGCAGGCGGGGATGCTGCCGGGCTTCGGCTGCGACCTGGGCGAACAACTTCTGGTCGATGCGGCGAAAGGGCGAGGTAGTCATCGCTTCGGCTGTTCAGAGGACTGGTAAGCGGCGGGGACGAGCACTAGAAACAGCAGCCACCAGGTCAACACTCCCAAGGCCAGGGGAAGGCTGATCCAGAGGCGATGCAGCATTGCCCAGGACCCGACAATCACAAGCATCCCTGTGGAGACGATGGACCAGGGTTGGCACCACCATGGTTTCAGCGACCAGAAGGGCGGCTGCTCCGTTGGCTCAGCGGAGGGCGTCGAGTTCACCGGCGGCTTGCATGGCGGCGAGTTTGTCGTAGCCACCAATTACGGTTCCGTCGATGAAAACCTGGGGGAAGGTGGTCATCCCACTGCGTTGTTGCACCGCCTGGAAGGCTGCGTCGTCGTTGATGGTGGTGACGGTGTGCGGCAGATCCAGGGTTCTCAGGATGCGTAGAGCGCGGCTGCACCAGGGGCATCCGGGTAGAACAGCAATCTCCAGCCGTGGCTCTGATGTTTGGCGCGAAGGGGTGACGCCGTGTTGCTCCAGTACACCAATTAGGAGGTCGACCCCTTTCTGCACGATCGTGCCGGGCTCCAGGTGGCCTCCCCAGACCTGGCAGGCCCCATCTGAGAGGCTCAGGTGCAGATGCACGCCCTCAGGGGAAAAGGTTCCATTGAGGGTGATGACTTCTAGGTCGCCTTCGAGCACGGTGGGCTCAGCCTGGCCGGGGCACTGAAACGACGCCTTGGTGAGGTTGCCGACCACACCGAGAACAAAGCCGCTGATGCCGTCCCGCATGGCCAGTTCTTCGAGGCTGAGGCGCAGATCACTGCCAGGAGCAAGCTTCAGCGGCAGGGATTGCATGGCGCCTAAAAAAGGTGTTCAAGGTTACGCATTCTTCTCTTGCACGATATTGTTTATTTATTGTGACCATATTTTCACGTAACCGTGTCTCTCCTTCAAGACCTGGTTCAGGAGTTGCAGCAGAGGATCGAGGGGCAGGCCGCGGCTCCCAGCACGGCCGCGGTGGCGGATGCCGCTGGTTCCGAGCGCATCAACGTCACCCTGCCCCGCGGGGTGATGGATGACCTCAAGCGCCATGCCCTTGCCGAAGGGCGCAGTTGCGGTAACTTAGCCGCCTATCTGTTGGAAGAGGCCTTGCGTCGTCATCGCCCCCTGGGCTGAAGCTTTCTCCTTAATCCAGCAGCCGATTGGCAATGGCTTCAACCTTCCCCTGCAGTTGCAGTTTGAGGATGGTGACGTCCATGGTCGTTCGTAGTGGGCTGTCCGCTTTGATCACGAAGCCATATGTCTCTTCCCAGAGGGTGAATGGGGCGAGGCGTAGAGCGAGGTGGGGATTGTTTTTGAGGTGGTATCTAATAGTGGGTCGATCAAAGATCAAAGCATCAGCCTGCTGATCAACCAGTAATTGAATGGCGCTGCTGAGGCTGGCTGCGCCAACGATCCGCATTTCTCTGCGTTGGGCCAGCTCCATGTCACTGGTGCCCTCCACAACAGCGACCCGACGTCCGTTGAGTTGCTCAGGAGTGCTGATTGCCGTTTCGGTGGCACCGGAAAGGAACAGCGTGAACGCCGACGCGAGGCTGGCGGTAAGGGACGACACCGCGATCAGCGAGATCACCATCCAGGCGCCCGTGATGCCCCTCCCAGTTCGCGTGATTGGTGCCTTGTCGCCGTATCCCACCGTGGTCAAGGTCACCAGGGCAAACCACATGCCGCTGCTGATGCCCGGCAGCCATTCCCGCGGGAACTGCTCACGGTTGCGGTTCCGTTCGGCCAGCCAGATCAGGCTGCCGACCATCAGCAGAACGCTGATCAGCACCAAGACTGAGGAAATCACCGCCCAGCCGAAAAACACCTGGACGCGGCTTAGGATCGATGGTGGGCTTGAAGGGACTAACACCCCTGACTTGCCTAGGTAGTAAGGCTGGGTGAAGTCAACGCCCGGCATGGCCAAGCGACTGGGGGTGATGCTGATCGGGCCCACCAGCACGTCGATGCTGCCGTCGTCCACCGCCTCAATCCCGGCTTTGGGTGATGTCTGCGGAACCAGCTTGTAGCTGAAGTTGTTGTCTTCGGCGACGCGCCGCCAGACGTCGAGGCTGATGCCGCTGGTGGTGTTACCGTCCTTGATCACGAAGGGGGAAGAGCCACTAATGCCCACCTTCAGCTGGTTGGCCTGCAGAGGGAGTGCGCTGCCGCAGCAAGCGATCGCGAGAACGATGGACCAGTGTCGAACCCTTCGCATCAGCGCTGTTCCAGACGACGTACTATCACGGCCATTGCCGCCAAGGAACCCGCCAGCGCAATCAGCAGGGCAATGGTCATGGAAGGGTTAGGGAAAGGATGGTCCGCTCAGGTTGGCATCCCTGGCCCCGAGCAGCCAGTCGGCCACTTCCATCCTCAAGGCATAGGCGCATTCGTAGCGACCCTCCTCTTCCAGCAGGCTCAACCGTTGTTCGAGCGTTCGCAGGGTTGAAATCGCGAGCTGGTGTGGACCCTTGCTACGCGCCACAATGAGTCTTCTGGGGATCACCGAAGCTTGCGGCACCACGTCGGATATCAGATGCAGCCAGCGCTACAGATCTGCGATCTGCAGCGTTCATGACTGCACTGGAGTGGACCTGGGGCAACAGCCCACTCACGTTCCTGCCCCAGCGGGCCTTGTGGAGGGCTGAGGGGCGCGAGCTTTTCGTTGCCGATCTGCATCTCGGCAAGGCCGAGGTGTTCCAGGCCCATGGCATTCCCATGCCCAGTGACGGCGATCAAGGAACCCTGAATCCACTCCTGGCCCTCTGCCATGCCTGGTCCCCTGAGCGCTTGTTCGTGTTGGGCGATCTCGTGCATGCCCGGATCGGTATCACCGCTCAGCTGCGCGAGACCTTGCTGGCTCTGCCCGATCTCTGCGGTTGTCCGGTTGTACTGATTGGTGGCAACCATGACCACGACAGCTGGATTGAAGGCCTGCCCCAGCAGCCTTCACAGCGTCTAGGCGATCTCTGGTTGAGCCACATGCCCGAACGGGTGCCGGAGCCGGGCTTGTTGAACGTTTGCGGTCATCTGCACCCCACGACCCGGATTCGCAGCCGCTCCGATCAGTTGCGTTTGCCCTGTTTCGCCTTTGATCCGGATGTGTCGCGTCTGGTGATTCCTGCCTTCGGACAGTTGACGGGAGGCCATGAATGCGGCGAGCTTTACCAGCAATGGCTGGTGGCCGAAGGCTCCATCGTTCCTTGGTTCGATCCAACCCCCCAAAACCGAGAGCGAAGGATCGCGTGACCCAGCCTGCTGAGCTGCGGACCCGCCCCCGACCCAAGCGAAGCCTTCGGCTGCGCAAGTGCTTGTTGCTGCTGGCGTCGCCGTTCGTGTTGTTCGGCGGCTTGATCGTTTTGGCGCCTGTGGCTCCCGAGCGCTCCGATCTGGAGACCCAAGGGGTCCGTTCCGCCCAGGAGCGCGGGCGGGATGCCGAGCCGTTCCGCTACATACCCGACGATGAGGTCTATGCCCTGGATCTCGACCCAAGACGGGTGCGGTTCGGGCTGCTAGAGGGTTGGGATCGCGAACAGGACGCCTACCAAGACAGCGCTGCTCTGGCCTACGTGTCGGGCCCCATGTATGAGCGCCATGTGGACAACGCCGGCCGTGAGATCACCGTCCCCCTGGGTGATCTCAAATTCGGCAGCAAGGTCTGGCGTGGGCGTAACCGCACGGCCTCACGCCAACGGGCCTATGTCGGCATCCGCCACGACGGCAGCATTGATTTCGGCTATGGGGAGCTGACCGATGACCGCAGCAGGACTTACGACACCTTCATCGGCGGCTTGCACAGCCTCTACAACGACATCGAGGCTCCGCCTGAGAGCTACAAGGGTGCTTACAGCATCAGCATGGGGCAGCGGATCCGCTACTACCTGCCGCGGATCCGCATGGTGATGGGCCTGCGTCAGGACGGTTATATGGAAGTGCTAATGAGCCGAGATGGCCTGACTCTGGAGCAAAGCAAGGAGCTGGCCCGGCGCCGGGGGTATCTCGCGGCTTACATGCCCGACCATGCATCGAAGAGTCGCTTCATCATTCCTGGGGTCAAGGGATTCACCGAAGAAGACGCCAACTGGATCAGTGGCGGAGCGACCAGCTTTGTGCATGTCCCTTACATGCTGCGGTTGAGCCCCCGCCAGATTCCACTGCAAGGCAATTTGATCGCGGGGCTGACGCCCAAACTGGTGATGGATCAGGCCTGCGATGGCCCCCTCGACTGCGTGTCGTCCTTCAGTAATCACCTCGCCGATCGCGCCCTGGCGGGGTTGAACCGGTTGATAGAGCAGGGCGTTGAACCACTGGCCAGGATGATCTGGGGGCCCTCCAACCTCACTAAGCCGGGGACGCCTACAGATGCCGATGACCGCGACGTCGATCTGGATCGAGCGCCGTTGCGGGAACCCCCGATCACGGCGGATCCCTTGGTGTTGCGTGAGCAGCCGGCCGTGATCCGGGAGCTGGAACCGGCTGAGCTCGATCCGGATGACAGCTGGACAGAGCCGCAGCCGTTTGAACCGTTGCCACCCGATCTGCCGCCGCCCATCGTTTTCGATGAGCCGATACTCAATCCCGCTGAATTTCTCCTGGCGGAACCAGCCGATGCTGTTGAGCCTGATCTGCTTCAGCACGAGCCACCGCCGCCGGATCTACCGCCCCTGCCGCCGATGCCCATGCAGGGTGTTCGGGATTGAGCTTTGGAAGCCGTTTGGTCCTGGTGGTCCATCCCCAGCACGCAACGTCGGGTCTTGGTTGCTCATCTCGCCCAGCCCCCGACGCGCGCTGAGCAACGGGCCCTGAGCGATAGGCTCACCTGCCGGCTGTTCGCCGATTCCGGTCATGCTGTTTCCGCGGACGACATCGGCCGCACGATTTATGGCAAGCCGCAGCTGCGCGATTCTCCTCTGCACCACAGCATTTCCAATACCGGCTCGCTCAGCATCGGTGTGGTGGGGCCGGATCCGATTGGCATCGATGTGGAAGCGCTGGACCGGCCGTTGCATGTGGCCTCCGAGTTGCTGACGCTGCGAATGTTTGCCTCGCCTGCTGAAGCGACGGCCTGCCTACAGCACTGGACGCTGATCCAGGCCTGGACGGCAAAGGAGGCTGTGCTGAAGGCCGCGGGTCTGGGGCTTGGCGGCGGACTCGCCAATGTGATGATTGCGCCGGATGGGGCCGCGGCATGGCTGCATGGCTCGCGCTACGCGCTCAGCCTGTGGATGCAGGAGGGCTTCAGCGTTGCTGTCGCTGAGGTAGACCGTGGCTAAAGGAAGGCATAGAGCATCGAGCAAAAGCGTGAGATCTCATCTTCAGCAGCGTCTTGCCGAGGCCAACAATTTCCAGAAGTCGTTGATCACGTCTCTGCTCGCCTGGGTGGCCCTGGGGGTGTGGAGCTATCTGATCGTCATCCCGGTTCTCTCGGCTGTGGCGTTCCTCTGGCTAGGGATGACGGGCTGGCTTGTTTGGCGGATTTGGCGCAAACCAGTGGGCTGAGCCTGGGAGTTGCGGTTAAGAACTTAGAATTTCAACCGGTTTTGGTTCGTGTTCGGTGGAATTCACGGTGGTGATAATTAGTGAGCAGGTTGGCTCATACCCAAAAATCAACTGGACGGAATGGAAAGATCGCAACCGCAAGCAGATGAGGAGTCAGGGGGATATGTGGTCGATGGCAACACTTTCTGGGTCCACCATCTGGAATTGCCTCGACAACAATAAAATTGACCGACTCCATGTGGTGCAGTGGAAGCCCGTTGATGACACGATGTATCAAGTTAGCCTGCCGCGCCGTTGAAGTTGAAATTTGCTCCGTGGAAACTAAATAAGTGATTTCAATTCAATAAAAGCGAACAATCGCCTATTGTGGATGTGTAGGTTTGGTTGCTTTTATTATGGGAAAATCGTTTTCTCTTTTTAAAGAAGGAAGAGGAAGATCACAATAAAAGTTGAACCCAGCAGAAAGATCACGTCTTTCTTTCTGTTGGAGTCAAAGGGCTCGTGGGGCTCTGGAATCATTGGAACGGTTATCCAAGGCGGCAACCTAAAGGACTAAGCCGCCCGACTGGGGGCTCGATTCTGTTAGGCCTAGTCAAGAGGCGAAGCCATTCTCGATTGATCACTCGCGTGAATCCACGAGCCGAGCCCCATTCCATCGCTCACTCGTTAACACGTCTTGAAGCTGCTCACACGTAGAATGCTTTGAATCATTCCAGTCATGACGTGACAGCATGATGAGATATTCGTGCTGAATTCCGGAGCCTCTCTTTCGTGACGTGACGATCAAGACATCATCGTATTCAATGGGGAATGTGTCGCCTACTGGTGCTCCAAGTGCAGCTTCTGATGCGAACAAGAGAAAGTCAAAAATCACTGGATTCAAATATTCCTCGCTTTCGTCCAAGTCTCCGCAAGATACCATTTGTTCTCTGGTTTGTGGTGTGTAAGTCACAAACGAAAAGCAGCACAGGTCACCAGTGGCTTGAAGGTATAGACCTTTGAATCGAGGCTCACCCATTAATCAGCCTGCTGCCAAATTTGATCATTTGGATCCCATACGGGTTTGGAGTTGGTCCCTTTGAGTTGTCGTTGAGGCTGATCGATGCCCAGCTGAACATGGCATTGCCTTGCAAATTCGATCGAGATTTGTGGTAGATCTTCCAGGGAATCAATGTTTTGCCATTCCAGATTGTTGGTAAACCTGTTGTCTCTTTAAACATTTGATCAAAATTGTCAAAGTGGTTTTGCAGATCCTCAACTGTTAGGACAGACTCTGGTCTCGGGACGCTTAGAGCCGTTTTAAAGGGAGCGCTCTCCATGCATGCTTCAAAGCTTCTAGTCAGTTCTGCTTGATGGCTCCAGGCTTTCTGACCGACGACTCCAAAGACAGCGAATCCAATGACCAATAGACCGATCCCGATGATCGAACTGAGATGGCGGGTCGACTCTCTGGTTTTGTCCGTTTACAGGAACTCACCAAACATGACTAGAAATGAGTCTTTTCACCCGTATGTCCGGATGCCTTGAGCTTTGATCCGAAACCGCATATCCAGGTCCACTATCAAAGGAATCACCTGATCAGACTTGCGTCTCTTGGGCTAACCCCGCATGCGAGTGCTCCTAACTGCTCAACTTTTACTAGTTGCTTTCGTGGTCGTGGTAGCGATTGGGGGCAAGAGTTCCAGAAGTTTCACGACCCACATCGGTTCACGGATTCCCCCAACAGAGCTGGGATGCTTTCAGTCAGGAGATGTCCAAACTGATGAGGGCCATCGGCTCAAAGTTTTTAAGTGTCCGACCCCATCAGGTCGGGCGGCCAAGAATCAGTGAACTTGTTGCCCCACCGTCTTTCCATTTCAAAGAAAAGCAGACAGCTCTTTTGATTGGGACGGATCAGCCGTTGGCCGGCTTGGTCAGCTTGTAGAGGTTCAAGGCAAAAAGGGCCATCCCGAAACCGCCAAACAGGATGAGAAGGTCTTGAGTACTGAAGGCCACAACTATCTTCGTAAAAATTTGTTGCCTAATGTAACGGAGTCGCGGGGATGCTGCATCAAGTCGTTCCGAGAGGGCTGTGGGCGGTTCTCTTGATTTTTTGACCTACCCCTTTGGCGTCATCAAGACAGACCTCGAAAAAGCGTTCCGGCTTCCCGACGCTCCACCTCTCGAGCCGCCTCAGAAGTTAGGCCCTGTTGAACTAACCGAGTAGGAACTTTCGACTGTGCTGTTTGAGCGCCGCGGCGTCTGAGGCGTCCATACTCGTGGCCCAGCATGGGATCGAACAATGGCGGTGCTTGGACGTCAGGCCATTCTTCAGGCGATTGACGATGGTCTTATTGCGATCACGCCCTTCATCGCTGACCATGTTGGGCCTGCGTCTGTGGATCTCACTCTCGCCTCCAGCTTCCGAGTGTTCCGCAAGGTGCATGAAGTGATCGAAGTTCGCGATCACACCGACTACCGCGAATTCACCGACAAGTTGGAGATCCCGGAGGGGGAGCACATCCTGATTATGCCAGGAGAGACCGTGTTGGGGATCACCCGCGAGCGGCTGAAGCTTGGTTCTGGTCTCTGCGGTTGGCTTGAGGGGCGTAGTCGCTTTGCTCGTCTGGGGCTGATGGTGCACATCAGTGCACCGTTTATGGGGCCGGGGATCGACAGTCAGCAGGTTCTGGAAATGAGCAACTTTGGTCCGGCGCCGCTGGCAGTGGTGCCGGGTACGCCGATCTGTCAGTTCATCTTTCAGCGGATGGATGGTGAAGAGCACTACGCGGGCCGCTTCGCTGGACAGAACCAGAGCAGTTTTTAGGGGGCGACGCCTTTTGTCATCCTGAATACCTCATTTGAGTGGGGTTAAGGATCTCAACGTTGGTATCGAGCCGTAAACCCCCTGCTCCGCAATGTTGGCATTTCCGATTCTCAATAGATTTTTTCTGTTGGCATTCGTCGGGGCAACCTTCGCATCTGTGGCTAACTCCAAAAAAGACTTTGCCTTGTTCGCTAGTGTTTTCCTGTTGGATCTCGGAGCCTCAGAAGCAATCCTTGCTTTTCTTGGAGTTAATCCGCAGATCGCTCAAGGGTTGCGCCTGGCTGGACAGGCGACTGGTTTGGCAAGCGAAGCCACACCCTCGGAAGGTGGCTTCGCCGCTCCGTGGAGGTGCAAATCAACTGGAGCACTTTTGTCGTAACTCGGGTGAAGGACGGCTGGATGCATCACCGGCTACCGCTGCAACAAGCCACTATGAGGAATTGAAGAAGCGATCCCGAAGCAGTTCCGCAATTTCAAGGTGTTTGAACATTGCATGGCTTGTATGTGCTTAAAGGAGCTACAAGCATGTATTGCATCGAACGCAAAGACAATGACTCTCAATGGAGACGCGAAATGTGCTTCAAGACGGAGTTCAAGGCTTTTGTGAACGCTCGCACCAAGTCAATGGCGACATTGGGGACCTACCGCGTGGTGAATGCAACCTGGACGAATCAGGTGGTTGCCGAAGTGAATGGAATGGAGCTGGTGAAAAAGAAGGGAAAAATGGTCTGACCGTTCTCCATCAGAAGAGGTCGTGCAAGCCCTGCGCATAAATGCTTACGCACTTTGCTAGACCTGGGTCACTCCATGAGAAACGGAGGTCCCGGCATCGAACGCCGGGACTTTTTCTTTGGACGATCCACGATCCGTAAGGCCAAGATTTGAGCCTGGGACTGGGGAGATAACGATACCGCCCCGCCGTTTTCAGCCCAAATGAAATCAGAGGTCTTCTTCTGCTTCACCTGTGATCTGGCAATCGCTTGTTGGGTAAGCCACGCAGAGAAGGGCGAAGCCTTTGGAGATCTGTTCATCGTCCAAGAAGCTCTGATCCGATTGATCAAGAGAACCACTTAAGATCTTTCCCGCGCACGTGGAGCAGGCGCCAGCTCGGCATGAATAGGGCAGATCAGCACCAGCTTCTTCTGCAGCATCAAGGATGTACTGATCGTCGGCACACGCGAAGCTGGATGAACCTTCGGATGTGGTGATTGTGATTTGATAAGAGGCCATTGGTTTGAATCAATGCGTGTACAATTCAATAGTCTGATTCGATGATGCTGCGTCTGCATTCAAGAAAGACTTCGGGATCGATGTAGCAAGTTATGCTAAATCAATATCTATGTCATTGATCTCTGATGTTCAGATCACATTTCTTTCTGTTGTGGCACGTCGTTGGTCTTCATGAAGACAATTCAAATGATCAATGCTGCGAGCCATTGAGGCCTGGTCACCCAGCCATTTCGCCCTCTCAATCGTAAAGAAAGGGGTAGGACACCACTCCTCCCTCCAACGCACGGTTTTCTGCTTCCGTGCAAGCTTGACCCTGGTTCGTATCGTTACAAAAGCAACCTGTCAGTTGCACATTGCCCCGCCTCCTCAACATCCCTTCAACACATTCTTCCAATGCGTTGTGCCTGAGCCAGGCAGGCACAAAAAACATTTCTGAGACGTCGGCTTGCAAAAAAAGAACAGCTTTCAAAACCATTCTCTGGATCGGCTTCAATTTTGAGTCTGGCTTTGATCTTGTTGAGAGGAAACGTCTCTTGCGTTTTGCTTGAGATCGTCTTAATGAAATCTATTCAATCATCGAAAATTTCATTGTTTTTTTCTGAAGCATGGCTGCCGATCAGGCAGCAATATCCATGTCTTTGTAGTCCAAGAAATGGAAGATCGTTCTCTTCTCCTTAGGGCGCAGTGCTTCCTCTGCGAGGTGAACAAGCTGCTGCTCTCTTGCCTTGATTGCGGTTTGCCATCTCCTTTTCTGCTTTGGATTGGCAACCATGATCATCCCCTTGGGTGGCAGGTACTTGTTTGGATTCATTCGAACCGCTTGGACGGTGGACCTTAAAAGGCTCTTTGCTTTCCTTCGGGCGATATACATACTTGTTCAAGTGGGTTCGGATTGATACTTATTTTCTGTACCAATATTAAAATATGGAGCGTTGAAGCCTTTTATTTGTATCGTCTTAGATCGCTCATTGGCCAGACATTCAAATGCTTCCCTTCATGCTTGAGATTCTGTGAGCCCTAGTAGATGCAACGAATGTTTGGGCTTTCAAAAGACCCCTGTTGCACTCAGACAAATTAGTGTTGTTGCGATCAGGACCCAGCCAACCAGCTGAAGCCATTGTGTGAGTGGTGTTCCCATGGCTTGTCAGGCGAGCGGGTCGTCCCAAAGCGGAGGCACGTCAAATTCTTCCAACAGCGAGTTGGCTTCCAGCTCCTTGCCCTCCAGCACCAGTCGAATCACTTGGTTCCAAATGAGTCGGCTCAAGCGTTCTGCCTCCTTTCCCTGATGCCCAGTCTCAAACTTGATCGGAGGAAAATTACCCGTGTCGTCGTGAAATCGTGAGATGAGCGACACAGGTCAGGGCGCGTCAACTCCTTTGTCGTAGCCCTCTGCCTTCGTCGGTTGACGTATCAACTGACTCCTTTTGCTCGCACACGTTGAAAGCCAGACAAGGCCTCGCCATTGGCAATCCAACGACGCATCCTCGGAGCATGCAAGCCAAAACATCGGAAGGTTTAGAGGTTCTCGCGGCTGTTGTTGTCACCGCGGGTTTGGTGGCAGGCAACCTCGTTCTTTTTTCGCCGTTGCGTGTGGATAACCGCGTGCAGCCTGCCCCGCCATCCCAAACAATGGAGCTCCCCTAGCTTTTGAATACGCCTTTGCAGTCCCCCGGAGCGGGCTTTACAAAAGTGCCCCTCCGGTGACCAGTACCCCTGTCAGGAAACGCCAGGCCCTGGGACCGTGCTTCGGCATTGACCTTATCTACGCCTTGGGCCTGGATCAGCACGTTGCCGTCACTATCCACCAGGTCAAGGAAGTCGTTTTCCTCGATCTTTTTTGTGGGGTTGGCGTGGCCTTGGAGGGGGACAAACACCACCACACAAGCGATGAGGAGAAAGCGCAGCATCGGACACAAAGGGGAGGACGAAGGGTTAGTTGGTGACAAGCACCGGTTGCCGACCCTGGTGCGGTTGTACATCTGAATCACATCGTTCTGCAGCATGCGGGTGGCCCTGGCTTCCTGCACAGCGCGGGTGGTGAAGTTGTCTGCAACCGACCGCAGCCTCAGCTTGATGGGACCGCTCGGAGGTATTCACAACCTTGATGTCGTCATGCCCAGTGGCGATGATCTTTCCCCTGCGCTGCAGGCCGGGGATCTGGTGAATTTCCTCTTGGTTCAGCCTGTGGCGGTGAACATCGATCGTGTATCAGCGCCACCTTCCACAGCATCCCTCGACGTCATAACCGATGCTGACTGCCGGTGCTGATCGCCGCGCCAGCCTGAAGGCCGAGTTGCTGGAGGCCTTCGAGCTCCCGCAAGTTCAAGGAACGCTCTTCAGTTCAAAACGAATCAATAGGTGATGGAACTGAAGAGCCCCTACGGCAACACCCTGTTAATCACTAGGGCGGCGGGCTCAAAACAGCAGGGGTGCGTAGCGGTGATGAGGTGATCATCGACATCCCTGATGGCCTCGTGGTGGACTTGAGTAAAAGCCCTGCGCGCAGTCTCAGCTGTAACCGAGAAGACGTGACCCTTTACAAGGATTTCGGCGAGCTTCGCAGAGGAGCCCGGGTAGCGATGGGGACCGGAACCGCTGAAGGTCTCGGAGCAAGACCACGAACTCAGCCTGCCGGGACTTTTTGGCGGGGTCCACAACCTCGACGTTCGCCTTGGGCTCAACGGCGATCCGCTCACCCAGCTCAAGGTGGGTGACTTCGTCAGTTTCCGATCGATTCAACCCATCGCGATCGGGATTCGGCCGGCCGGCTGAATCAGCCGTCTTGATGGGAAGCGAGGGCGCGCACCACTTCTCCTCGGGTGATTACG
Source organism: Synechococcus sp. AG-670-B23 (assembly GCA_003209165.1). Classification (GTDB taxonomy): domain Bacteria; phylum Cyanobacteriota; class Cyanobacteriia; order PCC-6307; family Cyanobiaceae; genus Parasynechococcus. The sequence goes on along the minus strand of QCSL01000032.1, from coordinate 6,235 downwards.
CCGACCGGACATTGGTTTCCATCGAGAACGAATAGGCGTTGCGTGCCCCATTCATGCAGCTGGCGGGATGCCGCCTTGGGAAGCGGTATATCTGTCCCACAGCTGTGGGTGTCCTTTCGCATTAGATCGCTCACCTTGGTGCCAAGCACTTGATGCACCTGCTTGTCCCAGTTCAAGGGATTGCGCAGGTAGATCACGCTGTCCAGCAGCATCACGTAAGGGCCTGCATCAACACCGCTATCCCTCACCATCAGATCCTGTTCCGTCAATTCACCGATCAGACGCCCCTCCGCATCCACCACCGCCAATCGACTGATGTCGTGGTCGCTGATCATCTGCACGGTCTGCTTCAACGGGGTGTCGGGTGTGACCGTCAGAGTTGGTTGGGTCATCACCTCAGCAACCGTGAGCTGCAGGACCATGATCAGGTTCAGCTTCCCGCACTCTGAACGTTGTTACTGTCTGTGCGTTCGATCGCCAACGGACTCACCGTGGCGCGAGCTGTTGTCGGTTTCCCTCTGATCCTTGCGTTGCAGTTCGGCTGGCAGGAGTTGGCCTGGTGGTTGCTTCTGCTGGCCGGGCTCAGTGATGCGGCCGATGGCTGGCTGGCCCGCTGCGCCGGTGGTGGCAGCAGCTGGGGCGCCAGGTTGGACCCCCTCACTGACAAGGTGTTGATCGCGGCGCCATTGCTCTGGCTGGCTTCGTCAGCTGTGCTGCCGCTCTGGGCTGTCTGGTTGTTGCTGGCCCGTGAATTGCTGATCTCAGGATGGCGGTCCCAGGCCAGCAATGGGGCGCCGGCCTCGCTGTCTGGCAAGGCCAAGACGATCCTTCAGTTCCTCAGCTTGTTGATGATGCTCTGGCCCTCCGGTTGGATCGCTACTCCCGGGCTGTCGAGCCTGGGGTGGTGGCTGTTTTGGCCCTCATTAGCCCTGGCTCTTAGTTCAGCCCTGGGTTACATCACTTCTCGATCAACGCAGCGTCAGAACTGAAGTCTGGCGCTGCGGTTGGGTTCAGGACGTAGTCGTTCGTGTAGCTGTCCGCAAGGCCCTTGGCCAGGTCGAAGCTGGGTTGCCAGGCCAATTCGCGTTCCACCCGGGTGATGTCGGTAAGGAAGTGATTGATTCGCAGCGGGAAGGCCTTGCGGGCCTTGGGGTCCAGATCGCGGGGGTTGAAGCTGCGCAGTTCGAGGTTGTCGGGATCGCGGCCACAAGCCACAGCTGCAGCGCGGATCAGACCCCGGAAGCTGATGCCCTGTTTGCCGGAGCAGTTGTAGATGCGGTTTGCGGCAGCATCTACTTCGATGCAACGGGCCATCGCTTCTGCCAGATCCTCCACGTGGCCGAGTTGGGTGATCGTGCTGCCGTCGCCGGGGAGTGGAATAGGGCGGTTGTGAACGACGCGATCGAAGAACCAGCGTTCTATCGGGTTGTAGTTGCCCGGGCCATAGATGTAGGTCGGCCGGAAGCTGGTGAATGGAATGCCCTCCTTGCGAAGCCAGGCTTCGGTGTCGGCCTTGCCGGCATGACGGCTCTGCGGATCGGTGGGGCTGGATTCGTCCAGGGGCCAGTGCTCCGAGTCGGCGTACACACCGGCCGAACTCACATAAACGAAGCGATGCCCGGGGGCTCCGGTGATGGCCACCACGCGGCTGCTGTCCTCCAGCTTGCGTCCGGAACTGTCAACGATCACATCGAAGCTGCGGCCCTGCAGCGCGCTAAGACCTTCAACACTGCTGCGATCGCCGCAGAGGTGTTCCACGCCGGTGGGGATAGGGTTCTTGCCCCGGGTAAACAGGGTAAGTGCATGGCCCTGGGCCTGCAGGCGGGCCACCATGGGTCTGCCCACAAAGCGGGTTCCCCCCATCACCAGGATCTTCATGCACTTGGGCCCGAAAAGCGCAGCCATTGAAGCGTGGCGCTGCAGGATGGTGACTCTCTGGTCCGACCCCGATGGAGATCATTCCCGCCATTGATTTGCTCGATGGGACCTGCGTCCGGCTCCACCAGGGGGATTACGACCAGGTCACGCGATTCAGTGAGGATCCTGTCGCTCAGGCCCTTAGCTGGCAGAGCCAGGGGGCAACCCGTCTGCACCTGGTGGATCTCGATGGAGCCAAACGGGGTGAGCCGATCAATGACGCAGCGGTGCGGGCCATCAGCGCCGCCCTCGACATTCCTGTTCAGCTCGGTGGTGGAGTGCGCTCGCTCGAGCGTGCCGAAGAGTTGATCGCCTGTGGCTTGGATCGGGTCATCCTTGGCACGGTGGCGATCGAACAGCCGGCGTTGGTCCAGGAGTTGGCCCAACGCCATCCCGGTCGCATCGTGGTGGGTATTGATGCCAATGATGGCCGGGTGGCCACCAGGGGATGGATCGAGCAGAGCGATGTACTGGCCGTAGATCTGGCAAAGCAGTTCAGTGCCGACGGCATCGCGGCGATCATCAGCACTGACATCGCTACCGATGGAACCCTTGCCGGCCCCAACCTGGAGGCCTTGAGAACCATGGCGCAATGCAGCGCTGTTCCGGTGATCGCCTCTGGTGGCATTGGTTGCATGGCTGACCTCCTTTCGCTCCTGCCCTTGGAGCCCCTCGGTATTGCGGGAGTGATCATCGGGCGAGCCCTTTACGACGGCCGCATTGACCTGGCGGAGGCCATTGCCGCGTTGGGTGAGACGAGGCTTCAAGACTTCACCGCTGTGGCGGCAGACATCGCCTGAGATGGCTATGGGCCTTATGGTTAAGTAACCAGGCCCTTTCTGTGGTAAGAGCAGCCTCCAGCAAGAGCAGCACGCTGTCCCCCGCGGGCAGCTTGCAAGAGGTGTTCGAGCAATGCCGGCGGCTAGGGATGCGCCTGAGCCGTCAACGACGAATGGTGCTCGACCTGCTTTGGAGCGAAAAGAGCCACCTCAGCGCTCGCGACATCTTTGAACAGCTAAACCTGAGGGGCCGGAGCATCGGCCACACCTCGGTGTATCAAAACCTAGAAGCACTGCAATCGGCTGGTGTGATCGAGTGTCTCGATCGTGCCAGTGGTCGCCTGTACGGCTACCGGAGTGATCCCCATAGCCATCTCACCTGTCTGGACAGCGGTTCGATCGAAGACATCGACGTTGTTCTCCCCGACGACCTGTTGCGTCAGATCGAACAGCGCACCGGCTTTCGCGTCGAGTCGTATACCCTTCAATTAAACGGTCGGCGCACCCTGGAGAACTGAGCAGAAGCTCGTTACCTTGAGCCCAACTATTTCGGGTTCAACCCTTGGCCTCCCCTTCGCCGGTGCGGATGTTGCTGCTCGCTCCGGATTTACTCGGGGAGTCGGTGGCGCTGAAACTCACCGCTGCTAGGGACGATTGGGAGGTAGTGCTTCGTCCCGAGCGATTGTCGGGGGCGCCAGCCTTGGTGATCTGGTCGATCGACCGCGTGGCGTCGTTAGCGTCGATACAACAGGAGCTTTTCGCCTTGCAGGAGCGCTGGCAGCCTGCCCCGGTTCTGCTGCTGCTGCCCAGCGAGCTTCGCTTGACGCGGGAGCAGCTGCTGGAGCTGCCAGCGGCTGGCTTGCTTCAAAACGTCGATGCCCAGGGCCTGCAGAACGCGATTGAAATCTTGCTGCAGGGCGGGCGGGACATTCGGCTTGCGGCTCATTCGCAAGCCCAAAACCAAGAGCAGACCATGGGCCTAGGGCAGTGGTTGTTGGTGAGTGGCCTGCAGCAAGTGAGCCGCGACCTCCAACGGGTGGAGGCCTTGCTTAATCCACCCCCGGAGCAGCCGCTGCTGTTTGTCTTGCTGGAAGGACGACGCCGCGAATTGCGCTTCGCCAAAGGATTGCTGCTCTGGCTCTGGGGGCCACTGCAGATGGGCCTCGAGCATGCAGAACCCTTGGGGCCATCCGTGTCCAGTGATGGATCACCAACCACCACGGCGATCAGCCTCCGGGAACGGAATGCCGTCGCCGTTTGGGATGCCATCCGCGACCGCCTCGATGATTCGGTTCAGGCTGAATTGATAAATTCCACTGGCCGTTTGATGGCGATTGAGGGGCTGCATCCGGATCGGAGTCGGGAGTTGCTTCTGGCCCTACTGCAACAGCTTGATCTGGTCTTGCAGCGCCTGCGCACTAGTCAGGACAGCACAGGTATAGCCCAGACCTGGGATGTGCTGCAGCCCGAGTTGCGCCAGCAGGCCCTTACAGCTCTGGCGGGCAGTTATGTCCAGATCCCTCGCAACGGGGAGCTGAAGCCGGTGGTTGCCTCACTCCTGAGCCGTGCCGATCTCACCGGGGAGGATGGCGAGCTTCCGGATCCAACGGGGATGCTGGCGCCGCTGGTGGCCGACCAACCGATGCTGGTGAATGGCTTGTTGCTGCCGGCCGATGACCCTAGGGCCTTCCTGCGACTGGAAACGCTGGTCAGCAATTGGCTGGTGAGGACGGCTGAACTGATTGGTGCAGAACTGCTTGATGCCTGTGGAGACTGGCCTGAGCTCCGTCGTTATCTGTTGCGGGATCCCCTCCTGGCGACCCGGGAACTCGATCGCCTCAGGAACCGCTTGAACACCCAGCTGCGTTGGGCTGATTGGGTTGAGCGTCCGATCCAACTCTACGAAAGCCAGCGCACCCTGTTTCAGTTGCGCTCGGGTCGCATCGAACCGCTGCTGCTGACCGAGCCCCGCGACAAGGAACTCAATCAGCTGGGTTGGTGGCAGCGGCAGGTGGCCTTGCTGTTGGAAGCTCGGGATGCCCTCGCACCGCAAGTGCAGGCCCTGGTCCGTCGCATCGGCGACCTTGCCGTGATCCTGCTGACCCAGGTGCTTGGTCGCGCCATCGGTCTGGTAGGCCGGGGCATTGCCCAGGGCATGGGGCGCAGCTTCGGCCGCAGTTAGGCCCCTGGGTCCACAATGGCGATCCGCTGCTTCGGCTTGATGCTTGCTTTGGTGCGCTGTCTGATCACCGTCTCGATCGCGCTGCTGCTCTACGTCACCCCAGCCGCCGCTGTGTTGAACAGCGACAGCTACGACGGCAACATCTATGCCCTCTACGCCGGCAACGGTTCGTTGGTGCCCCCCGCCAGCACCCTGGAGGAGTCCCTTGCTGAGGGACGCACGGCCGTGATCGTTTACTACCTGGATGACAGCGCCGTAAGCAAACGCTTCGCTCCGGTGGTGTCGGAACTGCAACGCCTTTGGGGTCGCAGCATCGATCTGCTGCCCCTTTCCACCGATCCGCTGCAGGGCCGTGAAGCGCTGGGGGCGGGAGATCCAGCCACCTATTGGTCTGGAACCATTCCTCAGGTGGTGGTGATCGGCGCCGATGGCCTGGTTGTTCTCGATCAGAACGGTCAGGTTCCCCTGGCGTCGATCAACGACGCCATCAGCACCTCAACCGGTCTTCCGGCTCCTGATCTGGGACGTATCGATCAAGAAGGCAGCTTCAACGAAGTGAATATCGAAGTCACCGCCAACTAAGACGCTCATCGCCATCGAGCCTACGCTTCCGGCCAGTTGTCCCGGTCGCTGAGCCGGATCCGCTGTGTCGCTGCTGCTTGCTCTGCTAGGCCTTGGACTCGCTGTTGCCTGGCTTGAGCTACGTCATCGCCTGCGGCCCGCTTCGCCTTTGCGGATGACTCCCCTCGACTGGCACGTCAATGATCTGGGGGGGCGGCTACGTATTGACGGTGTGCTGGAGATCAGCAACCCCCATCCCCGCATGGAGGTCTTTGTGCCGGAACTGCGGGTCGAACCCGTGCTGTTGGGTTCCTCCGACCCTGCTGGTCTGGAGGTGAAAACGCGAATTATTGCCGATCATCCCGATGAGGAGACCCGCGCAGATGGCTACTGGGCGGCTTACATCGTCAAGGGACGCAAAAGCACGCGAGCTCGGGTCTCGATCGAGATCACTGGTCCAATGCCATCGGCTCGAGTCGACAGCCTCTGGGTTGATGCCCACTGGGTGAATTACGGACCCTTCGGTCGCTTGCAGCGCCGCCAAGGTGTGCTGGTTCCCATAACGCATCCTGAACCACTGCAGCCCGATCAAGTCCTCTTCCATCAAGGGGAGGGATGCCGTGTGCTGCCGCTGCGCACGCACTTGCTCGGCCCCTTAGATGACGCCATTGACGTCTTAAGCACCTACGCCGCTGACTTGATTCAGCCTGGCGACATACTCACCATCGGCGAGACCCCCATGGCTGTGATCCAGGGGCGTTGCCGCCATCCCAGTGAAGTCGAACCCGGCATGGTG
>QCSL01000031.1 GCA_003209165.1 Synechococcus sp. AG-670-B23 | reverse complement strand
TTGAACGTGAGTGTCCCGCGTGTTGGATGGATGGCGTAACGCTCTTGAAGCACGGCGATGAATGCTTGAGCGATGAAATGGGCGTTGTCGGCTTCAGCTGTCCAAAAGATCTGCTTCGGATCCGCTATGCCCTTCCAAGTCCAGGCTGGCCGAGCCAAGCGCAGCAGCCGAGCGAAGGCATCGGCCCCGTGCCGAAGGATGAAATCGTCAGCACCGTTTTTCTCCCCGTTCAGCTCTGACGGGATGAACACCACGTTTGGAAGATCCCCGGGGCTGTAGAGAACCCCGTCTTCTTTTGGGGCACGGATCCACTTAGCCAGAGCCCGTACAGCCTCGAGGACTTGGGACTTGATGACGACATCGCTGTCGAAAGCGATGTTGATCGGTCGATTCCTGTTGATCTCTCTCAGCTCAGGAATGGCTTCTCCGCCGCGACTGTCTTTCCAGCCCCAAACGCCCGTAAGCCCAACGCATGGAAAACCGTGTGCGGTCAAAGCGTCGGCCTTCTTCTCTCCTTCGGTGATGAGAAGAGGTTTGGTCCCCTCGAGGTATCCCTTCGGGAGCAAAGGCGAAAAGTACGGTCGATTGCCCGCGCCTTTTGGCGTGAGGTATTTCGGATCAGACCCCGGCTTGAGTTTCCGTCGCACGAACGGAACCCCATCGCCGTAGGTGTACGGCTGGCCCTGGGGGTCGAGATAGGGGATATCCCAACCACCATCGGGAGTGCAGCGATAGTTCAACCGCTCGGCGGTGGCGCGATCGATGCCGCTGGCCGCCAATTCCTCGAACGGAATCATGGCCACCTCCGTTCTGGCGCACGGTTCGGAGCACACCAGCCAGCGAGGGCTAAGCCGATGTCAGTTGCCATCAGGCATCTGGGGCAGCTGACCATCTCCTTAATAAGGAGATTGTCACTAGTTCGATTCCAGTATCGCCCATCGCAAAATTCAGTTCTCAGCAGGGTTTCGCTCAACTCCCTGCTTTAAAATTCGACTCTGATGCTGGTATGAGTTGCAGTTGTCATTTCTGCTTCAACTTGCCAACGCTTGTTCCCCAGGGCCATCGGTTGATTGCTTGGCACCGCACTTTCCGCGAAGGACGCCTTCTGCCTTCCGCATCATCTGGAGGCAGGTCTCCCTGTCATCAGCGGCGTAGGCAGCGTCCATGCATTTCACGTACTGCTCCTCAGGAGTCACAAGCTGTTTGCCGTTAGGCGGAGTATCTATCCGATTCGTGTGGCTCGCCGTAGCTGGAATTACTCATCCGCAAAAGGGGCTAGAGGGTTGCCCCTCGTTGCCAGCTCCGTAACGCTTTGATGTGCAGGACAGGCAGGTGTAGGTGTGCAATGGTGGGGTTACGCCAAAGAGTCTTATCGAAGGCCCACAGCGCGAGAACCGATAACTAGATTCCATGAACCGAAGATCCAGCACTCCCCCGAGGGAGTGGCGAAATGCTGGCGGTAATGCCAGCCGAATTGACCTCAGCGGCTATGCCTCGTCCCAGCATCGCCGTTTTCTAAAAGCCGAAGCAGAGCAGGCCTCCAGGGAGCCAAGGCATCACTGACTGGGTTCTGCAAATCAGTGGCTTTAAACCGTCTCAACCGGTGCTGCCGTCATCCATGCCGCGTCGGATCAGGCTCTGTGTCAACCAGAGCAGACCGATGAAACCGGCAGTGACGATCAGCAGAGACAAGGTTTCAAGCTGCGATACGGACGTTGAAAAGTTACTCAGTTCGCGACCGCGTAATCCTGGATCGGCATGCTCTCTCGGCATTCGATGATGCAGTTGTTCCCGGCGCTGTTGGCTTCTGGGGTTCTGCTTGTTTCGCTAACTGCGCTGCTGGCGACTGGCAGGTTTTCGTTTTCTCAGAACGCTGCCTGGTTGTTGGCGGCGCAGGCCTCGCCCATTGCGGTTTCTGTCACTCACTACATCCCGAACTCTTCAGTGCTCATGAACTGGCCTTAGAACGGTCCCATGTCCTCAACCATGAGGGCATGGGTGCCCATTAGCTGGAGGCTTGAATCATTTGCTACTGGAGCGTTTGCGAACAACCCTTGGAGTTTCTCGCTCGGTTTTGACTTCCGTTTCGGAGACCGTCTTGTCTTCACCGGCCGCTTCCCCCTGCCCGGGCTCGTCGTCAGGTTCCTGCGCCTCAATCACCCCGAGCACCATGGCGGCTTCCAGCTGATCGCTCATGTCACCGATGGTGAGTAGTGCCTTCAAGACCAGCTGCGCGCGAGGAGCTTTTGGCAGGCCGGGACGGAGCTTCTTGGTGGTGTTCCACAGGTCCAGGGCCACTTCCTTGAGCAATTCCTTGTCAACAGCCATTCGATTCGAACATGAATCGCACCATTCTCATCATTGGGGGGTGATTCCACCTCCCGAATCAGAAGCAGAAGGGCAGGAATTGGGTGCGGCAGGCGGCGTAGCCATCCACCAAGGGCCCCAAGCCGATCTGATGAATGATGCCTGCACCGGTAAGGCCTTCGGTGATAATCCCGATCATGATTCCGAGCATTGCGGCACGGCCATTGAACCGTTCGGCCTTTTTGAGTTGCTCCATATGAATGTCGCGTGTGGCGACGCCCTGGAACCAAGAGTCGTTGGCTTGGGTGGGTTTCATCAAACTCAAGTTGTTGTTACAAAGCTTAATACGAAAGTCATTTTTTCAGCAACAGTCGTTCCCCCGGTCTTGGATCGGTCCAGCGGCTGCTGGCTGGCAGCTGGGCTCCTGTACTCGCCACCGACCCTTTCATTTGCAAGGCACGGCTCAGGGCGCCGCCAAAGCGCACGTCACCGCCAGATGTGCTGGCGAGCACCGTCGTGGGTTGGAAGCGTTCCACCAGTTCCGGCACCACGGAACAGCCTTTGACAAACGCGCCTAAAACGGGCAAGCCCAGATCTACCATTGGCGTGATGACGGCATCCAGTGGTTGCGGTTCCAGGGCTGGATCAAGAAAACCGTGGGGTTCCAGATAGAGCGATCCTCCTGGATGCTCAAGTAAATAACCGTTTTCCACCATCGGCACCGGTGCGCCGGCGCTGGCGCGCACCTGCAGGCCCCGGTGGGTGGTGCTCTCTCCAGGGGCCAAAGCTTTCACGCTGGTGAAGCCAAGGCGTTCCACCACCTGTGTTGCGGCCACGGATCCAATGACCGGTAGGTCCTTGGGCAGCAATGTCAGAGTTTCCGGATGGGCATGATCTGCGAGCCCTTGGGTGAGCAACAGCAGGTTGAGGTTCTCCGGAATGGTGTGCTCGTAAGGGAGTTCCCCTTTCAGCAGCCACTCCCCCGGGGGGAAACTCAGGCTGCCACGCAGCCAGGGATCCACCAGAACGCGAAGATCATCGAATTCGAGCAGCCAGCTATTGGCTCCGTAGTAGGTGGCGGCCAGGGTCATGACGGGCTTTCCTGTCGTTCGCGGCAGTCGCTGCAGAGACCAAAGAATTCAAGCGTGTGAAAGAGGAGATCGAAGCCTTTGCGGCCATCTTCGGGGACCTCCAGGTCATGAATCGGACAGTGGTCGAGCGCTTGTGTCTTGCCGCAATCGACGCAGGTGAGGTGGTGGCGATCCAGCTCCAGCGGTGCGTAAAGCGCCTCGCCATTGGGTAGGTGGCGGCAGCGCACCAGCCCCCGTTGCTGTAGCTGACGCAGATTGCGATACACCGTGGCAAGGCCCATGGCTTGGTCGGGCGCCAGGCTGCGGTGAAGTTGCTGACCGCTCATCTCGTCACCACAGGCCTGGAGGCTCGCTAGCAACGCCTTCTGGCGGGCATTCATTTGGGTTGAGGGGCGTGGAGTGGCCATGGATTCAAAGAGCGACCAACCAGCGGCCGCCGAGGCTTACCAGGAGCAGCACCATGCTGCCCATGACCCAGGCCCAACGGTCGAGATCCAGCAAGCGGCGGCTCAAAATCACAGCACCCACCCATCCGATCACGACCACCGTGCTCTGGCAGAAGCCGATCACATGGGTGTCGGCGGACCATTGCGGCCAACCATCCGGCAAAACGGTGCCCGCCTCTGCCATGCCGATGGGCAAATGGCGTGCCAGAAGCAAGGCCCAAAGCATTGGCAACCCTGCGTACAGCCAACGGCGGTTGAGCCACAAACCAGCTGCTGCTGGTAAGGCAAGGGCCAGCGCTGCAAAGCTAAGTCGGGCCAGAAGGGGGCCTTCATGCAACGAGGCCGGTGCAAGCGACAGCCAGCCCAGCAGGCGCTGCCATTGGTGCAGGGTGATTCCACCGGCAAGCACAAGAATCAGCCCCCTCTCTGCGCTGGGCGTGTGCATGACGGGTTGAAGGTCTGCGGCGGGTGGACGTAGGCGCAGCTGCGGAGAGCGATTCGGGCAGGCCTGGACGCAGCTCATGCAGAGCACACAGTTGCGGTTGTCGCTCAGGTGGGCAGGGTGGCTTCCTAAAGGGCAGCCGTTTGTTTCCAGTCCCTCCCCGTCCGACGGTCCTCCCTTAAAGCATGCATAGCTGCTGCAACTGCCGCTGCAGGTTCCCGCCTCAGCTCGCAGTTCAAGGATCGCGAGCTTGGCGAAAAGGCCGTTCATGCCACCAACCGGACAGAGATAGCGGCACCAAAAGCGTTTTTCGAACAGGAGTGAGCCAAGAACAGCTCCTGCTGTGATCAGCAACAACAGGCAGCTGCTCAGCCAGGCTGTGTTGTCAAGATTCCAGACCTCTTCCCAGATCAGAATTAGGGCGAAGCCCGCTGCCAAGAGGGGGGAAGCCCACTGATCCGTCTCGCCGTGGGGCCAGGCCCGTGGCCGCCAGGGAGCGATGGCCTGGGCGATCCGCCCCCAAACCATGAAAGGACAAACCGCACACCAGAGTCGACCCAACAGCGGGTAGCTCAGCAGGATCAAAGGCCACCACCAGGCCCAAAACAGGGTCAGTATCGGATTGGCTGTGCGGTCCTGGGGGCCCAGCCAGAGTTCCAGATTTACCGCAATGAACAGCCAGCTGACTAGTCCAAAAAGCAATCCGTTCCAGAGCTTTGGAGCCCGCATCCACCCCCGCAGCTGGGGTTTCCAGCGCCAGACATCGAAGCGAGCCCGTGCTTTTTTTTGCTCCGTCCAAAACATCTCCTCCGCCAGCACGGCGGGCGGTTGATCATTGTTTTGGTGGCGGGCTTGGCGCAGAGCCCGATCAACCAGAGCTTCGAGTTCGCGCAGGTTGTCGGCGAAAGCATGGTTTTGCAGCCGCCGCACTACCGCTTCCGGCAAAGCGGGAGGCTGCACCCAGCCCAACCCAGGGCTCTGCAGGCGCAATTGGTAACGCAGCCAGTCGCCCAGATCCGATCGGCGTACCCGTAGGGGTGGCACGCGAATGACCTGGCTGATGGCATCCAGGCTGGGCACACAGGTCTCGCTGGTGAAAATCACGCGGCCGCTGAAGCCTTGATGCTGCCCATTGCCCATCGCAGCTAGGCGTTGCTGCTGATCTGGGTCCAACTGGTCAACGCCGCTCACCAGGAGAGTGTTCTCACCGATGGCATTCAGGAGAACGTCGGCTTTCTTTTTGAGATCGGTGGGTCCCAGTCGAACTAGCAGCTTGCTTCGCTGGCTCGAGCCGAAGTGCACCAGAGCCGCAAGGTTATCTTTGCCAAGACCCGGCTCGCCTCGGATCATCAGGGTGCGGTTGTGTTGGTCTTCCGCAGCGTTGATTAGGTCCTCTCGCAGCCGTTGTGCATAACGGCTTGCCCCAACTACGCCGCGGTGGGGGCGTCCCATTGCATAGGGGCTCAAAACCAAAAGAGAAGATGATGCTTCAGGCACTGATAAGTCCTTCACTAAGGCTCCACAGGCGTGGGCGCTGCTGCGGGTCAAGGGCTGCTGGTGCAACACGGCAGAGCGCCGGTGCACCCCGTAATCCACCGAATTGCACAGGGCCGTAATGCTCGCCGCCTTGCGCTGTCGCCGCCGTGGCGGCATGCAGTTGAGGTAAGGCACCCATGCCGGCGCTTTGAAACAAGGGATCCATCAACCGGTAGGCCAGGGCCTCGAAGCGGTTGCCGACGCTGGCGATCGCAGTCGGTTGCAGTTCAGTCCGTGCGATGCCGGGATGGGCGGCCAGGGAGCGGATGGGGCTGCCCTGCTCGCGCAGGCGTGCATCCAGCTCAAGCGCAAACATCACGTTGGCGAGTTTGCTTTGGCCGTAGGCCCCATAGCGGTCATAGCCCTTGCTCCAATTCGGGTCGTCCCAGCGGATCTTGCCGAAGTACTGCGCTCCGGAGGTCACCGTCACCACGCGGGGATCGGGCCGGTTCTGCATCAGCGGCAGCAGGGCCTTAGTCAGGGCCATGTGCCCCAGGTGATTCACACCGAATTGCAATTCATGCCCTTGGACGGTGGTCCGGCGGGGCGGTGCCATTACACCTGCGTTGTTGATCAGCAGATCGAGGCAGCCATAGCGCTCGCCGACGGTGTTGGCCGCCCGTTGCACGCTGGATAGGTCCGCCAGATCCAGATCCACCAGATCCACCGCTCCCCCGTCTCGCTCACGCAGCAAGTCCTGCTTGGCCGTCTCCGCTTTGCGGGGGCTGCGGCATGCCAGCACCACGGTGGCCCCGCAGCGTTTCAAGGCGCGCGCGGTTTCCAGGCCCAGACCACTGTTGGCTCCAGTGATTAGGGCAATGCGCCCCTGTTGATTTGGGATGTCAGCCGCGGACCAACCCATTGATCGAGGACGAATGGGGACATTCTGCGATTTCGGCTTCGATCAGTCTTCCGGGAAAAGCAGCTCGGCCAGTTCGTCGGCATCGACGTCGTAGACGCGGGCCAGGCTGGTTTCGATGGCGCTGGTCACCTCGCCGGGCAGGAAGCGCATCGAGTTGAGGGCGTCCTCGGCAATGTCATCAGTGAGCAGCTTGTCGTCGCTGTCCAGCTTTTCGTCGTTGATCACCGCCATCACCCAGCTCTGGTAGGCGTAGACCAGATCGGAGAACTCGAGTTCGGGATCGTTCAGGTCCAGGGCCATGGTGCGGATAGCCAGTGGTCCCAGTCTGACCTTTTGCAGGAGAGGATGAACAGCATGGATTCCGCTGATGCCACTGGCCTGCAGGCCACGCTGTTTGATTTCGCCATTGCTGAGCTGGTGCGGCAACACCGGGAGAGCTTCCAACCCCTCTGGACGGCGGAAAGTTGGGTGAAGCTGCTGATCTGGTTGTCGCTGAATTGCGGCAGCTCCGGTGATGAAGCCGGCATGGCCCGTTTCGTCGAGGCGCTTGGTCCAAGCCTCACTATCCGGATGCGGCGGGTGTTCTTTGAGCGGGAGCTGGAGGATCTCGATCTTCAGGTGATGGCCGATCCGGCTGAGCAGCAGGTGCTGGTGCTGCCGATGGGCCCCGGTGTACCCCTCGATCTGGAGCGCGCTGCCATGGTGATTGAGCGGGGTCAGTTGCAGGGCCATGTGGTGGCTGACCGGGCGCGCTGGCAGCAGCTCGATGCTGTGGTGGCGATTCCTCGCTTGGAGGCAGCGGCATGAACTTGATCGGGCGCTACAGCAATCCAGGCTTCGCGTCGGTGGCCGATGCGGTGCGTGAGTTCTTCGAACGCCGGGTGGATTTGCAGCGGCCTGGCGTGGCCTTCGGGTCGGAGGGTGCGGGGGAACCGGCGAAACAGAGCACCGACATCAGCTTGGTGGCGATTGATCGCTCGGAACCCGAATCCTTCGCCCTGTCGCAACTGATTCTGCGTGGAGTGACGGCCGGCTTGGAGCGCTATTTGCAGGAGCGGCCGCTGTACCGGCAGTGCTGCCCGCAGCAGAGCCTGTTTGTGAATCCGATCTTCAATCTCCAGCACTATGCCCCGGGGGAGGGGTTCAAGCGTTGGCATTGCGATTGGACCATCAGCGATGAAGCAACAGAACCGGTGCACCGGGTGCTGGCCTGGATTCTCTATTGCAACGACGTGGATGAGGCCGGCACCGAGTTCCACTGGCAGGACCACCACGAACAGGCGGAGCGTGGCAAGTTGGTGATCTTTCCTGCTGGTCCATCCCACATTCATCGGGGACGGGTGAACGAAAGCGCCAGCAAGCTGATTGCCACCGGTTGGATCAATGCCGGACGCCAGGAGGACTACTTAAGGCGTCTCGCTAGCTGAATCAATGTCTGCTTCGGCCTGGAGCTGAGGGCACATGCTGGATCCGGATTGCGCTCATGCCATCGCTTCAATAGGACGTTGGCGATTGCGGCCAGGGCTTTGAGAGCATGTCCTGATGAACCGCTGAGCTTTCCGTGCCCGAACTGGCCAAGACCTACGACCCGGTTGGCACGGAGGCCCGTTGGCAGCAGGCCTGGGAGGACCAGGGGGCGTTTCATCCCGACCCGAAGGCCACCGGTGAACCATTCTCGGTGGTGATCCCGCCGCCGAACGTGACCGGAAGCTTGCATATGGGCCACGCCTTCAATACGGCCCTGATCGACACGATCGTGCGCTACCAGCGTTTGGCTGGAAAAAATGTGCTGTGCCTGCCCGGCACCGACCACGCCTCGATCGCGGTGCAGACGATCCTTGAGAAGCAGCTGAAGGAGAAGGGCAAGACCCGCCACGATCTCGGCCGCGATGCCTTTCTGGAGCGTGCTTGGCAATGGAAGGCCGACAGTGGTGGCCGCATCGTGGGCCAGCTGCGGCGGCTGGGTTATTCCGTTGATTGGAAACGTCAGCGCTTCACCTTGGATGAGGGCCTGAGTGAGGCGGTGAAGGAGGCCTTCGTGCGCTTGCACGAGCAAGGGCTGATCTATCGCGGTGAATACCTGGTGAACTGGTGCCCCGCCTCCGGTTCGGCGGTGAGTGATCTGGAGGTGGAGATGAAGGAGGTGGACGGTCACCTCTGGCATTTCCGCTATCCACTCAGCAGCGGCGACGGGCATCTGGAGGTGGCCACCACCCGGCCCGAAACGATGCTTGGTGACACGGCAGTAGCGGTGAATCCCACCGACGAGCGCTACGCCCACCTTGTGGGTCAGACCCTCACGCTGCCCTTTGTGGGGCGAGAGATTCCAATCGTGGCCGACGACCACGTGGAGAAGGATTTCGGCACCGGCTGCGTCAAGGTGACGCCGGCCCACGACCCCAACGATTTCGCCATTGGCCAGCGACACGGTCTGCCCCAGATCACGGTGATGCGCAAGAACGGCACGCTGAACAAGGAGGCCGGCAAGTTCGAAGGTCTTGATCGCTTCGAAGCCCGTAAGGCCGTGGTGGCTGGCTTAGAGGAGCTGGGGCTACTAGTAAAGGTGGAGGACTACCGCCACAGCGTTCCCTATTCCGACCGCGGCAAGGTGCCGGTGGAGCCGCTGCTCTCCACCCAGTGGTTTATTAAAGCGGAGCCTATGGCAGCTCGCTGCCGCGAAGTTCTCGAGAACAAGGATCCCCGCTTCATCCCTGAGCGCTGGGAGAAGGTCTACCGCGATTGGCTCACCGACATCCGTGACTGGTGCATCAGCCGCCAGCTCTGGTGGGGCCATCGCATTCCCGCCTGGTTCGTGATCAGCGAGACCGGCGGCAAGTACACCGATACCACGCCTTATGTGGTGGCCCGCAACGAAGCCGCAGCCCTGGAGAAGGCCAAGGGGGAGTACGGCGCATTGGCTGAGATTGAGCAGGACGAAGACGTGCTCGACACCTGGTTTTCCAGCGGCCTTTGGCCCTTCTCCACCCTGGGTTGGCCAGATACAGGCAGCGCTGACCTGCAGCGCTGGTACCCCACCAGCACCCTGGTGACGGGCTTCGACATCATCTTTTTCTGGGTTGCCCGGATGACAATGATGGCCGGCGCCTTCACCGGTGAGATGCCCTTCCAGGACGTCTACATCCACGGTCTCGTGCGGGATGAGCAGAACCGCAAGATGAGCAAGAGCGCCGGCAATGGCATCGATCCGCTGCTGCTGATCGACCGTTACGGCACCGATGCCCTGCGCTTCGCCTTGGTGCGGGAGGTGGTTGGTGCGGGTCAGGACATCCGCCTGGACTACGATCGCAAGAAGGAGACCTCCGCCACGGTGGAGGCATCGCGCAACTTCGCCAACAAGCTTTGGAACGCCACCCGCTTCGCGCTGATGAACCTGGGCGGTCAAACCTCGGCCCAACTCGGTGACCCCGACCCCGCTGCCCTGCAGTTGGCGGACCGCTGGATTCTTTCTCGCCTGGCCAGGGTGAACCGGGAGACGGCCGAGCGCTACAGCAGCTATGGCCTCGGTGAAGCGGCCAAGGGCCTCTACGAGTTCGCCTGGAACGATGTTTGCGACTGGTATTTGGAGCTGAGCAAGCGCCGCCTCAATCCCGGAGAGAACCCTTCAGCCGAGGCCCTTGCTGATCAGCGGGTGGCCAAGCAGGTGCTGGCCAAGGTGATCAGCCAGATGCACCTGATGCTTCATCCGCTGATGCCCCATCTCACCGAGGAGCTTTGGCACAGCGTTACTGGCGAGCCGGAGACCACCTTCCTGGCCCTGCAGCCCTGGCCGGCCCTGGATGAAAGCGCTCTTGACGATGCCTTGGAAGCATCTTTCGCAGAGTTGATCGGCGCCATCCGCGTGGTGCGCAACCTGCGCGCGGTGGCGGGCCTAAAGCCCTCCCAATCGGTGCCGGTGCGATTCGTTACCGGCCGCGGCGAGTTGGCGGATGTGCTGACCAAGGGCACGGCTGACATCACGTCGTTGACGCGGGCGGAGTCGGTGGCGGTGATGGCGCCGGCGGAGGCCGATCTTGCTCCGGTGGCCAAGGCTCTGGCGGGAGTGAGCGGTGAGTTGCAGGTGTTGCTGCCGATCGAAGGCCTCGTTGATCTCATTGCGCTCAAGGGCCGCCTGGAGAAAGACATCGCCAAAGCGGAGAAGGAGATCAAGGGCTTGGCAGGCCGGCTGGGCAATCCCAACTTCGCCGAAAAGGCACCGCAGGAGGTGGTGGCCGAATGCCAGGCGAACCTGGATGAGAAGCAGGCCCAGGCTGATCTGGCCCGCAAGCGCCTGACCGACCTGAGCTGATTCGGTGATTCAGGTTGAGGGGCTGAGCAAGATCTACCGGGTTGCCGAGAAGCAGCCCGGTTTGGCCGGCACACTGCGCCACTTCATTCGGCGCCGCACCCGCAATGTAACGGCGGTGCAGAACGTCTCCTTCAAAATTGAGCCTGGCGAAATGGTGGGCTTTCTCGGCGCCAACGGCGCCGGCAAAACCACCACCTTGAAGATGCTCTGCGGCCTGATCCACCCCAGCGCTGGGGAGGTGCAGGTGGCGGGGCACCGGCCGCAGCGCCGCCAGGCGGAGTTTCTGCGCCGGATCACCTTGGTGATGGGGCAGAAGCAGCAGCTGCTCTGGGACCTGCCGCCGATGGATTCGCTGCGGGTGAATGCAGCGGTGTACGGCATCTCCGATGCTGTGGCCCGGCGGCGGATCAACGAGCTGGCCGATCTGCTGGAGCTGGGGGAGGAGCTCACCCGGCCGGTGCGCAAGCTTTCCCTGGGTCAGCGGATGAAGGCTGAACTGCTGGCGGCACTGCTGCACGAGCCGGAGGTGCTGTTCCTCGATGAACCGACCCTGGGGCTGGACGTGAATGCCCAGGCCCGGGTGCGGCAGTTTCTGGCCGAGTACAACCGCCGCACAGGGGCAACGGTGCTGCTCACCAGCCACTACATGGCAGACATCACCGCCCTGTGCCCCCGGGTGCTGCTGATCCACCAGGGGCGGTTGTTCCACGACGGTCCCCTAGAGGCGCTGGCTGATCAATTGGCGCCGGAGCGGGAGGTGCGGCTGGAGTTGGAATCAGCCGTTGCACCGGATGCCTTTGCGGGGTTGGGGCGTTTGGAGCAGCTGGATGGCTGTGACGTGCGGCTGCTGGTGCCCCGCGACCAGCTCACGACCGTCGTGGCGCAGCTGCTGGATCGCTTCCCCGTGCGTGATCTGGATGTGAGCGACCCACCGATCGAAGAATTGATCGGTGGGTTGTTCCGGCAGGGTCGGGTTTGATGCGGATCTGCGGGCTGAACCGTCGGATCATCCGGGTGCTGCTGGGCTCTCAGTACGCTCACATGCTCGAGTACCGCGCCGAGATCGCCCTTTGGGCCCTCTCCGGGGTGCTCCCGTTCATCATGCTCAGCGTCTGGAGCGGTAGCGACGCGCGCTCGGGGCTGGGGCTGGATGGTGTGGCCCTGGATCGCTATTTCCTCAGCGCCTTTCTGGTGCGTCAGTTCTCGGTGGTGTGGGTGGTCTATGCCTTCGAGGAAGACGCTCTTCTCGGCCGGCTCTCGCCATATTTGCTGCAACCGCTCCATCCGCTATGGCGTTATGTGGCGGCCCACCTCGGTGAGCAGCTCACCCGTCTGCCCTTCGCGGCCCTGATCGCAGCCTTGTTTTTTGCGGTGCAGCCCCAGGCCTTCTGGTTGCCGTCGTTGGGGGGCTTGCTGCTGGCCTGGCTAGCCACCTGGATGGCCTTTGCCATTGCCTTCCTGTTCCAGAGCCTGATTGCGGCCCTCTGCTTCTGGAGTGAGAAGGCCAGTGCCCTGGAGCGGCTCCAGTTCATTCCCTTCCTGTTCCTTTCCGGTCTGCTGGCGCCGCTCACGGCCTTCCCTCCGGCGGTGCGGGCCATGTCCCAGTGGACGCCCTTCCCGTACTTGATTGACTTCCCGGCTCGGGTGCTGGCGGGCCAGCCGGTTGATCTGTTGGCGGGATTCGGGGCCCAGCTGGCCTGGATCGCCTTGTTGTTGCCGCTGGTGCTGATGATCTGGCGGGCCGGCGTGCGGCGCTACAGCGCCATGGGGGCCTGATGGGGCGGTACTGGCGAACTCTGCGTCGCTTCTGGTGCACAGCCGTGGCGGTGCAGCTGGAGTATCAAGTCAATGTGTTGATCGAGCTGCTGGCGGTAGCGATGAGCCTCAGTGGCAGCCTGTTTCTGCTCTCGCTGTTCTATGGCCCCGAGCAGACGTTGGGAGGCTGGAACTGGGCCCAGGCCCTGATGGTGCAGGGGCTTTACACCGTGTTCGACGGCATGGCCACCACCTGGTTGCGCCCGAACCTTGGGGCGATCGTCACCCATGTGCGTGAGGGCACCCTGGATTTCGTACTGCTTAAACCGATCGACAGTCAGTTCTGGTTGTCGCTGCGCACGCTTTCGCCGGCGGGGCTGCCGGAGATTGGCCTGGGGCTGGGGCTCTTGGGCTGGGGCAGCCATCAGGCCGGTGTGGTGCTCACGCTGCCCTCCTTGTGCACCGTGTTGGTGATGCTGTTGGCAGGTGGCTTGATCCTTTACTCGCTTTGGTTCCTGATTGCCGCCACCAGCATTTGGTTCGTCAAAACCTGGAATGCCACTGAGGTGTTGCGGGCCCTGCTGGCCTCTGGCCGTTATCCCCTCAACGCCTATCCGCCGGCCTTGCGCCTGCTGTTCACCCTGGTTCTGCCGGTGGCGTTTCTCACCACGGTTCCCGCCCAGGTGCTGCTTGGTGAGGCTGCAGCACCAATGTTGCTGGCTGGTTTGGGGTTGGCGGTTCTGTTCTTTGCAGCGGCGCGAGCCTTTTGGCTCTTCGCCCTGCGCTTTTACACCTCAGCATCCAGTTAGTGCAATGCTCCACGCCATGCGTGGGTGATTCCGCTTGATCTCCTTGGTTCAGCACTGGCTGCCGGATGTGTTGGAGCTGCTGCGCTCCCCCGCTGGGGCGCTGCTGTTTATACCCCTCTATGCCATCTGGGTGACTCTGCTGCTGCCGGGGGTTTGGGCTTCGATGCTGGCCGGGGTGCTCTACGGCACCTGGCTCGGCAGTGGCCTGGTGTTCGTTGGGGCCTGCCTCGGGGCAGTGGTGGTGTTCCTCCTGGGGCGTTCGGTTCTGCGCGACTGGGCCCGGGGCAGGTTGGAGCAGCTCCCCAAGCTGCACGCGGTGGAGCGGGCTGTCAGCAAGGAGGGGCTGAAGTTGGTGTTGCTGACGCGCCTCTCACCCGCTTTTCCCTTTTCCCTGCTCAACCTGGCCTACGGCCTTAGTGAGGTGAGCCTGCGCGACTACAGCATCGGCTTGATCGGCATCATTCCCGGCACGGTGCTGTTTTGCAGCTTGGGCGCGCTGACCGGAGATGTGGCCCGTTTCGGTGAGGTGCTGGCGGGTGAGGCCGATGCCGGCACCTGGGCGCTGCGGGTGATGGGGGTACTCGCCACCCTGGCAGTGGTCTGGCTGGTGAGCCGGGCGGCCCGCCGAGCCCTTCAGGATGTGGAAACGTCGCTCTGATCGGGGTTGGGAAGACGCCGGTCCCGCAGAGCAGCGATCAGGACGAACCAGGCCAGGCGCGCGCTGGCGATCGGGCCGCGGTGCTGCTGCAGGTCAGCCAACTTGGCCCGTCCGCAGTCGGTCTTGATCCAGCGATGCAGAACAGAGGTGGACTGGCTCATGGCTGCAGCATGGTGGTGAGGTCGGTTTCGCTGAGCACCGTCACTCCTAGGCTTTTGGCTTTGGTCAGTTTGCTGCCGGCGGCTTCGCCTGCCACCAGGTAGTCAGTTTTCTTGCTGACGCTGCCGCACACCTTGCCGCCTGCCGCTTCGATCAGCGCCTTGGCCTCGCTACGGCTGAGGTGGGGGAGCGTGCCCGTGAGCACCAGGGTCTTGCTCTGCAGCACGCCATCGGCTCCGGCTTGGCCTGAGGCCTCCTGCTCGGAGGAACTCGCTTCCAGGGAGAGACCGATGCTGCGCAAGTCCTGCAGCAGCTGTTGGTTGGCGGGTGTGCGCAGCCATTGTCCAAGGCTGGCGCTGATTTCCGGGCCGATGCCATGCAGTTCGGCGATCTGCTCCGGGGCCTCCAGAGCCGCTGTCGCAAGGCTGTCGATGCTGAAGAAATCGGTCGAGAGCGCTTTGGCGTTGACCTCGCCGATGTGGCGGATGCCGAGGCCATAGAGCTGGCGATGCCAGGGCTGTTGTTTGGAGGCCTCGAGCGCCTCCACCAGGTTCGTGGCCGACTTGTCGCCCATCCGATCCAGGCTGGAGAGCAGGGCAGCATCCAGGCGGTAGAGATCAGCCAGCGAGCGCACCAGCCCGCGGTCCACCAGTTGTTCGATCAACTTGCTGCCGAAGCCATCCACATCCAGGGCGCCTTTGCTCACCCAGTGCCGCAGGCCACCCCGCAGGATCGCTGGGCAGCTGTTGTTTACGCATCGGGTGGCGGCTTCATCGCCCTCCCGCACCAGGCTGGAGCCACATTCGGGGCAGTGCTGAGGCAGTTGCACCGGGGTGGCGTCGCTGGGTCTGAGCTCCGGCAGCACCCGCACCACTTCGGGAATGATTTCGCCGGCTTTGCGCACCACGATGGTGTCGCCCAGATGCAGATCCAGTTCAGCGATCCGATCGGCGTTGTGAAGGGTTGCACGGCTCACGCTGGTGCCGGCCAGGGCCACCGCTTCGAATTCGGCGACGGGGGTGATGGCACCGGTGCGGCCTACCTGAGCGCCAACGCGCAGCAGACGGGTAGGGGCTTCTTCGGCGGGGTACTTAAGGGCGATGGCCCAGCGCGGTGCCCTCTGGGTGAAGCCGGCTTCGTCCTGCAGCTGTAGGTCGTTCAGCTTCACCACCACCCCGTCGGTGGCATAGGGGAGGTCATGGCGACCCTGCTCCCAGTGGTCGCAGAAGCGCTTGATGGCGGTCAGATCGGCACAGAGCTCCCGGTTCGGGTTCACACGGAAACCGGCCGTGTTCAGCCACTCCAGAGCCGCCCATTGGCTGGGGGGTTGGGCGTCATCCGGCAAGTGCAGGGTGTATGCAAAGAAGTCGAGCCGGCGCGAGGCCACCACCTTCGGATCCAGTTGGCGCAGGGTTCCGGCGCAGGCGTTGCGGGGATTGGCGAACAGAGCTTCGCCCCGTTGTTTCCGTTCGCCATTGATCACTGCGAAGGTGGAATCGGGGATGAAGGCCTCTCCCCTCACTTCCACCCATTCCGGTGGGTTCTCCACCTGCAGGCACAGTGGTATGGAGTTGATAGTGCGCACGTTGGCGGTGATCTCTTCACCGCGGCTGCCATCGCCCCTGGTGGCGGCTCGCTCGAGCACCCCGTTGCGGTAGCTCAGGGCCAGGGCATTGCCGTCAATTTTTAATTCCCCTACCAATGGCAGGCGGGACTCGTTGGGGCGGCCCAGCACCTTGAGCAGCCGCTCATACCAGGCCTGAAGGTCGTCGCGGTTGAAGGCGTTGTCGAGGCTGAGCAGGCCCACGCGGTGCTCAACGCTGGTGAATCCCTCCGCGGGAGCATCTCCCACCCGCTTGGTGGGGCTATCGGACCGTTGAAGGCCTTGATGGTTTTGTTCCAGCTCGACCAGCTCGCGGTAGAGACGGTCGTAGACAGAGTCCTCCATTACCGGAGCATCGAGAACATAGTAAGCGTGGCCGGCACGGTTGAGCAGGTGCCGCAGTTCCGCAGCCCGCTCGTGCGGATCAGCCATTGACCTGATTGATGCGGGCAATGCGCCAGTTGTCTTCCACCTTGGTGAAGGTGAAGTCGAGGGGTAGCTCTTCATCGCTCTCGGACTTCAGCTTCACGGTGAGAATCAAGTTGCCTTCCTGAACGCGGGGGCGGCCGGATTTGAGATTGCGAAACTTGTTCAGCTTCAGGCCGGCCAGGAAGCGAATGAATTGCTGGCGGCTCACGTGCTGCCGGTAGGCCTTGGTGGTGAGCAGGTAGGCGGCATCTATGCGGCCGGCAGCCACCTGGGTGAAGAACTGCTTGATCAGGGGGTTGATGCCGCGGGCATCGAGCACCAACTTGACGGCGTTGTAGATCCAGTACCCCAGAAGGGTGAGACCACCGGCCAGCAGAGCTTTGCTGCCGATGTCGCGCACCAGTCCTAGTTCCATCACCAGCTGTCAAAGCAGGGCAGAGTCTGACTGACCACGGCAGGATGGCACTGATTCGGATCTCCTCCCCCCCCGTTCTGTGCCTTTGCAGCCGCTGCTGCCGTTGTTTCACAGCCTCAACCGAGAGCATTTCGGCGGTGCTCTGGTGGATGGGGCCCAGCCGCTGACGGCGGTGCGCTGGAGCGATGGGCGGATGAGCCGTACGGCGGGGTTTTACCGACGTGGCCCCGGGGTGGGTGAGGGTCGCGGCAGCGAGATCGTGCTGTCGCGTCCAGTGTTGGAGCCACTACCGCAGAGCGCCACGGAAAGCACGCTTTGCCACGAAATGATCCACGCCTGGGTTGATTTGGTGCAGCGCCGCCGCGAAAGCCATGGGCCGCTGTTCCGTGCCCGGATGGCCGCTATCAACGCGGCACAGAACAGGTTTCAGGTGAGCATCCGCCACAGCTATCCGGTGCCGCCCCGGCCTCCCCGCTGGCTGGCGGTCTGTTCCCGTTGCGGTCGTCGCACCCCCTGCCGCAGACGAACGCGCAATGCCGCCTGCCGTGCCTGTTGCGTTGAGCACTTTCACGGCCGCTGGGATGTCAGTTGTGTGCTCAGTTATGTGGATGCGGAGGGCTAGATGGAGGTGTTCTGGCTGTCTTTGGAGTGCGGCGGTGTGGTGATTGTGTTGCTGGGATTGCAGCGGGAACAGTGGTTGCGTCGCCGCCGTCGGTAACGTCAGGGGATGGAGGAGCGCTTCGATCGGTTGGACCGGTTTCGTGATCAGCGGGATCGTCGTCTCGACCAATTCTTGGAAACCGGACGTCAGCTCGTTGATGGAGTGTCCGGTCGGCGACCAGGTCAACGGCCCGGAGGGCGGCGCTCCGGTTTGGATCTCGATTCGGTGGGTCGCTGGGTTGGCGAAAAAGTCGAGTGGCTGCTTGAAGAGGAGGACGACTGGCAGGAGCCCTGGCAAGAGCCTGCTCGCAGCCGCCTAGAGCCGGCGCGTTCCATTCCTTCTGCCCGTCGCCCGCTCGATGCCATTTCACGCCGGGGTCGCCGCGAAGCCTCTTCTCAGGTTCCAGTGCCACCATCAACGCCGCCTGTGCCTCAGGAGTTCAATGCAGATCAGGGCGACTGGCCGGAGGATGAGAGCTTCCGGGTACAGCGCTGGTCCCGTTCAGCTCAGCGGGCAGCCCGTCCGCAACCCGAAGCTGCTCCGAATCCCGCCGGCTCCCGCCGGGCCTTGCCGCGCTCCAGCCGCCGCCGGGCCGATTAACGGCTGGCGTGAAAAGAGCGTGGGCTGACCCTGTAGCGGCAGCCCCGTGCTTCGAGCTGGTGGTTCACATCGTCGAGCAGCTCTCCGGGCATCTCTTCCGCCATCTGGTCGGCTGTGGCTGTAATTGACGGAGATCCCACCTGGAGGGCTTCTAGCAGTTGGGTCCACTGCTCTACTTGGAGGCTGCGGCTCATGGGCTCATAGCCCAGTTGCTCCAGCAGCTGGCTGCAGACCGAGCGGTTCCAGAGCACACTTCTGCCCTGGCCATGGGGGCCTGTCTTAATGGCGGCATTGGCGTCGAGGGCACTTTGGGTGGGGCGACCGTGACGGTCACGCCAGCCTTGTTGCTCGAGGGTCTTGCCGCAGTGAATGGCCGAAATTCCGTAGATCCGACCGAGGTCGGTGAGGCTGAGCCAGGAGGTGGTGGCAGCCATGACACGGTGAACCGAAGTGCTCACATCTTCCTGACTGCACAAGTAATGGCAAGTTGTCAAGAGCAAATCCCAACAAACCCCCAGCTTTGTTCATGAATTTTGTTGAAACTCTTGGCGCAGCGTGGGCCCGAGCCAGGTTTCGAGTTGCGGGCTGAACACTTCGCGGATCACGGTGAGCGCCTTGCCCTGGCGGAAGAAGCGGTAGTGACGGCTCCAATAGGGGCCGCGATGGCTAAAGGTCTGGTCCAGCCAGTTCCCCTCCACCAGCGCTAAGCCATCCACCTCGCGGAACAGCTCGGAACGCCCTTCGGTGAGGCTTTTCCAGATCGGCTGGTTGCGGTCCCGCAGGTGCCAATCCGCTTCGGCTTGGTTCCACCAGCTCTCGGCCCATGCCAGTGGGGTGCCGCCGCAGGTCAGCCACACCTGGCGGCGCAGCAGGGGTTCCATCAATTCTCTCACCTCCTCAGGTGCCCCTGGGTGGTCGGTTTGGTCGGCCTCCATGGCGATCAGATCCACGGCAACGGGCGAACCAGTGAGCAGACGAAGGTGGCGGGTCGGGCTGCCATCGCCCAGAAGCATCAGCCGCCAGGGGCCGGGCAGTTGACGCGGTCCCTCCGCTGAGAGCACGGCGTCGGTGGGAGCCTGCCAGAGATGGTGCGGTGATGGGTGAAGACGCGGGGTGGGGTTCAGAAGAGTCCTCCCACCGAGAGGGTTTGGCTTTGGCCGTTGCGGCTGATCACAGCACCGCTATCGGTGACGTAGGTGAGAACCCAGCCGCTGCTGCCGATCGCTTCACCAATACCGGCGGACACCGAACCCTGCCCAAGTTGAAAAATGGCGGAACTGCTGCCACTGGGGCCCTTCACAACACCGGTGAGTTGCGGGGCGGGTTCCATCGGCGCTAACCCCTGATCGCTGTCCAGGGATTCGACCGTCAAGGGCTGTTGGATCGGCAGGGTCAGCGGTTCCAGGCTCTGGATCGCCACGGACGCGTCCACGGGCGATGCCATCTCTTCTGCGCGGGCTTCCTGGGCCGCGACTTGCTCGCGCAGCCGCTCGATCAGGGCGGCGTTTTGCTGCCGTTCCAGCTCCAGGCGGGAGCGCTGCAGGCTGGTCACCAGCCATGCGCTGCAGATCACCCCGGCAACCGCGATGCCACTGATCAGCAGTAGCCAGGCGGAGGAGGAGTGGCGCTCGGTTGGCTTGGTTGTTGGTTCATGCACATCGACATCCACCGGCACCAGGTGAGGCTGGCTTGGGGCGGTGAAAGTCTCACGGTCAAACACTTGGTCCATCACCTGCTCGGCTCGCAGGTTCCAGTAAGCACGTGAAGTGGGAACCCTGGCTGACACTGCCGATGTTTCAGGAAGCTAACGCTATCGAGCTTCTGCGGTCGCGGCGAGGGGTTGGCTGTCCCTTTGCTGCAGTTCCAGCCACATCAGAAGGGCCGTGATGTCGGCTTTGCTGACGCCGGGGATGCGGCTGGCTTGCCCCAGGGTGCTGGGTTGAATTGCCGTCAGCTTTTCGCGGGCTTCGTTGGAGAGGGTGCCGATGCCGGCGTAGTTCAGGTCGGCAGGCAGCTTGCGCTGGCTTTGGCGTTTCACCTGATCGATCTGCTGCTGCTGCCGTTGCAGATAGCCGCTGTACTTGATGTCGATCTCCACTCCCTCGCGCACCGGCAGGGGCAGATCGGCATCGGCCAGGCCGTGGCGCACCAGATCTGCGGCGTGCATGCCGGGCCTGCGCAGCAGGTCGGCCAGGGTTATCGAGCCTTTGATGGCTGCACCGGTTTCCTTTTCCACCGCCGGGGCCACCGGATCGCTCACCTTCAGCCGCACGGTTTCGAGCCGCTTTTTTTCGCCCTCCATCGCCTGGTACTTGTCTTCGAACAGCTGCCAGCGGCGATCGTCGATCAGGCCAAGCTCACGGCCCAATGGCGTCAGCCGGCGGTCGGCGTTGTCACCCCGTAGGATTAGGCGGTATTCGCTGCGGCTGGTTAGCACCCGGTAGGGCTCGCGCAGGTCTTTGCTTACCAGATCGTCGATCATCGTGCCGATGTAGCTGCCCTCGCGGGGGAAGTGCACCGGCTCCTGGCCGCCGATCAGCCGGGCGGCGTTGACGCCGGCCACCAAGCCCTGCGCCGCGGCTTCCTCATAGCCCGTGGTGCCATTCAGCTGGCCAGCGCTGAACAGGCCGCGCACGCGCTTGGTTTCCAGGGATGGCTTGAGCTGGGTGGCGGGCAGGTAGTCGTAATCAACCGAGTACGCCGGCCGCAGCATCACGGCTTGCTCCAAGCCCGGTAGGCTGCGCAGCAGTTGCAGCTGGATCGGTTCCGGCAGGCCGGTGGAGAAGCCCTGCACATAGATTTCTGGGGTGTCGCGCCCCTCCGGCTCAAGGAAGATCTGGTGGCTGTCCTTGTCCGCGAAGCGCACGATCTTGTCTTCGATCGAGGGGCAGTAGCGCGGGCCTTTGCTGTCGATCACACCGCCGTAGATGGCCGTGAGGTGCAGGTTGTCGCGAACTAGCTGATGGGTTTCGGCGGTGGTGCG
This sequence comes from Synechococcus sp. AG-670-B23, assembly GCA_003209165.1. GTDB lineage: Bacteria > Cyanobacteriota > Cyanobacteriia > PCC-6307 > Cyanobiaceae > Parasynechococcus. The sequence goes on along the minus strand of QCSL01000031.1, from coordinate 4,352 downwards.
GGTGATGTGGCAGTTCATCTGTTCGCCACTCACCCAGGCAGTTGGATCAAAGGAGAAGAAGCGATCGGCCGCATCGCTGGGCTGCTCCTCCAGCCGATCGAGGGCGATGCTGCGGCGGTCCACACGGGCGGGAGTTCCGGTCTTGAGTCGGTCGGTCTGGAAGCCAAGTTGCTGCAGCGCTTCAGTGAGCCCTTCGGCTGCCTGTTCACCAGCGCGGCCGGCGGCCATCGATTGATGCCCCACCCAGATGCGGCCCCCAAGGAAGGTGCCGGCGGTGAGGATCACTGCATCAGCCCTGTAGATGCTGCCGAAGTAGGTGCGGATGCCGCTGATGCGTTGCTGATCGCCTTCGCCGGTGGTTTCCAGGCCGGTCACCATCGCTTCGCGCAGGGCGAGGTTGGGGGTGTGCTGCACTAGCTGCAGCATCTGGCGGGAATACAGGCGCTTGTCGGTTTGGGCGCGCAGGGCCCAAACCGCTGGGCCGCGGCTGGCGTTGAGGATGCGCTTCTGGATGGCGGTGGCATCGGCCAGACGACCTATCACGCCACCGAGGGCATCCACTTCATGGACAAGCTGGCTTTTGGCGGGGCCGCCGACGGCTGGGTTGCAGGGCTGCCAGGCGATCCGATCGAGATTAAGACTGAAGAGGGCGGTGTTCAGGCCCAGCCGGGCGGCCGTGATGGCTGCTTCACAACCGGCATGGCCACCGCCGACCACGATCACGTCGAAGGATTCGGTGGGGGTGGCGCTGAAGCTCATGGCTTCATTATCGGCACGGCAGGATTTCTAAGGCTCGTTTGCTCGGCATCCAAAGCTTCAAAGACGTTTCCTTTCAGTAAGAAGTCACTGGGTCAGTACCCAGGAGAATGGTCTCGGTGATCCCATTGTTTGCTGAGGCTTCTTTGTCAAGGATTGGCATGGAAACGGTTGTCAAAGGATCGGCGTCGATGAAAGTGTTTTGAGAAAATTTATTTTCAGTGTTGTAAGTGCGCAAGATTTGTGGACTAATCTCTTGTTTTTGCTGTTGAGGTGAAATGATGTTGTGTAGTGCATTCGCCATGCCAAGGGCGAAGAAAAAAGGCTGAAGGAATGCCCTAAGAATCATAAAAAATGGTGATTGGAATTCAATGAGGCTTGATTCGCTGAATGAATTGCTCAGCCTTGGCTCGAGTTTCAGGTTTACCAAGGAGCCTTTGGCTTCAAGACTGCAATTTCTAGGTTGATTTATGAGCATGGTCAATTCGTCTTGTTCGGTTCCCTTGAATCCACCTTGCGCGTTGGCTTTGGCTCTAAAAGTTAATGAGGTATCTGAAGATGTGCACCCTTTAAGCCTTATTTCCTGAGGTATATTCCAGTTTTCAGGTGTAAATGTCATTGTTGGATTCAAGACTTTTAAGTCTGTGTTTTCGGATATGCTGACCTCGACCGTTGCGGCGCTGCTGGGCCGCTTTGTAAGTACGACGCCAATATTTTGTTGAGGTTTTGTAGCAAGTGTATTGGCTACTTTGTTGTGAGGATATTGGTTAAGATCAATGATTTTGACACCCCCTTCTTCCGCCTCAATCGCTAATGCTTCTGCGTTATTGTAAAGGATTTTTGGGCTACTTCCTGATTCCCCGTAGCTATCGATCAGGCTGTTGTAGTTTGAGCGGCTATATCGTTTGCTGATATTAAAAATGCCATTAGAAGCAATCATGCCTTTTTTGGGATCGTAATCCGTCTCTGTTAGCTTGACTGCGCTCGGTTCAATATATTGGCTTGGTCTGATTTGTTCAGATGTATTTTGCCCTGGAGGAAAAGGTATGGACTGGGATGGGATCGGTATTCCCTTTTCTTGAAATGTGAGTGCTCCAGGGTCTGAAATTCTCATCGCGGCTGGGTTGTTATCCCCGAAGAAATTGTCGGTCAGCGTGAGCTTGATTCCTTGCAGAAGTCCATGACGATTGAAGATCAGATTGGCGCCATCGCTAGTCAGTTTGTTGTCGGTATCGCGTCGTTGTGTGAAGTCGTACCAGCCTTCCCTCTCGATGCGATTGCCATCCAGGTCTTCGAGTGATTGTCCATTGCTTTCGGCCTGTTTGATGGATGCTTGTGAAACGAACTTGATGAAACTGTTGGCTTCGCTTTGTTTGAGGTTTGTTGCTCGCGTATCGATGTAGATGAGTGCTTGTGTGCCTGGGCGCTGTGGGTCAACGTCCGTGAGGCTTGCGGTGGTCTCTTTTGGTTTCAGATCAAAGAAAAGGGAGTCCCAGGTGGTTGTATGAATTTTGCCTGATGCCAGTCGGATGGTTTTTTCCCCTGTTTGTCGATTGATTGAAGCGTTGTTGGCTGCATTACTTCCAAAGGTAGTGCTGTCATGAAAATTAAGGATTTGAATGTTTTCGAGTTGAAGGTTTTGATCATCAGCTTGGTTGTTTATTGATAGCGCGCAGATGCTGACCACGGCTTCATGATCTGTCAGTGTGCCTGTGCTTCCTTTTTTGAAGTCAGCAACACTCCTCCAGGCGAAGGTTGTAAGAGCGCTCTGTTCGGAATCCTTTTTGCCGTCGTTGTTGATGTCTCCAACATCCCCACTAACTCCTTGGGAAATCGCGAGCGTCGCTAATGCATCTTCTGTGGCTGTGCTGACGCCATCACCGTCACTGTCAGGAGAAGGAACAGGTGATCGAGAAGGGTCTGGAGTTGGGGAAGGAACAGGAGATGGAGAAGGGTCTGGAGTTGGGGAAGGAGAAGGCGAGGTGGTATCGACGCTGAAGGTGACAGAGTTGTTGGCATCGGAGCCGTCGCTGTTGGTATTACCGGCTGCATCGGAAAATTTCGAACTGGCAACTGAGATCACTCCATCAGTTGTGCTGTTGGTGGCTGGAGTGAAGGTGGCGGTGTAAATGCTGCTGGAGACAGCGGTCCAGTTGGAGAGGGATCCACCGGAAACGGTGACATCGGACTCAACGAAATCGGTGGAGGCCTCTGAGAGGGCGAAGGTGAGTGTTGATGTGTCGCCAGCGCTTAGGGAGTTGTCGGCATCGTCATCGGTGACAGCAATGGTGGGTGCGATGAGATCCGGAGCCTCTAGCCGAATAATCTGAACACCATCGTCGACACTACCTGTTGCTAATGCATAGATTTTTTCGCCAATATTCGTGGTTGTGATTCCCCAAGCACCATTGAGTTTGATGAATCCATTGGCATCATCTGTCAGGCTTCCGGCTGGTGTTGGTGAAGTGGGGTCATTGATATTGATGACTTGTATGCCGTCATCTATTTTTGACGTTACCAGTGCAAAGGTATTGCTTCCTAAAGTTGTCGTTGTGACTTCCCACGCATCGCTTAGTTCGTCGAATCCATTGATGCCATCAGTGATATTTGAGACCGCTATTGGATTGCTTGGGTCGCTAATGTCAATAATTTGAACACCATCATCTTGGTAGGAAGCAACTAGGGCATAAGTGGAGCCATCGATGCCAATGATTGTGATGTGACGTGCTCCTTTGAGTTCATTAAAATCGTTGATTCCATCAGTGACACTCGCTGTGCCTATGGGATTAGCCGGGTCAGTGATGTCAATGATTTGAACACCATGATCGTTTTGAGAGGCGACAAGTGCGTAGATATTTTCATTAACAAAGGCTGTAGCAATTCCTGTTGCACCACCAAGGGTGTTAAAGCCACCTACGCCATCGGTAAGACTTGCTGTTGCTGTCGGATTGCTCGGGTCATTGATATTGATAATTTGTATGCCGTTGTCCTCATGTCCAACCGCTAACGCATAGTGAACACCTCTGATTTGTATGGTTGTGATGTCAGTTGGGTATTGGAGCTCGTCAAAGCCACCAGCTCCATCAGTGATGCTCGCTGTGGCTACGGGATTGGCTGGATCATTGATATTGATAATTTGAACTCCATTGTCATCGTGAGAGGCAGCTAATGCATAGGTGATGCCGGCTATGGTGTGAGTGTTGACTCCAGCAGCAAAATCAAGTGTGTTGAAGCCACTGTTCTGATCACTAATTGTGGTGATTGCACTGATGTCTGGATTGCTACTGGTCGCGCTTAGATCAAAAACGCGTACATGGCCTGAATTGGTTCCATTGCCGTCGTTTTGACGGGCTCCAATTGCAACCGTCGTGCCGTCATCCGATAGTGAAACAGAAAAGCCACTTTCATCATCCGAGGCTTCGCCATCAATATCGCTGCCAAGTTGGCTCCAGGTGTTGCCACTCCAGCTGTAAATTCTTGTTTGGCCTGAATTGGTTCCATTTCCATCATTAAGGCGTGCACCGATGGCAACAGTGTTTCCATCGTTCGACAGTGCAATGGAATAGCCACTTTCATCATGAGCGGCTTCTCCATCA
>QCSL01000030.1 GCA_003209165.1 Synechococcus sp. AG-670-B23 | reverse complement strand
GGTTTTCAGCCCCAGAACTCCGTAGACAACATGAACCCCGGACTGCTCCAGGTGCCGGGCCCATTGGATGTTGTTGTCCTCGTCAAATCGCGCTTTCAATTCCACCAGCGCCATCACCTGCTTGCCGTTTTCTGCGGCGCGGATCAGTGCAGCGATGATCGGGGAGTCTTTGGAGGTGCGGTAGAGCGTCATCTTGATGCCCATCACCTGGGGATCGTCCGCTGCCTGATTGATGAATTCTTCGACGGTTGTCGAGAAGAGCTCGTAGGGATGGTGCAAGAGGATGTCCTGACGGCGAATCACCGAGAAGATCGATTCGAATTCATCCGCCTTGATCGCTCCCTCTTCCACAAGGTGTTGCTGACTGCGTGCAAGCAACGTCGGTGTCTGGCCTCCGTGGGTTCGGCTTTTGAGTTTCGGCAGCGGTAGGCCCGTCAGGCCAAAGAGGTCGTCAAGGCCTAGGGGGCCATCGACCACATAGACGTCTCCTTCTTCCACGCCCAGGCCGGTCATCAGCATCGCCACTACGTCCTCGGGCATCTCATTGGGCACTTCGAGGCGCACCACTTCTCCGCCCATCCGTCGTTTTCGCAGCCCCTGTTCCAGGGCCAGCATCAAGTCATCGGCTTCCAGGTCCCTCAGTTCCAGATCCGCATCCCGTGTCACGCGGAAGAAGTAGTGCCCCTTGATCGTCATGCCGGGGAACAGCACGTTGAGGTTGAAGGCGATTACCTGCTCGAGCGCGATGGCGGTGTGTAGTGGTTTGTTGTCCATGCCGCTCAGATCTGAGGGAATGGCGATGAAGCGCGGAAGATTTTTCTGTGGAACTTTGACCCGTGCGAATTGTCGTTGTCCTGTTTCCGGATCAACAACCACGGCCGCGATGTTCAGGCTCAGGTTGCTGACGAAGGGGAACGGATGGGCTGGGTCCACAGCCAGTGGCGTCAGCACTGGAAACACCGACGTCTGGAAAGTGTTGTCAACCCAGTGGCGTTGGTTGTCGTTCAGCTGTTTGTAATCGAGTAGCTCAACCTTATGTTCGAGCAGCTTTGGCTTCAGGTGCTGGCGGAAATGCAACTGTTGCTGATGCAGAAGGGGAATCAGTTGCTTTCGGATTGCCAGCAGTTGCTCTACGGGTGACTTCCCGTCCTCACTAGGTTTGCTAACGCCTGCCTCTACCTGAGACTTCAGTGACGCCACGCGAACCATGAAGAATTCGTCGAGGTTGTTGCTGAAGATAGAGCTGAACTTGGCTTGATCGAGCAGGGGTGTGCGCGGATCAAGGGCTTGGGCCAGCACCCTCTCGTTGAAGGCGATCCAGCTCAGCTCCCGGTTGATGTAGTGCTCCGGGGAGAGGGCTGCTGCGCACATGGGCGGAACGGCTCGGCGTTCGTGTCGTTAGTTGAAACGTAGCAATCAGGACTCGTTTGGTTGTGTGTCTGAGATGTCTGGCAGAGGGCTGCCAGCAACGAGGCCGATCACGATCACCAGCACGGTTGCAGCTGCCGCAAAGGGGCTCACCGGCCCAAGCAGGTCGTAGCTCAATCCCGCCAAGGGGGGGCCGAGAAAACTGCCCAAACTCTGCAGGGCCTGAAGGCTGCCGAGGGCGCTGCCTTGCCCTTCCCGATCCAGGCGCCGCGACACCAAGCTGCGCAGGCTTGGTGTGACCAAGCCGGTGCCCAGTGCCAAGATCCCGACGGCGGTGAAGATGGCGCCGGCCCGATCGGATGCGCCGACGCTGGGGATCAGCAGGCATCCAATGATCACCAGTCCCAAGCCCAGCAAGGTCAGACGCCATTCACCAAACCGTTTCACCAGGGGACCGATGAGACCTCCCTGGACCACGGTGGCGACGATACCCACCACCAGGAACGCAGTAGTAGCGAGCTCAGGGCCCCATCCGAAGCGCTGTTTGAAATAGAGCACCAGGATGGCTGTGAAGCCGTTGAAGGCCAGGAAGAACAGGAAAAAGGCTCCGCATAGTCGCCCCACGCTGGGGTTCATCAGCACTTGGCTTAGTCGTGCAAACGGATTCAGGTCGCGTGTTCTGGGAAGGCTTTTGCGGGAGTCCTGATGGTGGGTTTCCGGCAGCAGATTCAGCACAACCAAGAGGTTGAGTGCAGCGAACCCTGTAGCTACCCAAACAGGAAGTGACACTGCAACCCTGGCCAGTTGTCCGCCAACGAAGGGCCCAAGGATGAAACCCAAGCCAAAGGCTACGCCGATCAACCCGAAGGCACGGGCCCGCTTCTCGGGAGGTGTGATGTCGGCCAGCACGGCGCTGGCCGTCGCCGCCGTACCGCCACTGATGCCATCAATGATCCGCGCTGCGAATAGCAGCAGCAGGGGCAGGAGGCTTTGGCTGGGCCAAGGCAGTGAAACCGTCACCGCAAACAGGCCGAGTCCCACGACGGACCCTGCAACGCAGATGCTGATCACAGGGCGGCGTCCGTAACGATCACTGAGTGCTCCGATCAACGGGGTGACCAGGAACTGCGCGAGGGCATAGCTTCCCGCTAACAGACCCAGGGTTCGTCCGTCTGGGGCGAACTGGGCAAGCAGAAAGGGCAACAGCGGAAAAACGATGCTTTCGCTGAGCCTGTCGTTGAGCAGCGTGAGAAACGCGCTGAGCAGTGTGGGAATCTGAGGACGCTGCAAGCTTGCTGCCACGCAGGAGAGACTCACATTCCCACAGGCGGCTGCCATGGCTTTGCGTCCGATTGCTCCGGATGATCAACCGCTTTTGCGGGAGATCTATGCCGACGCGATCGAATCACAGGCTCCCCTTCTCTATACCGACGAACAAGTCAGGGCCTGGGCTGCCTTGGCCTGGTTGCCCGGCGTGCTCGATGCAAGTTTTCGGGAGGGCTCGGGATGGCTGACCATCGATGGTTCAGCGTTTGCGATCCGCCATCCCGAAGACCGTCTTTCGCTGCTCTACTGCCGTGGTTGTGCTTCGAGGAGGGGGCATGGCAGTGCCCTTCTGCACCGGATTGAAGCGGATGCGCTGGAGTCCGGCGTCCGGAACCTGCGGACGGAGGCCAGCCAGTTCAGCCGACCGCTGCTAGAGCGCCATGGCTGGTTGGTGGAGGTGCCGGAGATGATCCTGATTGGAGGCGTTCCGTTCGAGCGCTATCGGATGGTCAAGCTGCTTCGCCAAGAGCAGAGTTGATCGAGCATGGTTTGGGCCAGGCCTGTCTCCAAAGCGGACGCTGCCCGTTGAATGCCTTGCTCCAGGGATTTACTGCAGCCGGAGAACCACAGATAGGCGCCGGCGTTCCAGCGCAGGGCGTCGCAGAGAGGGCCTTTGTTCTGAAGGGCGTCCAGTGCCTGATCGGCCCAGGTGTTGTCGTCAGCCCATTCCACGTCGGCGTCGTGACAGCCATGGTCACGCGGATGCAGGATCAGTCGCTGCGCCTCACCGTTCCGCACCCGTGCCGTGATGCAGGCTCGGCCGATGGGCAGGTCGGTTCCCCCTTCCAACCCCTTCACGGTGAGGACATCGGTTTCGCCGCCTTGCCTCAGGGCTTCCCAGGCGCGGGCTTCTGTTGGGGGGTGCACAAAGCCACTCACGAGAAGGTGGTCGCCTTGATGGGGGGTCCAGAGCAGTTCCAGGCTGGCAACCGGGGGACGTTTGCCCAGTTCTTCGCGGTAACCGATCAATGTTTCCGCGATGGGGAAGTGATCCGGTTGATGGATCAGGGCGAAGCCGTTTTCCTGGAACCCGTCTGCAACGGTACTGATCGGCAGGCCTGTGAGGTCGAGATTGAGAAGGCGGAACAGATCAACAGCGGTGACGCCGTACTTGATCGGCATCCGGTCACCGCCCTGCAAAACCACCGGCTGGCCACTAGCCAGCAGCACCAGCGTGGTGAGAGGGTAAATCGGTGCTGTGCGCGTTCGCCCGTCATAGGGCATACCGAAACACAGCGGTGCTCGACTGCCGGCTGTGGATTGCAGCACCGGGCCTTGGGCTCGGTAGGTGTCGAGCATCCCCGTCAGTTCTTGAGGTTCTGGCCGCCGGATGCGATGGGCAATCAGAAAGGCGCCAATCTGAGCTGGCGTAGCTTCGCCCTGCAGCATCAGCTCCATGGCATCAGCCGCCTCCTCGCGACTCATGCCCTTGCTGGTGTGTTCCCCGCTACCTACCTTGCGCAAGTGCTGCTTGAAGCGGTCGCGGCCGGAGAGAACTGCGCTCTTCAAGGTTCCAGATTGAAACACAAATCAGTCTTCAGGAGCAACTGACCAAATAGAGGTAGCGGTTGTTGCAAAGAGTTCAGTGCTCTGTATCGCAGTACTGTCAGCATGTCATGCTTAGGACACTATAGGTGATGTGGTCCACCAAAGTGGTAGATCCGCTCTAGCGATAGTTGGAATTTGTGGTTGTGGAAAGAAAAATTGAGCTTGCTGCAAATTTGTCAATTACAAGAGGAGTTTGTTCAAATTCATCTATCTTTGGAAAAATTTCAATTTTAGAGCCTGCCTGTTTAATACGCTCCTTGCCTCGAAACGGAGTTCGAATTTTGTAGTTGATGCTGCATTATTAATCCTGCGTCTGAGTAACAGTTTTGGTGTCGCTTAGACATTCCCTATTGGAATACTGTTACGGCGGCTTCAAACAATTGTTCAATTCACTATGAGTGTTACCTCCACCTTAATGGCTGCTAAGAAAGCCAAAAGCATGACTTTTGCTGACTTGGAAGCTGCGATGGGGCTTGATGAAGTCTGGATTGCTTCTCTGTTTTATGGACAGGCAACGGCTTCGAAAGAAGAAGCTGAAAAACTTGCTGAGCTTTTATCTCTCGATTCGACTACCACAGAGGCTCTTCAGGAATACCCTACCAAGGGAAGTTTAGATCCTGTTATACCTACCGACCCGTTGATTTATCGTTTCTACGAAATCATGGAAGTTTACGGAATGCCGATGAAGGATGTTATCCAAGAGAAGTTTGGCGACGGTATTATGAGTGCCATCGACTTTACCCTCGACGTTGATAAAGTAGAAGATCCAAAAGGTGATCGTGTTAAAATTACAATGTGCGGGAAGTTTTTACCTTACAAAAAGTGGTGAGTCGTCATTTGCTCTGAATCAGCTAAGCTCAGCTTATGTGCTGGGCTTTTTTATTGTCGAAACTGTTGACTGAGTTGTTTGCTGGCAAGCAGTCGACGGTTTTCGTCATCAAGGTTTTGACTTAGTTCTAGAAGACAACGCTGACTTGCAGTTGTTGCAATACATCCAAGTGCACGCAATGCGGCCTCGGCAACCGCGGTTGACCCGTTTTGGCACAGATCTGCAAGAGCCTCACTGATTACAACTCCATCGCGGCGTTGCAAGACACGGATGGTTTCGACAACCACCAGATCACGAAAATCATTCAGAAGGTGATGACACAACTGTAAAAGTTCATCGTCTTCGAGGCAATGCGACCGGAAGCTCAGCAGTTGAAGACCAGCTAGTCGATATAGCTGGCCTGGATGCTGCAAGCAATTGATCACCACTGAAATGGGCACTTCAGCTCCCCAACAGCCGAGGGCTTGGACTACAGCCAAATTGATCGATTCGTTTTCACATGGTTGACTCAGTAGATTTAGAAGCCAATCGCGAGCTTCATTTTGATGACACAGTCCTGATGCCATCACCAAATCAGGTTGAACCCCATGGGTGGAAACGAGTTCAAGAATGATGGGCCAGCCCAGCTCGGCATGCATACCTAGTTTTTCGCAGAGGGCTTTCCGCAAATCAATAGAAAGGCTGGGGGAGTAAACCTCCCCCAGCCAAGCGGGCTCAAGCGGAGCCCGTCTTGATTTAGCGAGCTGTTCCCAAAGAACAACTTCGTCAAGACTCATGGAAGTTCACTGAACATATAGCTCGGTCGCGATTTCTCGCTCCGGCTTTTTACCTTACTTGTGGTAGAGCACACGGTCACGTTGTGGATGTTTTATGGGAACCGTAAAGCATTCCACCGATGAACACCATTCCACCCACGATGTTACCGATGGTCACAGGCAGGAAATTCCAGAAAAACACCTTGCCCATCGACACTCCGGATCCAAGAATTGGGCCGGCGGTGTGCAGGAACTGATTCACAACGATGTGCTCCATACCCATCGATTGGAATGCCACGATCGGGAGCCAGCAACCAATAATTTTCCCTGGGACGCTTTTACTTACAGACGCCATCGTGACCCCAAGGCAGACCAGCCAATTGGCAAGAACGCCGCGAAGGAAAGCAAGGAAGAAGCCCAATCCTCCAAGTGCTTCGTACTTCTTCTCAACATTGATCTGGTTAAGTGCAACAATTTTCTGCGCAACAAGATCCCAGATTGGGGGGCCGATGTTGTCAGCAGCGGCATCCATGGTGCCGCTTGTAAGACTTAGCGCCATGAACAACGCGACTGCAGCTGTGCCAGCCCAGTTACCAAGCCATACCCAACCCCAATTTACGAATGTTGCTTTCCAGGAGGTTTTTCCAGCCCAACACGCCATTGGGAGAAGCGCGAAGTTACCCGTAACCAGTTCCATGCCGAACAGCACGATGCTGGCGAAGCCGAAGGGGAATAAAAGTGAACCGACAAAGGGGAGTTTAGTAAGAATGCCACAGGTAAGGGCAAGGATCACAGCGAGACCCAGGATTGATCCTGAGTAAAAGCCACGGAGTAGCAGTTGTTTGGGGCTGAGTGTTGATTTTTTGGCGCCAGCACCAATCATGCTGTCGACAAGCTCGTTAGGAAGGACGTAGTCCATCAGGTAAGAGTGAAGGTTTACAAGTTGTGGTTTTCAACCGTTGAGCGGTTGATCAGGTGTTCAGTCAGGTGAAGAGGTTAGAAGTAATGCCGGAGAGGATCGCGGCTTCGTCGCGACCACTTTCGCAGAGACGATATACACATCGAGGTGGGTACATCGTTGTCATAGGCAATCTCTATGAAAGGAGGTGGTCGTTGCGATAGAGCCGTGACTTCAAAAGGAAGCGTCACGGCTTTAGGTGTGGTCAGGCCTTGGGGGTGGCCCCAAACTTTTCGATCAACACCGCTTTAAGAGCATCCTCGATTTCACCTGCGGGAATTGCTTTTTGATGGATTTCTCCGAGTTTTGGATTCTGTCCTTGGGAGCCTCCTAGAGTCATCGTGTAGCCTTCGCCCATCACTCCTTCACTGTTTTTAGCTTTTGTCCCAGTTAATCCAATTGATCCCATATCTGCTTGTCCACAGTTATTTGGACAGCCAGTCCATTGGATTTTCACGTGCTTTGGAAGATTAAGCTCAGCATCTAGTTTTTCTGCAATCATTTGTGCAGTGTCTTTGGTGTTAGTGAGAGCAAAGCCGCAATATGTATTTCCGGTGCAAGAAACGGTGCCAGCTGAAACGTTTTTCGGCTCGATTGGAAAACGTTTAAGTAACGTATCTGACTTAAAAGATTCAATTTTATCATTACTTATGCCGACTATTATTGCGTTCTGTTCTTCTGTAAGACGTACTTCACCATTTCCGTAATTAAGACTAGCTGTTGCTAAATCTTGAAGATCTGAGGCCTTAAGACGCCCGACTGGTACGTGAAGACCCGCATAGGAAAACCCCTCCTGCTTTTGCGGGTGAATTCCGTAATGGGAGCGTGGACTGGAGTCGAAAACTGAACCTGGATCTGAGACAAGCGGCCCGAATAAACCTTCGACTTTTTTCCGGAACTCATCCATGCCAACCTGATCTAAATAAAAACGGAAGCGACCCTTGGGCCGTTTGTCCCTTTCGCCATTGTCTCGCCAGAGACGGATAACGGCGTCAGTCATTTTGCAGATTTCCTCGGGTTTCACCCAGGCATTCAGTGGGATGGCATAAGCATTAATCTGGGATGAAAGAACACCACCAATCCATACTCCAAACCCCATAACCCCATCGCGTTCTACTGGGTGGAAGACGATGTCGTTGTGGAGCAGGAAGTTGTCCTTGGCTCCGGCGACAGCGGTGTTCCACTTGCGTGGAAGATTCGAATACTCTGGATTCCCCTCACTGTTATTGGTGAGGTGGTTTTGCAGTTCTTGTGTGTAGGGACGAGTGTCAACGATTTCGTATGGATCTATACCTGCAATAGGATTTCCGGTCACGTTACGTGGATTGTCGAAACCAGATTGAATTGTGCTTAAACCAGCTTCCTTCAGCCGCTTGAGAATTTCAGGCAGGTCGTCTAAGAGCACTCCTCTGAGCTGTAAATTCTGACGCGTGGTGATATCACAACTACCATTCTCTCCATAACGTTCAACAATTGAACCGATGACACGTAGCTGATCTGCAGTTAAGGCACCATTGGGAACACGCAGTCGGAGCATGAATTTTCCTGGCGTTTTCGGACGCCAGAACATCCCGTACCACTTCAACCGCAACTGGAGGTCGGTTTCATCTACCTGTTCCCATCCGAGTTCTGCGAATTTTTCGATCTCGCTGCCGACCAAGAGGCCATCTTTAGCTGCTTTGTTCTGCTCAATTTTGTTGAGCTTTTTGCCGTCGAGATAAGGCCTTGAGACTGAGCTGATGGTCATGATTCGATGGAGACGTAGGTGGATTAATTCCTCAAAAAATTGGCGCGAATCAATCGTGATGGCCCGTTGACCAGCAACGCTTCATAAAGAAGTGGAGCGTTGTCTCTCCTGAATAAACACCGTGACAGAAGCCTTGGTTGTAACAAAGAGAACATTTTTGAAGTTGACTTTTTCAGAGGTTTCAGTCCCGCAAATTTGTAACAATGGCTACGTCCGCTGGTTCCGCGGGGCCGTAAAAGGCAATTTGCTCTCGGCTCAGTATTGGCGTCCAATTTCGCCAACCATTCGCACCGCCCCAGCACGGATCATTTGCAAAACACGCTTCATGGCAGCGAAGTCCCGGTCCAGTTCAGATGGCGTAGAAGAGCGACCAGAGTTGATTCTGTTTTGGCCGTGGCGCTCGAAACGGGCGTCCCTGGGTTCGTAACCCTTGCTGTATCCGTCGTCTCGGACGTCGTACCCGTTGTACCGCTCTATGCGTCCGTCCAGCGGCTCCCGGTAAGAGCGGCTGTCCAATGGGGCACGATCAAAACGACGGCGGGGCGCCATGACTCATCCAACGTTCACAACAATCTGATGACACCAGCAGGCATGGTCATCGATCCGTGGCCGTTGCTACGGAATGACGCTTCAGATGAAGCACGGCATGGGCTGCATCTGGTGGTGCATGGCCGCACTGGCGGCGTTGTTCCAGAGTGTTTGGCCTCCCTGCCGGATCTCCTGGCCCAGTTGCGATCGGCGCCCGTTCAGCTGGAGGTGCTGACGGCTGAACAGCCCATGTCGGCTCTTCCCGGATCCTCTTGGATTGTTCCATTGCTGTTGCTGCCTGGAGCGCACGCCCGAATTGATGTGCCGGCGATTCGCGACAGGCTTCGTGGAGCCGGGGACAGTGTGACTTTGCTGCCCTTTCTGGGCTCTTGGGTCACCTGGTGGAACGCTGTGCTCTCAGCACTTCCGGTTTCTGAACGCCGTGATGCCGTGCTGGTGCACCATCCCCTTCGACCGGGGGTAGCGGATCGCTTCCTCGCGATGCTGGCGTCTCGCCTGGCCTTGCCGTTGGTTCCCTTTGATGCCTGGCCCGAGTTACAGCAGCGCCATCCCCGCACCCGGCCACTCCCGTTGACCCTCGCCCCGAACCGCATGACAGAAGCGTTGAGCGAACTTGGTGGATTGCCTCCTCTGCTGGAGCATCCCCCCACCCGCCAGGCCCTGATCGATTTGCTTGTTTCTCTGCCGTGACCACCTCTGACCAAACTGGAACCGTTTATCTGGTGGGAGCCGGTCCCGGCGATCCCGAGTTGCTCACGCTGAAGGCGCATCGGCTGCTGAGCGAGTGCGATGCGCTGGTGTACGACTCGCTGGTGCCCGAGGAAGTGCTGGATCTTGTTCCGGCAGCCTGCGAACGCCGTTTTGTCGGCAAACGTCGCGGACATCATTCGGTGCCACAACCAAGCACCAATGCTGTGCTTGTTGAAATGGCCCAAAAGCACAGCACGGTGGTGCGCTTGAAGGGAGGAGATCCCTTTCTGTTTGGTCGTGGAGGGGAAGAAGCGGCTTACCTGACGGAGAGGAACATCCCTGTTCAGGTGGTGCCTGGTGTCACCGCTGGCATTGCCGCCCCTGCCTACGCCGGAATTCCCGTCACCCACCGTCGGGCGGGGTCATCGGTGACCTTCGTTACCGGTCACGAGGAAATCGACAAGCGACGTCCTTCTGTGGATTGGCGCGCCTTGGCCGCCGCCAGTGACGGATTGGTGATCTACATGGGGCTGCACAACCTGCCCCGGATCGCGGAGGAACTGATGGCGGGCGGTTTGGTCCCGACAACCCCTGTGGCGGTGATCCAGCAGGGCACGGTGGCGGGGCAACGCTGCCTCAAAGCCACCTTGGTGGACGTTGCCGATCAATGCCGTGCGCAAGCCTTCAAGTCACCCTCAATCGTGGTGGTGGGTGAGGTGATTGATCAGCAGGTTGAAGCTTGCATGCCAACACCGGCAGCGGTCACGATGCCGATTCCGTTCTGACAATCCCGCTCTATTCCCTCAAGCGAGCCCGGAGTTGGGCCAAGTTGCAAGGTCGGGTGTCGACATCGAGCTGAGCGCGGATGAGTCGGTCCCAAGCTGTGGTCACCGCATCAAGAGACCCTGGGAGCACAAACACAAAAGTGCCGTTGGCTACGCCGGCAAGGCTGCGGCTTTGCAGGGTGCTGGTGCCGATGCTCTCAAAGGAGATTACGCGGAACAGTTCTCCGAATCCTTCAATTGTTTTGTCCAGCAGCGGTGCCACCGCTTCGGGGGTTCCATCGCGGCCGGTGAGACCGGTGCCGCCGCTGGTGATCACCACATCAACCGCGGGATCGGCGATCCAGCGGCTCAGTTCACGGCGGATTTGATAGCGATCATCCGGGCAGAGTTGACGCTCGTAAAGCCAATGGTCGGCGGCTTCAAGGCTTCGCAGCAGCTGATCTCCGCTGCTGTCGTCTGACAGGGTGCGTGTGTCGGAGATGGTGAGCAGGGCGATGGACAAGCCCATGGCACAGCGGTGGAGCTTTCGGACGCTAGAACCGATTCAGCTGCCATGGACGCGGTGCTGAAGGTGCTGCTGTTCGCTTCCCTGCGAGAACGCGCCGGTTGGGCTGAGCGTTCCCTTCCGTTCACGCCAGGCGTCTCGACGGCCCGTGAGGTCTGGAACAAGTTGGATCTTGGCCCGCTCGAGGGCATCAGCGTTGCGGTTAACCAGGAGTTGGTTGGTGCCAATCAGCCGTTGCAGGCCGGTGACGAGCTGGCCTTTCTTCCACCCTTTACTGGGGGCTGAAGCGTGCCCGGTTGTCGTGTGGAGGTGTGCTCGGATCCCTTTGATCCATGGCAGCGGCTTGCGCTCTGGAGTGGGGATGCCGCGGCTGCGGCGATCTTCATTGGTCGGGTGCGTCCCACCACGATGGATGGCCGGCCTCTGGATGCGCTGGAGTTGGAGCACTTCCCCGGCCTTTGCGAACGTCAGCTCACGGCCATGGCACAGAGTCTGCAGCAGGAGCACCGGGTGGGACCGATTTTGGTGCTGCATCGGGTAGGGATGCTTGCCCCCGGTGAACCAATCGTGCTGGTGGCGGTGCAGGCCGATCGTCGTGGGGCGGCGCAGCGTTGCTCGGCCGCGCTGTTGGAGCAACTCAAGCACCAGTCCCCGTTTTGGAAGCGGGAGTGGTGCGCTGGTCAGGGCACTTGGCTGGCGGCGAACACCCCGCTCTGATCAAGGCTCGGGTGCTGCAGTTGGTAGCCCAACTGTTTGAGCCGGGTGTTGCGAATCCGTCGGCCCCCTGCACCCGGTTCCTCTTGCCCAAGCCAACGCACGGTGGCCAGACCCTGGCGCCGCAGGCTGCGCCCCACCAGATCCCGCAGCCGAATCGGTTCGTCGTTCACCACATTCACCACGCCGTCCCATTCAGCACTGAGAGCTGCTTCCAGGGCGCCGGCGGCATCCGCTACATGCAGCCAGTTGCTGTAGGCAGCTCCGCTGCCAGGGCGTTCCAGCCCGGCGAGCCCGCGCAGGCGTCGATCGAGATCGCGGCCAGGGCCATACAACGCTCCGAGGCGCAGGATGCACACCCGCCGGTCGCCGATGTCGCTGAGCAGTTGCTCGCTTTCCAGCAGAACATCGCCATGGCCGCGGCTTGGCTTGGGTGGCGTTTGCTCATCCACCCAGCCCCCCTGGGCATCGCCGTACACCGAGCAACTGCTCGTATAGACAATCTGTCGTAGATCCGTCAGTTGTGGCAACAGCGTCTTCAGGCAGCGGAAGCTGTCGACGAAGGTGTGGCGGTAGCCGTTGGCATCCACCTGACGATCTCCCTTGGGACCGAGGCAGAACACGGCGCTGCTGCTCTTCCGCAGGGCGCTCAACAACTGGGTGGGATCGGTGGCGTCGCACACCTCCACTTGATCTGCAAGTGGGCTGAGTTGCTCCAGCCGTTCGCTGCTGGTGGTGGTCAGCTTCAGCGTCAGCTTTGGTCGTCTTGGTTGCAGCCGCTCCGCCAGGGTCAGCCCCACATAGCCGCAGCCAACGATCGTCAGGTCCATGGGGGGCTGGTTGTTGGGGCGACCCTAAGGAGATCGATCCCTCCATTCCGTCATCGACATGACTGATCAATGGACCCTCAACCGTCGAAATTTCGCGGGCCATTGGCAGGGCTGTGGCCACTGGTTTGAGCGGGATGGCGCAGATCGGCTGGATCTGCAGCGTCCGTCCCGTCGGATCGACCCCACCACATACGTAATTTCCTTTTCCAACGACGACCATGGGGTGTGGGATGGCTCGGGTCTGGCCTTTGCCCCCGGTGGCCAGGCCACCTATCCCATCAGCCGAGCCACTTACAACGCTGGAGGAGTTTGTTGGCAGTTTCCTGGGGCGGGAGGTCAGTCCAGCCTGGGGCTCGATCCCGATCGTTCCCGCTTCGGCCATGAGATCAACCTGTTCTGCGGACGTTCTCGCTCGATGCTGGTGCTGCTCTGGGAACCGTTCGATGGCCGTTGGCGTTTGCAGCGCGTTGGGGCGGTGGGTTTCCGTTGCCTGAAGAGTCCTGATCCCGAACCCGACCGTCCCACATGTGGGACACCTGAGGCCCTGTTGGCGCCGGTGCAGGGATGGAGCGGTGATCGGCAGATGCTCAGGCCGCAAGCGGGGGTGAATGGCCAGGCCGAGGAGGCCTCTTCGCTGGTGTTCGATCTAAGCCAGCTGCTGCACAACGACTGCTCAGCCGTGATGCCCGACGGCTTGGTGTTCTCCGCGCCCAGCGAGATTCCGGAACAGCCCTTCAGCCTGGAGATCGGTGGGCGTCTCGGCGCTGCGCTGTTTCAGCAGGTCAGCATCCATTTCGATGCATCGGGCCAGCTCTTGGCCTGGGAGCGCCGATGCTTTCGGCCTGCTGCGACTTAAAAAATCCGCTGACGGATCACCTGGGCCCAGAGGCGCGTACCGCTTTGCAACGAGCCGGCCTCCGCCGGTAGTTCCAACAGCAGATCGGCCCGTTGCAGGGAGCCGATTCGGGAGGAGGCCTGCGAGCCATCCACCCTGGCCAGCAGCGCTCCTGCGGCGTTGGTGTCGAGGCGGGCTCGGGCCAGTTCCGGCCGTCCCGGTCGGCGGCTTAAAGGCTCGGCGAGTTCCACCATCACCCGGGGGAACAGTTCCGGTTGGCTCTGGCCCTCCAGGACTTGTAAGGCTGGCCAGAGCAGTTGAAGGGCGGTGATCGCTGCCGCAACGGGATTGCCCGGTAGTCCGAAAAACGGCACGCCATCACCGATGCTGCCGAAGGCGAAGGGGCGACCCGGGCGCAGGAACAGTTTCCAGAAGTCCGCGGCACCAAGCTCCGCCACCAGCGGTCGGATCCAATCGGTGTCTCCGGCGGAGACACCGCCGGTGCTCACCACCACGTCGCAGTCGTTTGCAAGCTCCCGCAGGCTCTGGCGCAGGGCCTTGGGCTGATCAGCGACCACCCTTCGCTGACTCACCGATTGTCCGAGGGAGCGGAGCATCGTCTCGAGAAGCGTGCCGTTGCTCTCCCAGATGGCACCAGGTGGCCGCGCTGTTCCTGGTGGCACCAGCTCGTCCCCGCTGATCAACAGTCCGATGCGGGGTTGCGGCACCACGGTTAGTTCAGCAAGGCCGCAGCCGGCGAGGCGTGCGAGATCGGCGGCACCCAGGCGCTGTCCAGCGGCCAGCAGCAGCTCTCCTGGCCGGCATTCTTCATCCTCGGGACGAATCCAGGGACGATCCGACGCGTCTTTCGCCAGCTGGAGGGTGGTGCCCTCCACGGTGATCAGCTCCTGGGGCAGCACCCAGCCGGCACCATCCGGCAGTGGAGCCCCGGTGAGGATTCGAATCGCATCGCCGTTCACGAGGGTCCCGTTGAAGGGTTGGCCGGCGGCGGAGCGTCCCTTCAGCTGCCAGGTCTCTCCGAGCTTGGGCTGGTGGCTCTGCCCCAGGGCGTAGCCGTCCATGATCGAAGCCCGGAACCCGGGAACGGCTGCGGTGGCTTGCACCGCCGCTGCGCTCACGCGGCCGAGGGCCTTCTGCAGGGGCACTGTGCTGGTCGCCGTGATCGGTTGGATCGCCGCTAGAACCCGTCGACGTGCTTCCTCCAGGGGCAGCCCTTCGCGTCCGTAGGGCTCAGCGTTTCCAGACACCATTTCGCCCCCCTTCTTTGAACTGAAGTTGGATGGCGTCGATCGTCATGGCTGGATCGACTGCCTTGAGCATGTCGTAAAGGGTCAGCAGCCCCACGGAAACGGCTGTCATTGCTTCCATTTCCACCCCGGTTTGGCCTGTGGTGCGACAACGGCAGTGGACGACGAGGCCAGGCAGGGATTCGTCGGTTTCGATCGTCACATCCATGCCACTGAGAGGTAGGGGGTGGCACAGGGGAATCAGTTCCCAGGTGCGTTTGGCTGCCTGGATGGCAGCCACCCGGGCGACGGCGAGAAGATCTCCTTTCGGTGTCTCGCCCCGTTTGATCAGGGTGAGGGTTGTGGCCTCCATGCGAATGGCCCCACGGGCATGGGCTTGGCGGTTGGTGGCGGGACGGTCTCCCACATCCACCATGTGAACCTCGCCTTGCGGGTTCAGATGACTCAGGTTTTGCGTCATTCGATCAAGGTCACGACACCGTTGGTGAGTTCGAAAACACCCACCACCAGTTTCAGGGCATCGCTGGTTTTGGCTTTGGCCAAGACTGCACTGCGTTGGATCAGCGTGGAGGCGGTGGCGAGGGCATTGCGCCTGACGGCCTCCGCCAGATCGCTGCTGCCGTTGATGCTCTCCTGGATGGGTTGGATTAGCCGGTCCAGCGAAGGGGTGAGCGGGTTGGCGTCCATCGCAGCCGCGACGGCTCCGCAGCCGCTGTGTCCCATCACCATCACTAGCGGCGTCTTGAGAACGCTGACGCCGTACTCCACTGACGCGATCGCTTCGTCAAATGCGCTGTTGCCGGCGTTGCGGATCACGAACAGGTCGCCAGGGGTGGTGTCGAACACCCAGCTCGGCGACACCCGTGAATCAGAGCAGGTGAGCAAAGTCGCCCAGGGATGCTGGCTGTTGGCCAAAGCTCGAGGGGAGTTAAAGCAGCGTGGGTCCGGATTGCCCGCTTGCTGTGTGGCCCAGTTGTTTTGATCGGCCCTGCGCCAAGCCTCTGAAAACCGGCGGTTCCCTGCCATCAGGGCCTGGAGTGGATCATCCGGGATGCAGAACCCTTCCTCTGCAGCCTCAACGGGCTGCGCTTGCATCAGGGCGGCCAAGGCCAGACCGCCCGTTGTTTGGAGGAAGTGACGGCGCTGGATCCCCATGCCGGCACCCTATGCGGGCCGGCTGGTGGGCTGTGCGATCTGGGCCTTCAGATCAGCGTTCGCCGAAGGGAGCCCACAGCGTGGCCTCGGAGCCGACCACGGGTTCCACTGCAGGTTTGATGGCAGCAGCCGGTTGAGCATTCACACTCGCACTGGAGATGTCCGCTTTGGCCAGAGGAGCCCAGAGAGCAGCGGACCCGGCGATCACGGGTTCCACGGCAGCCGTGCCGGCTTGGACGGAGGCTGTCTGGCTGCGCACCAATTGAACAGCGAGGGAGCCAACGATGAACGCACCCAGGAAGCCAGCTACCAGGGTGATGGAGCTGCGGCCGGAAGTGGACGAGATGCTGCTACTCACGGCAGAAACTCTCAGAACAGAGCTTCAGTATGGAAAGAATTGGTGTGATCGACTACTGAATAGGCTGAATTGTGTAGCGGAATTAACAGTTATTGAAGGATCAATGACTTGCATGGGCTGTTGCTGGAGTGCTTCAGCCGTGACCCATCCGTGGGACATTCCCAGCAACATTCCGAGGGAGAGGGCGAAGCGCACGGGCCGAGAATTGTATCAAGGTAAACATCTCTGTTTCCGCGGTCTTCTGTTGTCATCATTGACACCAATCAAGACTTTGGTTGATGTCCAGCCGTTGCGATTCCGCCTGCCATTGCTTTTCCTTTGAGCAGGATTTCATCGGCAACTGGCGCTGCATACCGCTGTGTGTGCGTCGGAAACTTGATCTCTGTGGGGTGAAGTTAAAGCTTAATCACTGGTTGCAACTCTCCAAGGAGCAACGTCAAACCCTGGTGGATTGGTCGGATGGGGTCGACGCCCTCGAGCAGCTTCGACAACACCTCCGCGATTGCACGAGCACCATGGCCGATGGCATGGCCAAGGATCTTCCACCGGTCAGCGGCGCCCCCTGGCAACAAATGGCCGAGCTGCCCGCTGCGGTGCGGGAGGCGGCCACGGCGCGAGGTGTGTTGCTGACCCTGGAGCAATGGGCTCAGCTCAGTGAGCTGGATCGCTTTGCGTTGTGCAAGTTGGCCCGGCCGGGGCACGATCACCACAACCTTGAGGCAGCCTTCAGCGAAGTGCTGGTGTGAGCAGTCGGCGCAGGGCTTCCAGCTTGCCTTTCTGCTGCTCAACGGGCTTCAGCACCGAGACGGCCGGAGCCACGATCACCGCGCAGGCCTTGAGTTCCGGCTGCTTCGACACCGGGCAGGCCTCGTCGTGCATCAGGGTGTTGGCCTCGCAGGCCTTCTTTTGGGTGAATCCCCAGTGCATTGGCAGAAAGACCGATCCACGCCGAATGCGATCGGTGACCTTCACGGTGGCGGTGAGGTGACCGCGTCGCGAGCTGATCGCTGCCAGTTCGCCGTTACGCAGTTTTAGATCCTGAGCATCACCGGGGTGAATCTCCAGCAGCGGTTCGGGATGCTGTTTCATCAGCCGTCCCACTTTCCCTGTGCGGGTCATGGTGTGCCATTGCCCCAGATAGCGGCCCACCGTCAGTACCAGGGGGTAGGTCTCGCAGGGGGGCTCCGCCAGCCCGAGGGGTTGATCGGTGCTGAAGCGAGCGCGCTTGCTGGAGGTGGGGAACTGATGGTCTTCGTAGAGGCGTTTCGCTGCTGTGGTGGGTTGGCTGCCATGGGGGAACGGCCATTGCTGTGGACCGTCCTGTTCAAGCAGCCCATGGCTCAGGCCACTGACGTCACAGAGGCGCCCTCGGGTCAGTTGGGTGAATTCGGCGTAAACCTCTGCTGTTGAATCGAAGTTGAACTGTTCGGTGTAGCCCAGGCGGCGGCCTACCTCGGCAAACACCTCCCAGTCCGGGCGGCTCTCGCCGAAGCGGCGTCGGTAGGCCGGGCAGTAAGTGACCCGCCGTTCGGAATTGGTCATGGCGCCGGCCTTCTCGCTCCACTGGGCTGCGGGCAAAATCAGGTGGGCGTAGTGGGATGTTTCCGAGTCGGCGTAGGCCTCGCTCACCACCACCAGCGGGCACTTCTGCATGGCTGACTTCACCCGGTCGAGATCCGGGAGGCTCACCAGGGGGTTGGTGGCGGCCACCCACCACAGATCCAGCGCCCCCTGTTCCATGGCTTCGATCTGCTGCCAGGCCGCCAATCCGGGCTTGGCGTTGATTCGTCCTGCAGGCAGTTGCCAGGCCTGTTCCACTTCGGCGCGGTGTTCGGCGTTGGCCACCAGGCGGTAGCCCGGCAGCAGGTGGGCCAGGCCTCCGGCCTCGCGTCCGCCCATGGCGTTGGGTTGGCCTGTGAGGGAAAACGGGCCCGCTCCTTGCTTGCCGATCTGGCCGGTGAGCAGATGCAGATTGATCAACCCTTGCACCACGGCCGTTCCTTCACGGCGTTGGTTCACCCCCATCGACCAGAGGCTGAGCACCTTCTCGCGCCGGTGGAACAGCGCTGCGACCTCCCGCAGGCGTTTTTCGGGGATGTTGCAGAACCGGGCCACCCGCCTGGGGGTCCAGCGGGCGGCGACGTCAAAAAAGGCGTCGTAATTCTCGGTGTGGTCGTCGATGAAGGCCGGGTCCTGGCCGTTTTCGCGCAGCACCAGGTGGGCAATGCCGTGCAGCAGGGCCAGGTCGCTTCCCGGTGCAATCGGCAAGTGGATGTCTGCCGCCTTGGCGGTGTCGGTGCGTCGTGGATCCACCACCACGATCTTGATGCTGCTGGGGTTTTTGCGTTTTCGCTTCAGCAGCCGCTGGAACAGCACCGGATGGCACTCGGCGGTGTTGGTGCCGATCAGAAACGCCACTGTGCAGTGGTCGAGGTCCTCGTAGCTGCAGGGGGGACCATCGGAACCCAGACTGCGGGTGTAGCCCGCTACTGCTGAGCTCATGCACAGCCGTGAGTTGGCGTCGAAATTGTTGGTGCCCAGGGCGCCTTTAAGCAGTTTCTGGGCCAGGTAGTAATCCTCGGTGTGGAACTGACCGGAGCCGTACATGGCAATGGCATCGGCATTGCCGCGCCGAACCACGCTCGCCTCGATCTGCCCGGTGATTTTGTCGAGGGCGTCGTTCCAGCTGATCGGAGCGAAGTCGTCCTCGAGGGTTTTACGGAACAGGGGTTGGCGCAGGCGGCCTGGGGCCAGGGTTTCCCCGACGGTGGCGCCTTTGATGCAGACCTGGCCAAGGCTGGAGGGGTGCTCGCGGTCGCCGCGGGCGGTCCACATCGGGTTGCCCTCAGCATCCCGCTTCACGGCCTCACCCTTCACGGCAGGAGGCAAAAGCTCCAGGCCACAGCCCACTCCGCAGTAGGGGCACTGGCTGCGCACGCTGCGGGGTGAGTTCGCCATGTAGGAATCAAAAAAAGAACAAAACCCGGAGCCGAAGCTCCGGGTCGTCATGCAGCGTCTTGATGCTGCGGTTGGATATGGATCAGGCAGTTTCGCCTTCGTGCAGGTCTGCAAAGGACCCCTTGGGCTCCTTCAGGAAGAAGAAGCAGAAGAAGGCCACGATCAGACCAGCCACGCCCAGGATCTGGAAGAAGGCACTATTTGAAGCTGCGATCACCTCGGGGGTGGGTTCGCCGCCGCCGCCCATCCACATCGGCAGGAGGCTGAAGATAGTCAGGTAGGTCACGGCACCAACGTTGCCGTAGGCACCCACCAGGCCGGCCACCTGACCGGTCACGCGACGTTTGACAAGGGGCACCAGCGCGAAGGTGGCACCTTCACCGGACTGCACGAAGAACGAGGCGAGCATGGTGATCACCACGGCAACGGCAATGCCGGTGGTGCCGGTAAAGGTGCCTGGCTTGATCATGCTCATCACGAGGTAACCCAAGCCGAGGCCGGCGGTGAGGAAGCCCATGGTGTTCTTTCGGCTGCCGACGCTGTCGGAGATCAAACCACCGGCAGGGCGTGCCACCAGGTTCACGAAAGCGAAGCAGGAGGCCAGGATTCCGGCGGTGGCCTTCGGTAGATCGAAGGTGGTTTCAAAGAAGGTGGGCAGCATCGAAACCACGGCCAGTTCAGAGCCGAAGTTCACGATGTATGTGAGCTCGAGGATCGCCACCTGGCGGAACTCGTAGCGATCTTCCTTGGGATAGACCTTATTACCGAGGATCAGGTCGCTGTTGGTGCGAATAATTCCCCAGGTTTGGAAGGCAAACCAGAGGACTACGGCGCCGAGGGCCAGGGGATAGGTGCTTGGGGTGAGGAAGCCCACCTTGCTGAGGCGCCAGCAGAGCACGCAGAGGATGGCTGCAAAGGGCACGTTCATGCCCAGCAGACCCCAGAAGTCGCGCATGGAGGTGACTTCTAGACCTGCAGTCTTTGCAGGGCGCTGATACGTCTTGCCGGGGGGGGGTGTCGGTGACGTTGAAAAAGTAGAAGCAGCCGTAGACGGCTGAGACGATGCCTGTCAAAGCGATGGCACCGCGCCAGTTCAGAACAGCGCCGGTGGGCAGTTCGAAGCCACCGGAGAAGGAGAGGAAGCCAGCGAGGGCCACCATCGTGAGCGCAGAGAAGGCGGAACCGAAGTTGCCCCAGCCGCCGTAGATGCCTTCAGCTAGGCCGATTTCCTTGGGCGGGAACCACTCGGCCACCATGCGGATGCCGATCACGAAGCCGGCGCCGACGATGGAGAGCAGCAGACGGGCCACCACCAACTGGTTGAAGTCCTGAGCGGAGGCAAACAGCAGGCAGGGAATCGCCGAGAAGACGAGGATCGAGGAGTAAGTGATCCGGGGTCCGAACTTGTCCAGCAGCATGCCGATCAGCACGCGCGCAGGAATGGTGAGGGCCACGTTGCAGATGGCCACTGTGCGGATCTGACCAACAGTCAGACCAAGGTCCGCTTTCACGGTGGTGGCCAGAGGGGCCAGGTTGAACCAGACCACGAAGGTCAGGAAGAAGGCGATCCAGGTCAGGTGAAGGGTTCGGTACCTGCCCTGGAACGACCAAAGGTCGCCAAGCATTGAGGAGAGGAGAAGGAACCTCGGGCTTCAAAACGAAGGGTGCCCGGGGATGGCAAAACGGTCGAAAAATGAATCCGTTTAACTAACGCAGTAAATCAATTCGTCGCCCACTTGTTTGGTCAGATTGGTTACCAATTCCTATTTTTGTGTTGCAAGCGAAACATCAAGAAGGTTGATTGACCGGGTTAGGCCCTCTTGTTTCGCAATGAATTGGTAGCGGTTGCAATTTTGTTGGATTGTTGGGCTTCGCTGGTGCAGATTGTTGGTCGCCGATATGAACCAAGGCTTGCGGGTTTGTTTGCTCAGTGGAGGAAGCAGCCGTCGCATGGGACGTGACAAGGCGCTGTTGCCGCATCCCTCCGGTGGTGTCTGGCTCACGGCTCTTGTCGATCAGCTCTTGCCCCTCGGCTATCCGGTGCAAGTGTTGAGTCGTCATTCCAAGCACGCAGAGCTTCTGGCCCACCAGCCTGGTTGTTCCGTGGTGCTTGAGCCCCCTCCCTGGAAAGGCCCTCTGCAGGCGTTGGCCAGGGTGTTGCCGTCTCGGCCCGGGGAGGCCTTATTGGTGCTGCCGGTGGACATGCCCCGATTGCGGACCGCCGTTGTCCAGCAGCTGATCGCTGCCTGGAATCATGCGCCTGAGCAAGCAGCGGTGGCCCATGACGGGCAGCGGCTGCAGCCGTTGCTGGCGGTCATCCCCTCAGGCTCTCCCTTCCGCTCCTGCCTTGATCAGCAACTGCAACGCGGAGAGTTGCGCTGGATGGACTGGTTGATCCGCGTTCCCCATCAGATGGTGCGCTTGCCTGCAGAAGCTCTGATGAATGCCAACTGCGCTGCAGATCTGGCAGCGTTGGAGGGATGAGCAACCCTTTGCCGCTTGCAGATCGCCTCAACCGGCCCATCGGGGTGCTGAGGCTGTCGCTTACGGCGCGTTGCAATCTCGCCTGTCCGTACTGCTGTCCGGATGTGGAGGAGCCCCTTGG
Organism: Synechococcus sp. AG-670-B23; assembly: GCA_003209165.1. Classification (GTDB taxonomy): domain Bacteria; phylum Cyanobacteriota; class Cyanobacteriia; order PCC-6307; family Cyanobiaceae; genus Parasynechococcus. The sequence continues at coordinate 5,481 of QCSL01000030.1, read as the reverse complement.
CCTGCTCACGCTTGAGCAGCAATTGCGCGTCATTCGTGTGGCCGCGCGCCTCGGGGCACAAACGCTGCGGCTCACCGGTGGAGAGCCGTTGCTGAGCCGGCGCTTGTTGCCTTTGCTGGAGTCAGTGGCGCAGGCCCGGCGGGATCGTTCGGATCCGATGGCTGGTCTTCAGACCGTGGCGCTGACCAGCAACGGGGTGCTGTTGTCGGAACGGATGGCTTGCGCATTGCGTGCCGCAGGACTGGATCGCATCACCATCAGCCTGGATGCAGCGGTAGGGGATGCAGCAGCGCGCATGGCTGGGCTCCAGGGTGGCGCCGTCGCTGGAGACCGCCTGGTGCGCCAGGTGCAGGACGGAATCGCGGCGGCCCGCGCCGCTGGTTTTGACCCTTCATGCGGTGAGCTCAAATTCAATGCCGTCATCCAACGGGGCATAAATGACGATCAACTGCTGCCCTTGGCCGGCTTGGCGCGGCAGCAGGGGATGGAGCTGCGTTTGATCGAGTACATGGATGTGGGCAACCGCAACCAGTGGACGCTGGACCAGGTGCTGCCGGCGGCGGAGATGGTGGAGCGCATTCACGCCCGTTGGCCCCTTGAACCTCTGGGTCGCCCGAGAGGTGGAACGGCCCGGCGTTGGAGCTACCGCGATGGCGCCGGATTCATCGGTGTGATCGCCTCCATCAGTGAGCCGTTCTGCGGGGATTGCAACCGGTTGCGTGTCACCGCCGATGGACAGGCGTTCACCTGTTTGTTTTCCGCTGATGGCAAGGATCTCAAGCCTGCGCTCGCGTCCGAGCCTTGCCTCGAGCAGGCCATGCGCCATCTCTGGCAACGGCGCCAAGACCGCTACAGCGAGGAGCGTGATCCAGCGGCCGGTGCCTCCACTCATGCAGAGATGGCCTATCTGGGGGGCTGAACCGTCGTGATCGTCACCGTTTTTGCGTGATGCCCCCTGTACAACGGGGCAGCTGAAGGATCCAGAAGGATCCATCCACATGTTTGAACTGCTGGCCTACGAGCGCTTCCGCGACACCCCATCGGTTCGTTTTTTCGATGTCACCGTTGACACTTCAAATGCGCGCGACCTGGTGATTCACAGCGGCCCGGCGGTTTCGCCTCCCAACGACCCTGAGAGCGGAGCATGGCAGTTCTATCTGCATCCCCATCAGGAAGACAACCTGCTTGCGGCCAGTGGCGGCAGAACCTTCTTCTTAGTGAACCTGGCCTGGGACCAGCCTTTTCACATCGTTCGGCTTGAGAGCGGTGGTGACATCCTCCGCATTCCTCCCGGCACCTTCCACCGCTCAATCTCTGATCCTGATGGTTCCGTTGTTCTCAACCAGGCGGTTCGTCAGGAAGGCGTCTCTCTTGTGCGGGAATTTCGCGTCTACAACAGCGCCGAGATCCCGGCCTTGATGGCGGCAACCCATATCTCTGCTCTGAAGCCCCAGTTGCATGGGGTGGAACCTCTGCTTCAGGCGGCCTGAACCAGGTTGCGTTGTGAGTTCTCCGGTTCGGAGGCTTCTTCGTTGATCTGAATCTGCCAGTTCAGCTCACTCGCTGTTCCTGGGGGACCGCTGAAGCTGCCGCTCACGGCCGCGGTGAGTTCCGGTTTAGAGGAGGTGGCCAGCACCACATAGCGATCGTTGACCTCCTTGCCGGCACTGGGGTCAAAGCCTCGCCAGCCCGCTCCAGGTAGGTAGACCTCCGCCCAGGCATGGAGGTCGTACTCCTCCGGGGGAGGTTGCTGCAGTTGATAGCCGCTCACGAATCGGGCCGGAAGCCCCACCACGCGGCAGCAGGCCACCATCAGCATGGCCAGATCTCGGCAAGAGCCGATCCGCTCGCGCAGGGTTCGGCCCGCTGGCCAGGCCGGCCCCATATGGCGTTGGGTGTATTTCACCCGCTCTTGAATCAGTTCAATGAGTTGCCACAGAAAGGCCAGGGTCTGCAGGTTGCTGCCCATCAGGGCTTCCTGGGTGAGGTCAATGGCTGCGGGTTCGTGCTGGCCATTCGGCAACCAGCCCTTTAGGGCGCCCTGCAGATCGCTGTTGAGTTGCCCTTGCGGGTAGGGCAGTGGAGGTTCGAGTCCGTTGAAGCAGCTTTTCAGCGGTGGTGCCGACCGGGTCTCCACCAGACTGCGGGCCTCAAAGATTAGTTCATCGGTGCTGCCGAGAAAGCGGAGCCGTTGGATTTCGTCGCCGCTGGCGGCCACCAGTTCCCGACGTTGTTCCGGTTCCGGCAGCACGTAGAGGTGATGGTCCAGCAGGGTCTGGAACCCCTGCCCCCGGGGCCGCAGACACAGGCGATGCTCCCCCAGATTCACCGGGGCGTCATACCGATACGTCAGGCGGTGAACGATGAGAGCGCGCATGCGGGATCGGTGGGAGTGGAACGGAGGTCGGCGCTGGTGAAGTAGCGGGTCTGGAGCAGTTTGTGGAGTTGGTTGAGGTCTTGTTGAAGCCTGTCAATGGCTTCATGCAGACCGGATTCGATCAGGTTGTCGATCCTCACGTAGCTCCAGCGGGCCAGGAGCTGTCCGCGTAAGCAGTCGAGGTCATCTGGCGTGTCTTGGCTCGGGTGCTGCTCGATCTGTTGCAAGGTGTCGCTGATGCCCTGAAGGCAGTACCGCACCGACCGCGGAAAGAATGGATCAAGTAGCAAAAAGCGGGCCACCGATGCGGGGCTGATCGCTTGTTGGACGCTCTGGCGGTACATCTGATAAGCCCCCGCTGTGCGCAGCAGGGTGATCCACTGCAGTTCATCCAGCACCCCGCCGACCTCCTCGGTGGACGGCAGCAGCAGGAAGTATTTGACGTCGAGGATGCGGGATGTTTTGTCAGCGCGTTCGATCAGACGTCCCAGCTGGCTGAACAGCCAGCTCAGATCGCGGCTCAGTGTGGTGTCGGTGATCCCGTAAACGAGTTGGCAGCCGCGGCGGATGATCCGCAGTTGCTCCTGCACCGGTTCCCGCCAGATGTCTTCGTCGTCTTGAAGGCTCCAGTGCAGATCATTGATCTGCTCCCACATTTCCGTGGTGATCACATCCCTGATCTGCCGTGCGTTCTCCCGGGCCATCGCAATGCAGCTCACGATGCTGTTGGGATTGCTGCGGTCCATCAGCAGGAAGCGCACCACCTGTTTGGGCGTGGCATTGGGGTAGGCCGTATCAAAGTGGGAGCGATCACCTGTCACCTCCACCAACGGCAGCCACGGTTCGGCGCTGCCCGGAGGACAGTCCAGCGCCATTGCTTCGCTCACCTCCAGAAAACGCGAGATGTTTTCGGCACGTTCCAGATAGCGGTTGATCCAATACAGCGAATCTGCAACGCGACTCAACAAGGCACAGCCTCCTGGGGCTGTGGCGCCGCCATCCGTTCGTCGTCGACGATCCAAGTGTCCTTGCAGCCGCCCCCCTGGGACGAATTCACCACCAGTGAGCCGCGTTTGAGGGCCACCCGGGTCAGGCCTCCTGGGCTCACCCAGTTGTTGGAACCGCGCAGCACGTAGGGGCGCAGATCCACGTGACAGGGGTAGAGCTCACCGTCACTGAGGGATGGCACGGTGGAGAGCTGCAGCGTGGGCTGCGCGATGAAATTGCGGGGATTCGCACGGATCTTCGTGTCGAAGTCAGCAAGTTCGGATCGGCTTGCCTGCGAACCGATCAGCATTCCGTAGCCACCGGCTTCCGCCACCGACTTCACCACCAGGTGCTCGAGGTGTTCGAGCACGTAGTGCCGGTCGCCGGCCCGAGCACAGATATAGGTGGGAACGTTCTCGATGGTCGGCTCCTCATCGAGGTAGTAGCGGATCATTGCCGGCACGTGGGCGTAGATCAACTTGTCGTCGGCGACGCCGGTGCCAGGGGCATTGGCGATGGCAACCCGTCCTTGCCGCAGCACATCGATCAAGCCCGGCACCCCCAGCATTGAGTCCTGGCGGAACACGTTGGGATCAAGAAAATCATCGTCGATGCGGCGGTAGATCACATCCACGGGTTTGAGGCCGCTGGTGCTCCGCATCCACACCCGGCCCGCGTCGCACACTAGATCGCGCCCCTCCACCAGGTGAATTCCCATTTCTTGGGCCAGGTAGCTGTGTTCGAAATAGGCGCTGTTGAACACCCCCGGCGTCAGGATCGCCACGCGGGGGGCGTCACTCCAGGTCGCCAGGTCCTGAAGGGTGCGCAGCAGATGGGAGGGATAGTCGTCGATCGGTTGAACAGCACGGCCCTCGAAGAGGCCAGAGAACAACCGTTTCATCACCCGACGGTTTTCGAGGTAGTAGGCCACCCCCGATGGACAACGCAGGTTGTCTTCCAGGACACGCCAGGTGCCATTGCCATCGCGGATCAGGTCGAGCCCGGAGATGTGGCACCAACGGTTGAGGGGCAGGCGGATACCCTGCATCTGAGGTCGCCAACCGGAGGAACTTTCCACGTCTTCCCGTGGGATCACACCGTCGTTGAGGATCTTCTGGGGGCCATAGATGTCGGCGAGGAAGCAGTCGATGGCTTCCAGGCGTTGCAACAGTCCCCGCTCCAAGGTGATCCAGTCGCTGCGGCCGATCAGCCGGGGCAAGGGATCGAAGGGGAGAATCCTTTCACTGCCTTTGAGGCCGGAATCGTTCAGGCGAAAGGTGGCGCCCAGGCGACGCAGCAGCTGGCTGGCTGAGGCATGGCTGCGGTTGAGCTCGGGCAATCCCATCTGCCCCAGTGATGCCAGTAGTGGAGCAAGATCGGCGCGCGGCCTGGCCGTTTCACCGCAGAAATATTCGTCGAACCCGACCGTGGGTTTGTAGTCGGTGAACATCCTGATCGCATAAGCCGAACGCATCCAAGGCATCGCCCCAACCCCTTTCGGGTTTCAGTTGCTACACATTCCGCAATTTCAGGCGACAGGACGCTGATCGCCTGTTGTTTGGGTATCCGAAGGCACCTGAATGGAGGGCAAAGGGCCAGGCCTGCGTCCTTCTTTTGCTTATCTGTTACTGGAATTCAAACGGTCTTCGCCTTGGATGAACTGCTCTGGGCGCGACTGATCTTTGCCCTTGGTGCCGTTGTGACTGCGGCGACGGTGGTGATGATTGTGCGCGGACACCTTTATTGGAACCGCAGGGGGTCGATGGATGTCCGCTGACTCGGTTCCCTTCCTCCATCCCGGGATCGCGTGGGGACTGGTGGTGGTGTTCTCTGTTCTCTGGGTGGCGCTCGGGATTGCCTGGGGCCGTCGCGGCCAAGGCAATGCCGATGACTACATGCTGGCGGGGCGCAACATCGGGCTGGCCCTGAGTACGGCCACGTTGATGGCCTCTTGGGTCACCGGTAACACCACCCTCCTCGCCCCTGAATTCGGCTACAAGACCGGCCTCTGGGGCATGTTCAGCTACGCCCTGGCCGGGCTTGGCCTGATCCTGTTCGCTCCACTGGCCTTGAGGATCAAGCAGTTGATGCCCAATGGGCGCACCAGCGGCGACTTC
>QCSL01000029.1 GCA_003209165.1 Synechococcus sp. AG-670-B23 | reverse complement strand
GATCGTGCGTGACACCACTCAGCTGCCCGTGGTGCAGCAATTGATGGGTCGCTGAGGGGCGAGGGCTCCCGTGTATCGTTGACGATTCGTTCAATCGCTGCCCTCAGCTGCATGGCCAAGAAGTCGATGATCGCTCGCGATGTGAAGCGCAAAAAGATAGTTGAGCGCTATGCGGCCAAGCGCGCAGCACTGATGGCAGCCTTCAACACAGCCGAAGATCCGATGGATCGCCTGGAGATCCACCGCAAGATTCAGGCTCTGCCCCGGAATAGCGCACGCATCCGTGTGCGTAACCGCTGCTGGGCCACCGGTAAGCCCCGTGGCGTCTACCGCGATTTCGGCCTCTGCCGCAATCAGCTTCGTGAGCGTGCCCACAAAGGAGAATTGCCCGGCGTGGTCAAGTCCAGCTGGTGATCAGCCCGTACCATGGCATTGTGAGGGGAGGCTCGACCTCCCCTTTCTTGTGGAGAGCAGCCATGAAATGTCAGACTTGGCATTGACAAAAGGACATAAGACGTCGTGCAAGGACAAACCCAGTCGATCTCCTTTGACGGACGCGAGATTCGACTGACCACCGGGCGCTTTGCCCCTCAAGCGGGAGGATCCGTCTTGGTTGAGTGTGGCGACACCGCCGTGCTTGTAACCGCAACCCGTTCGGGCGGCCGAGACGGCATTGATTTCCTGCCGCTGATCTGCGACTACGAGGAGCGGCTTTATGCGGCTGGCCGTATTCCCGGCAGCTACATGCGTCGTGAAAGCCGCCCGCCCGAACGCGCCACGCTCACGGCCCGGCTGATTGACCGCCCAATGCGGCCGCTGTTCCCCAGCTGGCTGCGCGACGACCTGCAGGTGGTGGCCACCTGCCTGTCCCTCGATGAACGGGTTCCCGCCGATGTTCTGGCGGTGACGGGCGCATCGATTGCCACGCTGCTGGCGGGTATCCCCTTCAACGGCCCGATGGCGGCCGTGCGGGTGGGCCTGCTGGGGGATGACTTCGTCCTCAATCCCAGTTACAGAGAAATTGAACGTGGGGATCTGGACCTAGTGGTCGCCGGTACCCCTGACGGCGTGGTGATGGTCGAGGCGGGCGCCGACCAGCTGCCCGAGCAGGACGTGATCGAGGCGATTGATTTCGGCTATGAAGCGATCTGTGAACTGATCAAGGCTCAGGAACAACTGCTCAAGGATCTGGGCATCACCCAAGTGAAGCCGGAACAACCGGCAGAAGACAGCACCGTTCCCGCCTATCTGGAAAAGCAGTGCACCAAAGCGATCAGCGCTGTCCTCAGCAAGTTTGATCAAAACAAGGACGAACGGGACACAGCCCTTGAAATCGTGAAGGGGGAGATTTCCGAGACCATCGCAGGTCTCAAGGAAGACCATGCCGTCCGCCAGGCCCTGGCCAGCAGCCCGAAGTTGCTCGGCAACAGCTTCAAGGCTCTGACCAAAAAGTTGATGCGTCAGCAGATCCTCAAAGATGGCAAGCGTGTGGATGGACGCGGCCTTGACGAGGTGCGCCAGATCAGTGCCATGGCCGGCGTCCTGCCACGCCGGGTGCATGGTTCCGGTCTGTTCCAGCGCGGACTCACACAAGTGCTGTCTACTGCAACGCTTGGCACCCCCAGCGATGCCCAGGAGATGGACGACCTCCATCCCAACACCGAGAAGCTGTACCTGCACCACTACAACTTCCCGCCCTACTCCGTCGGTGAAACTCGGCCGATGCGCTCGCCCGGTCGTCGTGAAATCGGCCACGGGGCCCTCGCCGAGCGGGCCATTCTTCCGGTGCTACCCGAGAAGGACACTTTCCCTTACGTGGTGCGTGTGGTGAGCGAAGTGCTCAGCTCCAATGGCTCCACCTCCATGGGTTCCGTTTGCGGCAGCACTCTGTCTCTGATGGATGCCGGTGTGCCGCTGAAGGCCCCGGTGAGTGGCGCTGCCATGGGTCTGATCAAAGAAGGCGATGAGGTACGGATCCTCACCGACATCCAAGGCATCGAAGACTTCCTCGGCGACATGGACTTCAAAGTGGCCGGCAGCGAAAAAGGCATCACAGCCCTGCAGATGGACATGAAGATCACCGGTCTATCGGTGAAGACAGTGGCCGAGGCTGTCAACCAGGCACGCCCCGCACGACTCCACATTCTCGAGAAGATGCTCGAGGCGATCGACACCCCTCGGGACAACCTGTCTCCCCATGCCCCACGCCTGCTCAGCTTCCGCATTGATCCTGAGCTGATCGGCACCGTGATCGGCCCCGGTGGACGCACAATCAAGGGCATCACCGAGCGCACCAATACCAAGATCGACATCGAGGACGGCGGCATCGTGACCATCGCCTCCCACGATGGGGCTGCAGCTGAAGAAGCCCAGAAGATCATCGAAGGCCTGACCCGCAAGGTCAACGAGGGCGAGGTGTTCTCCGGATCAATCACACGGATCATCCCAATCGGCGCCTTTGTGGAGATTCTTCCTGGCAAGGAAGGCATGATCCACATCTCGCAGCTCTCCGAAGCTCGCGTCGAGAAGGTTGAAGACGTGGTGAAGGTGGGCGACGAGGTGACCGTACGGGTGCGCGAAATCGACAACCGCGGCCGCATCAACCTCACCCTCCGGGGAGTGCCACAGTCCGGTGAGGCCGCCGAGGTGGAGCCTCAGCCCACCCCGGTTGCACCCCTCAGCTGATCAGGCCTCAGACCTGAAAGCCGGGATCAATCTCGGCCATCGCCCGCGTCGCAAGCTCTCCAAGCTCGGCGTGGGCTTTTCCATGGCTGGCGATCAGACAGCCGGCCTGACGCACATCGCCGGTGTTGTATCTGAGCTCGGCTTTATTGGCATGGGTGAAGCGACCACCGGCCGCCAGCAGCACCGCCTCCGGAGCGGCCATGTCCCAATCCTTGGGAGCACTCTTGCCGGAGAGGGAGACGTAGAGGTCGGTTTCGCCTCTAAGGATCGTGGCCACCTTGAAGCCAACGCTGCCTACGGCTTTGGAACCGCCGAGATTGAGGCCATCAATCAGCTTGACCAAACGGTCGTCGCGGTGGCTGCGGCTGGCCACCAGGATCAGATCTGAAACCTCAGTTCTGTCGCTGAAGCGAACCGGCGACCGCTCACCCTGGCGGTCTTCACACCAGGCACCTTCACCAACGATGCCGATCCAAAGCTCATCGGCCTCCGGCAGAAGCACAACACCAATCACCGGCCGCTGATCGCGCACCAGAGCCAGATGAACGGCGTATTCACCTGTGCCCTGAAGAAAATCCTTGGTGCCATCCAAGGGATCGAGGATCCAGAGCCACTCCGCAGGAAGCGGTTGGCCTTCAGTGAGCTGCTCCTTTGCGGTCTCCTCACTGAGCAGCGTCCAGTCGGCCTTGGGAAACGCTGCGGACAGACCGTCCAGCAACCACTTGTTCACGGCCAGGTCAGCCGCAGACACAGGGCCTTCCCCGCCGTCATCAACACTCAAGGCCTTTGGAAAACCATGCGGAGGCTGCTCGCCGCGGGCATAGGCCCGCAAAATGTCGGCAGCTCCCCAACTGAGATGACGCATTTCCGCCAGCAGCGCCTGCTGATTAACGCCAGCAGGAAGGACAGCAGAGCTGGGCATCATGATCAAAAGAGGCGCTCGCCATTGTGATGCAGCGGGATGAACCAAGCGGCGGCAGCCTTTATCTGGTGGGCACCCCCATTGGTCATCTGGGGGACCTGTCGCCACGAGCCCGCGATTTGCTCCGCAGCGTGGATGTCATCGCCTGTGAAGACACCCGCCACAGCGGACAGCTGCTCAGCAGTCTTGGAGCAGGCGGCCGCAAGCTGTCCTTTCACCAGCACAACACCCGCACACGCTTGCCCCAACTGCTGGATCTGCTGGCGGAGGGACAAAGCCTGGCGGTAATCAGTGATGCAGGGCTGCCGGGCATCAGCGACCCTGGAGAAGAACTGGTGGCCGCTGCGCACCGGGCCGGCCATCCCGTGATCTGCATCCCTGGCCCCTGCGCAGCCACCACCGCTTTGGTGAGCAGCGGCTTGCCCAGCAGCCGCTTCTGCTTCGAAGGATTTCTGCCGGCCAAAGGGAAAGAGCGACGGGCCCGCCTTGAAGCCATCAGCCATGAAATCCGCACAACCGTGCTGTACGAGGCGCCGCACCGCCTGATCACGCTGCTCGAGGAACTACAGCACCACTGCGGGGGCAGCCGTCCGCTTCAGGTGGCGCGGGAACTGACCAAACGCCATGAAGAACAGGTGGGGCCGACGGTGGAAAATGCCCTGCTGCATTTTCGACAGCGCCCCCCTCAAGGGGAATGCACAGTTGTGCTGGGGGGAGCACCGCTGGAGGAAGCGGTAGAACCCGACGATGATGACCTGTTAAGCCAACTGCAGGTGTTGCAGGACGAGGGTGCAACCGCCAGCGATGCTGCACGGCAACTGGCCCAGGCCACAGGTCTTTCCAGACGACGGCTGTATGCACTCTTGCACCAGGGCACGTCAAACTGAGCTCGTTGACGGTTGTGCTGTGTTGATTCGCCTTCGTCTTCTGCTGATCAGCTTTGGCGGCGGCCTGCTGCTGCTACTGCTGCTCTGCCTTGGGGCACAGAACCTTCAGGATCGCCATACGCTCAAACTCGGGGGGCGGCGCTCCATGCCTCTTCCCACTGGTTTTCTCGTGGGCATTGCTCTGGTGATCGGCGTGATCAGTGGAGGAACAGCCACGGCCGTTTTGCTTCCCGATCAACGCGATCGCTTCGATTAAGCGCCGTCAGCTGCGGTGCTCAGCCATCCAGCGCAATCAAGGTTCCGTCCAACACCAGCCGTGTGATGCCTCGGGCCAGCAGATAACTGCTGGTGCGCTGAAAAACCGCCGTGTCGGGAACCTTGATCACCCGTTGACTGCGCCCGCACTGACGCTTGGCCGCCCTGGGGCTGGCAAACAGGCACAGCCCCTGACGTTCCTGTTCTGCGTCGTCGAGGAGGCCCAACTCGGGAAACTCCTTGAGGGGACGCGCGTCAAGCTCAACCACTTTGTCGACCAACATGTAGGCGCTATCCGGCAGCAAGTCGACATTGAACGGTTGGGCTTGATTCATGGGGCGATCACTAAGGTCTCCCACGCCCAGAAGGGGAACAAGCTCCGTAAACGTCTCAACGCTCCCGTTGTCATCGGCTTCAGCTAGCTCTTCATCAGGGTCCTCGCCGAAATCATCCGCGTCATCAAGGGCCAGGCTGCTCTCGTCGTCCTTGAGGGAATCAACCTCAGGTTCTTCAGCCTGAGTGACGACTGCCGGGGAAGGGGTGACCGACCCCTTTTGTCGGCTGGCTTTCAGTGCGGCATATGCATCAGCAGACAGCATCGATTTCACCGTGCGGGTGACGGTGTTGGGACTGCAGCCAAAAGCCTCAGCCAAAGCAGCTGTTGACTCGCCGGCCTTGTAGCGGCCGACCAAATCCTGCTTCTCGCTGTCGCTGAGACGACGCGGGGCCATGGATGCCGGTCAAGAGCCCTTCACTTTAGGCGGCTCGAAGGCATCTATGTCCGACCTTGCCGGAAACAGCCTGCCAAAATATTGACGATTGCTCCCTTAGCTCAGCTGGATAGAGCAACTGCCTTCTAAGCAGTCGGTCGATGGTTCGAATCCATCAGGGGGCGTCACCTGTAACTGCAATGGTTCTCAGCGATTCACTGGGAGCCATTTTTCCTTTCATACAAGGATTTGTACACAGATATGTTCGCAGATTTGTCCAAACCGAGCTGAACAGGGGCAGGTTTGTGTTCTCCGGCCACTAGCTGCCCAGGGAGCCTTAATCGAACGCGCTCGATCGTTGAGCGGAAACAACTCAGCACCCTGGCAAAGACAGGCGCGAAGTGAAATGAGATAATGAGACAAGCTTATTGAGCAAGCAATGAAAAAAGCAATCCTTTTATCTCTTTTATTCGCTGTTCTGCCAACCAATATTTGCGCACAAACAGTGAATGAGAAAAGAGCTGAATCTTATCGAGAAGCCAAAGAAGTAATGCCACCCGATCTGTACTTGGTGTTTCGAGTAGCCGATCGAATAATAACGACGAATGACATCAAAAGGCCTATCAGAGTGGCCGTCAGAAACAATGTTGATTGCGAAGGAATTCTTGGCATAGCATCGAACAGCCAAAAATGCCAAAGCATCGGTCTGCTTCCAAAAATAGACAAGGCATCAAACTTTGATATTTGGGCTGCACAGGTTGTTGGGACGATGAAAGGCCAAGCCAACGCAGCTGCTTATTCTGACTTCGGAACAATATTTTTGAATACAGCCATGCTTAAAGAATTAACAGGGAAGGTTGACCAGGTCGCCTGCGTAGTAGCTCACGAATTAGCCCATGTCACTCAAAACCACAGCGCGGAAGAGAGAGAAAAAGCAAAGGAACTAGACAAAAAAACCGCTGTAAAAGTGTCTAAATCAGTCAGATCAGCGAGAAATTCTCAAAACTCATATATAGCCGCGATGGCTATTATGGGCGGAATTAACGCAGGACTTGGGAATAGTACATATTCAACAGATTCAGCCCTAAACAACCTGAGAGTTAGCGCAATGCTAACTCGACCCAGAATCGCAAAAGCAGCATTAGACCTACAACCTGCAATCGGCCAATCATTTAATGAGATGCAGGGACTTGCAGAGAACTTTGCCAACAAGGCTATTGAAAGAATTCAATACAATTTGCGTGATTACTCGCTTGAGTTGGCAGGCTTTAACAGGGCTCAAGAATACGAGGCTGATCTACTCGGGACTAAATATGTAGCCACAGCAGGATTCAACCCAAAAGGCTGCATCAAATTGTGGACTGAAACAATGAACCACAGCGAGGATAAACTTATAGAGAGACTTCTTCCTGAGGGAATAGAGGACCCAGGTAAAGGAAGCTCTTCAGAGAGCGGCCTGAGCCTTGAGGAAATACGGAAGGCCGCCATGAACGCGACTATGTCAAATAGCAGGCTCGATGAGGACAAGGAGAAAGACAAAGAACCCGATTACAAAAAGGTTCCTGACGATGTGCTTGAGGCTCTCAAGAGCCACCCCGACAACCTAAGCCGTGCAGCAGCCATAAAAAAATATTTAACAACATTAAATTCAAGTTCGTTAGCAGCCAGGGGCAAATCAAAACTGAATACAGTTTTTGTGAGAAACTGGAGCTATGACGAAGACTCTGAATCAACTATCATATCCGACAGCTTTACATCACCAGGCAAAGCCGGATCCAAGGAAAACGGTATTACAGGCATCGATGTAGACGCTTCTTTGGGTTTTTAGAGATAGCAATTGGCAGACAAACCTCAAAGAGAACCTATACATATAAAACAATCTTACTCTTGCTCAGCAAAAGACTGCAAGGATTTCCTCTACAAAATACAACGATAAAGTTATACCGGGTCACATCTAATTACATGAGCATGGTTCATCCGAAGGCGCAAACTTTACCTAGCCTGTGGTTGTCAAAACAGTGAACAGATAGGGACGACTAGATGGAGTTAATGACTATTAGCGAGGCTGCAAGACGCCTTGGATACAAGTCCAGATCCCAGCTCTACAGGTTGATTAACGACGGCAACTTGCGCGAGCATGTCCATGTGCGGCAGAACACTGGACAACGTTTGGTTAACGTTAAAGGGCTGCGGCACAAGCTGCAGTGACCTAACAATGGTGGGCCGACAGCGTGTTCCTTAGGCGTTAACGATCGAGCTGCTGGTGAAATCGTAGTCAAGGAACACACTAGCTAGGCAGCACACCTAAGACTGCCCAGAACTGCCACATGCAAATGGTGAGGCCTATCAGAACAGCCATGAGACAATCAACAAACGATCCTCACCAATTAATCCAGAGCAGTACTTATGTCGGACTTTCCTGAAAGGCTTAGAAAGACCTCTACTGGTCTTAAGAGCATGGCCAAGTCAGCTCTGGGCAAGGTTCAGCCGTTATCCGATAAAGCAACAGCAATTACATCCATTGGCATTTGGGTTATTGGAGCGTCGTTAAGTCGCCTGAATGACATTCCCTTTGATGCCAGCCAAGTAACTCGGATCAAAAGTGCCATGGCAAACCATGGCATCACTGCTGCCGATGCCGTCAAAGCTTTACCAGACGAGATCACCAAATTTGGCATCGAGGTAGTTGATCAATTCCTCAAAAGTGGTGACAGTCAAGGCAAACACTGGTCTCATATTGAAAGTCAAAATTCCAATCCAGAACTTGCTTCAAATCCAAGCAACGCGATATGGGAGGACGGTACAACTAATATTTCCAGGAACTCAAGGGATATGACCATCACTGAAAGAGTGACGGCTAGTTTTGACAACCACTTTGATGCATTCCTGACTACCGTTCGAACTCAAGAGTTCTGGCAGCGGACACTAAGGAATGCATTTGAAGCTTCTGCATACGCTGCCGCGATAATGGCTTTGGATATGTTTCTAATTCAACGTGATGAACTGATTAATGGAACCAACGAAAGAAAGCAGGAGATTTTGATAGACATCCTTAAGCAAAGTGGACTTATGGCAGCAGGTGCGCTTCCTGTATCTGTTTTTCTTGCAGTGCTACTTCTTATGTTGCCTGGTTTATCAGTGGCGATGGCTCCTCTCGGACTTTTAGGAGGAGTTGGACTATCACTTCGGTTGGTAACTTCATTGGTGAACAACCCATCAAAGCAAGCGAAAGATCTATTGGTCTCGATCCAAGGCTATATGAAAGGTTTAATTTATGATCTAAAACGTGATGAAGATGGATCGCTGACTATTGATGTTGTCGCCTTGCCTACGGCTTAGAAGGAAGCGCTGAAAACTGCTGGCGTCGGCCAGCTCTTAAGTGAAGACGTGGCGTGAGCTGTCCCCTTCGCTGAGCATTTGTAACTGCAAGAAACAAAGGGAAAGGCCAGAAATTGAATCAAGAGACCGTCTGCTCCTGGGGGAACCCTTTGGCTAGACGTTTATCCAACCTTCATCTTCTCAGCATGTAGCGCCCATAAACTCAGGATTAAGTTCCACCGGGGATAAAGCTCAGGATAGAGACACGTTGGAATCCATTGGTACGACTGTGGCGGGCAACTGCCTTCTAAGCAGTCGGTCGATGGTTCGAATCCATCAGGGGGCGTTATATGTCACATCAATGGTTCTCAGCGATTTCCTGAGAGCCATTTTTCTTGTGAATCAGCATTTGCGCACAGAATTGTGCGCAGGGCTAACCCGAGCTCAACCGGACAGGGGGGTGTGGTCGCGATTTCCGCACTCAAATTTAAAGAACAGGTATCTGCACAGAAAGACGCCCCAACACCAGCAAGACCAATGTTCAGCGGTGCATCAGCAAGCTGTTCCCGTATTGGGATGACGAACAGCTTGAGGCTGTCGTATCAATGTTCAAAGCGCATGGCCTGTTGTGATCAGAACCTTTCTCGCCCTGGGGTTTCTTGGTTTACTCACAAGCCCAGCACTGGCCATGGGAAATAGAGGCTGGGCTCAAATAGGGAAGAACCCAAAAACACCGCAGTGGAGATTATGGGTCAAGCTCTACGAGTACGAGACCAGGCAGGTAAATGACGACACTTTTGAAGTACGAATCAGAGACGACAATGGGCAAGATTTTCCCATCAAATCAAACTGCATAAATAAAGATTCGGGCATCAAACAAATGGCCCTGAACTCAATACTTCAATAACTTCTACAAGTGCAGCGATGCACACCTGAAAGCTGCTATGCCGTCAAAAAATTCTTCTTTACTTGTTTAGATAAGCTCAGTTTCAGAGGCTTCGATTAATCAGAAGGAGGGATTAAAATAACTTTCCCCTCACCCCCGCTACGTTCTGCGAGCTCAACTGCGTCATACAGCTCATCGAACGTGAACGTCTTGAGTACCGGTGTATAAAAGAGACCGGAGGCAGCTCCCTCAAAGAGGTCGGCATGGAGCAGCTGAGACCCCTCGGGAGAGAGCGCTTTGAGCGAGCGAAGGCGCGAGTAGCCTCTCACCAGCACATCTCGGAAGATCAGCTGAGCCGATGGTATGACCACCTGGTCACCGGCGAGTAAGCCATAACAGATCAATTCTCCTCCCTCGGCAACGCAATCAAAGAGTCGTCCCGAGGCATCACCTGACACAGCATCAAGCGCGCGATCTACACCTGACGCACCCGTAAACGCCTTCACGCGCTGCGAGAGGTCATCTCCATCGATAAGTACATGGTCAGCGCCGTTAGCGATGAGCTCATCTTCAAGCCCTCTACGTCTCACCACCGAGATGTTGTTAATCCCTTTATGTGCAGCGACTCGCGTAATCAATCGTCCAAGCGATGAGTTCGCCGCGTTGTGTATCAACCACTCCCCTCGCTTCATCCCCAACACTAAACCGAGCGCGGTCACTGGGTTGAGCGCGAGCATACTTCCCTGAAAAATATCTATTCCGTCAGGAAGAGGGATAGCAGACTCGGCGGGTAAGATGACCTGCTCAGCCCATGTCTCTCCAAAAGGCAAAGCTACGAGGGCACCGAGAGGGGGAGCGTTGACGCCTTCCCCATGAGCGATCACTCGACCTACCCCCTCAATCCCAATGCCGCATGGATAAGCTGGGGTAAAGATATGTCGGCCACGCATCACGAGTAGATCCGCAGGGTGAATAGGAATCGCTTTCATCTGCACGAGGACTTGACCGGGATCCGCCTCTAAATCTTCAATTTCTTGCACCTCGAGTGAATCCCTAGCTTCACCCACCCGATTAACTATAACTCGCTTCATATTATCTAAACCTCATGGCGAGCAATCCTCGAACAAAGGAACTTGCAATGGAAAACACATTGGGGCCTTGGGCATGTCCAACTTACATGATTTGATGCGTGAAATCCATGGCGTGAAGACTCAAGGCATGGACTTAGTTAAGCCGCTGAACTATCAGGCAGTTCTCACTAACAGAGCTATGCACTCCAATTTTTAGGGGCTGATCCATGGCCAGAACAAGCAGAGCTGAACTCCACAGACTTCGTCGATCAGCGTAGGCTTTTTTAATGTGAGGGAGGGCTTCAGCGATGTTGTGACCGCATATATTTAGCAATGGGGGTGCTCACGGTCATCTGCCCAGCTGAGCATTGATTCGCACTACGCTCAACACCTGATCTGCCACATATCGACAAGTCTTCAACGCATTTCTCTAAAGGCCGAAGAACAAGGTCAGTTCGCTTCTGCTGACGCTAAAGGGTGTCGGCCGGGGCGAGACAGCAGCTGTCCACTTTTGTGGTCGCAGTTCCATGGGCGTTGCCAGGTTAACTTTGTGAGGAGGAACGCCTCACAGGAGTGGAAACAAGGTGACAATCCTGTGAGGCGTTCTGTGGCCCCTGCCTTCGGCGGGGGCTTCTCATTGGAATGTGGCCCTGAATGGCGTATCTAGCTAAGTGTTGAGTTCTAACAATCGATCTCAATGAGCGCTGGCCTTCCAGACGTGACCGAACAATATCCTTCGTTGCCTGGCCAGCCTGGTGATCGAAAAGAGCGGCTTGCAAAATTCGTGATGGAGTTGTGGGCACAACATCGCCATGTTGTAGAGACTCGGCGCCGCATAGATAAAAAGTTCGCGGACGAGAGCGACTCGCTTGTCCGCAAGAATACGGAACTCGTCGACTAGAAGGCCGGGAAGAAGAACTAGGCCAGCAGGGCTAATCCCTCGAAGGGGGGATGCGGCCTGAGGGGCTTTGTCGAGATCCTCTTTGCAAAGATCTTGGCTGATGACAATGCTTACCGACTGGTATTGCAAACAGTGGAAGAACCCAAGTGACCACTCGAAGGGCACGGTCTGGACATATATAAAAGACGACGCGTTTAAACACGCTGGTATCACCCGCTTAGAGGAGGGGATGAACTTACAAATGGAAGGCCATCGTCACCGTGAGTGCATGCGTGGCACTAAGTGTGTAGCGGCCTAGGCAGATGGCACGACATTCACGACCCGTTCCAGCTCGCAGTCAGGGCAGCCACCGGCCAGGGCAAGCCACCCCCTACCAAAGAGATTCAAGTGGGCAAACAGCTGGAGGCGGTGGCTCCGTGACCCTGCCTCAAAAACTAGACCTAAATAAGTAGCCACCCATTAGCCCCTGCCACTGCCCACTCTGAGAGCCAGGCAACCCTCACCCAATGAGGTCATGTTCGCCTTTGATAGCTGCCTACTCGCAATTACTCTGCAGCTTCTATACAACGCTTTCCAATCTTGTCCATGTAATCGATAGTTAAAGCCTCCTCCTCGTTCATTGCTGCGCCAGCTGAGATCGCATAGCTGCAAGCTTTCTTCCACTTTCCCTTCTCGGCATATTCTTTAGATAGCTTCTTGTCCTCCTTCCATGCATTTTTCGCATGAGCTTGGGGAATAAACGCAAGGACACCAGAGAGAGTTAATACAGTTGCGATAGAGAAACGGAGCATGAATTTGAATCCATTTTCCTTTTTATAACAAATCTAGTCATGCCTGCCTGGGGACGATGAGCTGGCGAAGCTCTATCTACGGACGCTACGTACATTGTGGGGCGTTACAGGTGCGCCGGGTTCTGGCATCGGTGCCGACGACGACTTCACCTGCATGTGCACTCGCTTTGCAGAAAACCGCCGAGATTATTGGGTTCGGGAACAATCGTCTTAACCGGACTTAAGGCGCAATGCTCCTTGGAGAAACCCCTCTCCAAGGAGCTTTTAGTACCAGGGCACCACACCGTGAGCACCCAGAAGAGGTGATATGGGCTCACTGAGCCGGAAGCTTGAGCAGCATTTGCTTTACGAACCAGCAAAGATTGGGAATTCTTTCGTGTTCCGACTTATACAGCAATTGTCCATATACCTCGTTACATTACTTAAAGCAGATTTGCGTAAGGCTTTGTTTTGCCCATCTCCACTCAAGATCTGATCGTCTTCTTCTGCTGCTTGGGCGTGGCTCTCGTTGCCGTGAACATTTACAAGTTGTCGCTGCCGGCAAACAACTGAGTAATCGACATACCAGCCAGCACACCAACAGGGTTCGCAAAGCACCTCCAGAGATCAACACTCACGCAGAGCTGTGGAATTAGCTGAGAGTCACTGACCCGCTGATGGAATCAGTCGAGCGAGCCTTGACGATCCGACGCACGACAAGCCTCGATCAGCTTTGCCAAGACGGCGACGGCTTCAACACTGATGAGCTGATCGCAGACGAGCAAAACAGCAACAACCAAGTCCGTCTGGATTGGGATCTAGCCGCAGAAACCATCGACAAGGTGCTGCCCCTGCCTATTGGTCTCAGCCATCAAGAAAGAACTGCCCCAAACAGTCTCTTCAGCTGACCAGACCGTCAATGGCGCATGATGTTTTTTGAATGAGCATTAGTCGTGGCCACCCAGACGAAAACGCTGTTCACCTGGAAGTACGCAGCAATCCTGGCGGGAATAAAGCTCGGGGTGGTTGCAGTTGTCTTCGGCCTATCCCGTGCAGGGCTTCTTCCAGGTTGGTTTCCGCCTGGGAGCTAACCGGCTTCAGGTACCCAGCCCAATTGCTTCTGCCCCATGTGGGTGTGAGGCCTCCCAGCAAGCGCTGATCAGACCAGCGTCACACCCTTGCCCGGGTAAAAGGCGAAGCGCTCGCGGATCTTTTCGGCGTCGGGCTTGGGGGTGTCGTAAGCCCACACCGCATTGCTGATCTCCTCGTCACCCACTACTACATCCCAGTACCGGGCGGTTCCTTTCCAACCGCAGGCGGTGGTGAGGCTCGACTCACGATAGAACTCTGTGTTCATTGCCTCGCGAGGGAAGTAGGGATTGCCATCCACCTTCACGATGTCGTCGCTCTCCGCAAGCACCCTGCCGTTGAAGATCGCTTGCATAGTCGCTGAGTCGGTTTTGCAGGAATAGACCCTAAACAGAGCGGGCTCCCCTTTTTTGTAAGCGAGAAGCGACTTGCTGAACCTTTCCCGGCTCAACAGGCTCAACAGAAGTCAAGTGGAGCTTGAGCTTTTGGGATCTGAGAACTGATCTCAGCGCTCAAGAAGACAGCCGATGCAATGACATGAAACTGCAGGGCCTTCTCCTCCGCTTGATCGTGATCAAGAAGGTGGTGGTGGCCGCGCTGTTGCTGCTGGTGAGTGGGGGGGGGGGCGAGGCGCCGCAGTCAGGACATGGGTCAACTGGCGCTCCTAGCTGATGATCTGGTGGCCGCAATGCGCAAAGTTTTGGCCTACGTGGCTCAGAGAGCGCTGGAGCTAGGACCGTATTCCCTGCGGGTGGTTGCCTGATCAGCGGCTCCTATGCCTGCTGGTCTACCTGGGAGCTTGGGCGGCTTGGACCGTGCGTCGCTGAGGTGACTGGTTACTGGTGGCCTTGGTAGCGCTGCCTCTTCCGTATGAGGTTTTCGAAGTAATCCATCAGCGAACCCTTGGCGACGCAATCTTGCTGGGGCTCAATTTGATCGCTTTGCTGATTCTGCTGAGGCGGGTGCGGCGTCATAGACGTCACATCAGCCCAAGGAACTGAATGGCGCGACTCGAGAATGACCTGCGCCGTCAGCAATGGCGGGGTTTGTTGATGAGTGGAAGCAGAGCTAACCCTCAGATCCGTCCAACTGCCTAGCAAGAGCTTGCTCCATGCGCACGTACAGGGGGAGCAGCTTCGAGGGCACCTGCCTGAGGAATTCCTTTTCGGCTTTGACCGTCGCCAAAGCCTGGGCCTCCTGTCCTTTTTGACCCGTGTATGTGAAGACCTCTAGCCCTTCAGAGGAAACTTCATCACCAACCTTGTTTCCATCTCTCAGGAGGAATCGCGACAAGACCTTCTGTATCGAAGCGATGATCCTCATACGGTTTTTGGCTGCGGTGAACCGTCGCGGCGCAACCAAGACGAATCGCTGGTTTACCCCGCTTCAGGTGTCCAGCCCACTTGCTTCTGCCAAGTGGGTGCCCAGAACTTGCAACGCTTTTTGAGGTGCTCACCCTGCTGCAGCTGCTTCTTTCTGAGGTTGCAGCCCCACATCGTGTGGCAGTGATTGTCGATGCCGTAAGTGAAGTGCTGACAGGTCTTTCAGACCATTCCACCTTTCCATCTTTCCATCCCTGCAGGGCGCGCTCGTCGACAAAATCCCATGCCTCCACAGCCCCTTCCGGCAATACACAAGTACCATTCCAGGCCAGCTTTGTTTGACAACGGGTCAGCAGTAGAGGTTCGTGGAACGCCGAAAGTGATTAAGCAGCATCTCCTCGGTAGTCAGTGATACCAGCGAGATAGAGGTTCACGAAAGAAATCCTTGATCCCGAAGCTTCCCGAAAAATGGCGTGCGGGGCCATTGGAAATCTCCTATCAAGTGTCCTGTGATCTACTCGACTGCTGAGAAGGTCATCGCAGCTGCACGGGAGAGCGACCCGTTGGCTGGCAGATAATCCAGTCCTCATTCCACAGCAACTGGAACGAGGGCTGGCCTTCTGCGCTTAACCCCGTCTTCCAATAACGGGAAAGATTCAGTGCATTGCACCTAACGACGTAACGCGTCGTCAACGTTATTGAGCGGCAACCGCATCGCTCGGGGAGAACGCTTTTCTCCTTGCGGTTCCGTCGCCCCACATCATTGCTTCGGCGAAGGCTGTTGGAAGTCAGCCCTACCGATAGAGGGGGCTGCCATTAGCAATCACTTGTGACAGCAAGACCCCAGCTTCCACATGAGCTTGAACTCATCGCAACGCATGCCGGCTCCACAATTGATCGATTTGCCCCAGAAGGCAATGAGCACGACAGCTGATTGCCGGGCGCTCCACCGCTGCCGAGAGTGTGTGTATCGAGATCGGAGGAGCCCCTGACGGCCGACACTCCACCACAGCACAACGCAGAACTAGCCTGACTTTTCAAGCCACTGCTCCTCAAGTTTTCTCACAATCCATGGGCTTGCCCTAAATCCCGACGCCGTCTCGCCGGGGGGGCACACACAAGAGTCAAAGAGCCCACCACCATGAACCTTGGCCCCGGACGCTTGGAGAGCCCGAAACTTCGCCTCTCGCCTGAAAAGGCATGCGGCATGGCCCCTGATCCGTAACAGGGGTGTCGGAAGCGAGCAATAGGAGAGGTCACTCCATTCCTGTCGAAGATGGGTGGCCTCTCAACCCCTGATCTACGCACGGGTTAAACATGCACAAACGAGCGCGGAAGGCCGCCCTTCCCGGTAGAAGGATGGCCTTCCTTATTGGTCGCTAGGTCTTGCACTTGGAGAGACAGCCAAACTGCAGAACCAAAAAGTAACAAGCAATACATAGTATGAGAGAAAATGTAGCCTTGGGAACACGTTCCTTGGGCTACAAAAGTACGGCGATCGGCTCTTCTGTCATGTTCGAAAAGCTTGTTGTTATTCAGCTTGGCGCTCCTCTCTTCGCCAACACTCATGATCACGGCACGGAATGGGTGAAGTGGGGAGGCATTGTGGTTTCTATCGCAACGGTCGTTGTGGGTGTAGCCACTTGAGACTGATCGTCCTATTAGTCGACTAAATCCTGAATAAGCGAGCTAGGCCGTCTTTCCACCGGGAAGGGCGGCCTTCCTCTATGACGCGGATTTAGGCATTAAGCCTTAGCCACTGGCCAGAAAAAAAACAGCAGACTCGTACCACCGACAGAGACTGCATGAAAGGACTTCATACGAACGTTGCGTACTTCAGTGGCACCGTCGCGATTGCAGTCCTTGTCATGACTTTCATTGTCAAAGCAACGGCCTAATAGAGCGTTACTTCCGCTGGGCGCAATCATTAAGCCAACCAAGGATTTGTAACAAGGTGAACTTCTGTCTCGGATTACTCAGTCAGGTATCGCCTTGCTGCCTACTTATTGGATAAGAAGGGATAAAGAACATGAGAGCGACCAAACTCACCACCGCTCCACTGGGCTTCGAGTACTACAGGGTCTGCGACCAAGAAGGCGTCTGCCGCGTCGTCAGAGGAATGTGGGCTGCAGAGCACCTCATTGAGGACACCCCTGGCCTGAGCGCAACTAATACAAAGCTTTATCCAGAGGAATGAAGTTAGAGCCCTGATCCGCCAGGGTCTGCTCCAGCTGAGCAACGTCCCTCTCCAGGTCTTCGACGCGCTGCTGCAGCTCTTGCTCGCGGGCGTACTCGGCGTCATCGATCTGCTGGCGGCCCCATTCATCATCTGGGTGTAAGTCAGAGCCCTGGGGTTCATCGACTCAGCCATCGACTCTTAACCGCCAGGGCCAGCTCTTCCAGTTCATCCAGCATCAAATTGAAGTAGCGCTGATGCCGATCAGCCTGCGATCAGAAGCATCATGCTCGGGGTTCGACAGGTGGGTGAAATGCACCTGCAGCTCCTTCTTGACTTCAACCATCGCGTTCAAGATCGGCTGAGGTGAGGGCATCATGGGCCAGGTGCGACTGCCAATATCGACCCGAAATCGACTGCAGACAACGATCAAATCCGAAAAATCTCAACGAGTAATCTCAGCCACGTCAACTGCTCTCTCTGGATTTAGCACTGCTTACTCAGGGCTGATCATTTTGGCTCTGATTTTAGCGCTAACCACCCCACCGTACCCGACACACACCTAGTCATTGCAATGGGTTTGAGCGGCATGAGCTAACGCTTTCTAAGCAGTGGGTTAATGATTCGAATCCATAAGGGGGCCGATAAGCAAAGCAAAACAGTTGAGGAAGCCTCTCAACTGATCACATGGGTTGGTGAGCCCCCAGGATTGCCGAGGGGCATCGATCCATTCAGACGATCAGCTGTAGGCCTTGGCGATCAGGGGGCCGGCTTGCTCATCTGACAGCACTGGTGTGACCTCCCAATCAAGACACTCTGCCCACTCCGCAGCGTGCTCATAACAGGCATCTGCGTTGTCTGCCTCCACAAGAATCCAGCCTTCAACGGAGCCAGGACCATGGAAACGCTTCCAAGACTTGCACTCTGGGAAGGGCGCGCCAGTCGCCATGAACTTCTTAGCAGCAATCTCGTGGTAGCCGGTCTTGAAAGACCAGTGCATCAAAAAGGTCATTGGAAATGTCGAAGCCAATAAACATTCCCACAGATCAGACGTCTTTTCTGTGAGAGCAAACACGGAGGGATAGAACACGGCAAGGCCATTCCCCACCACTCGTCCAATGTCGTCTTGCATCCAGCGTCAAGCGCGGTTACATGGGAGCCATGCAGACACTTGGCGGAATGCCGGAGCTTCTTAAGCGTCAGATTAACCGCCTGGAAACCACCATTGACCTCTCGACGGACTGGCTTGAAATTCAATATCTGATGGTTGAGCTCGATCAGCTCAAAGCTCTGTATGAGGACGCGGAATCAGAGGCTGCTTAAGCGGTTGTTGAAGTAAGCCTCAGAATAAAGACGGTAGAGGTCAGCATCACATCAGACCAGGTTCTGCGGCTTAATTGATCAATACCTGTCAGCGTGACAGTTGAGCTGATATGCCATGGCATGAACAAAAACGAACAGCAGGCGGAACTCAAACGCCTAGAGAGTGTGCTTGCGGTGGCACAGCGGAACGGAAACGAGCTGTTCATCCAGAACATCGAACGGGAGATCGCCGCAGTTCAGAGGGGTGAATGCTCCCCCCTGATTGAGGAGTACCTCACGAAGGAAGAACGAGCGTCAAGGTGTATCGAAGATCAGACCGAGGTCTGATGAAATCGTTTGCCCCCTGTACCGTTTCCCAATCTTCGGCTTCACCCTGAACAGAAGGCCCACTCCAGTCAGCAATTCGCTTCGAGCTTGCTGACTGGAACGCCAATCAATGACTGACCGCACTCTGGACACATCTCAGCCGCATTGCACGATGCCCAGCTGCAGCGCCTCGAGGCCTCTCTCGCAGCCAAAGCAGCAAATAAACCAGCAAAAACAGCCGCAACGACATTCGGCCCTGGATCTACGCAAGACCACGAACTTGCCTCAGGCGTCTGACAGGCACGCCGCCCCCACAATCAGTCGTTCAGGCCATCAAGGCAATGCGTCTTAATGCCGATGACTTTGTGCCTCTAAGGCACAAAACTATGGGTATCGAGATCGGAGGCGTTCATGAGAGACGACGGTCCAACCGAGCAGATCCAAGAAGCAGACTGACTTTCTGGCCCCTGCTCCAACAGTCTCATGAATGACCTGGGTTGGTCCTTTGGTGGGCACGCAATGGTCCGCCACGCCAATCGACGCTCCAATTGCACCGTCTCAGGTGCCCTCGGAGAAAACGACCCAACACCTCGAGCCCATGGCCCCAGGGCGCCTCGAGCCAGACGCTTCGACCCTTTCTCTAGCTGAAGTGATGGGTTGAACGATGCAAAAACGAGCGAGTTAGGCCGTCTTTCCACCGGGAAGGGAGGCCTTCCTCTTTGGATGCGCGGTTATGCAACGACGCGGACCCAACCCGTTCTCAGCAACACAATTAAAAAACGAAAAGAGAGGTTCGTTGAATGATTGAGACGCATCACACCCCAAAATGTTGGTGCAGATGAGCATCAAGCTTCTGCGTCCTCAACATCGGCCCCAGAGCCAACACCCTCAGCCACAGGATCCTGCCCAGGACGCCAACCACTTTCCCAGATCTCCCGCGTCTTGAGATTCAGCTCATCGCGAGATAGTCCCCACAGCGTGAGACATTTCTGCAGATCGTCCCGAATATCGTCAGCACCCGGAAAATCCGCATATCGAGAAAACAACGCAGCAATTGTTGTCAGCTGCTGTAGGCCTGGCTCGCCCTCATGACCCAACACAGCATCGATCTGATCGCGATCGATGGCGTAAAGCGGATGGGTTTGTTGAGTGTCGTCAGTCATCAAGCGATCATGCCTGAACAGGGCGGCTAGATCAGCAGGTCAGTCGAGCTCCCAGCACTTAGACCCACGGCTGGTGAGCAGGCAGACAACATGCTTTTCCTCGCTGATCAGGCGATACGTATGCCCATCAGCATCACTGCGAGCCCGTGCATGCCAGAACGCATTGTCTTTTGAGGCATGCTCGGCACGATTGGACCAGCCATCAACTGTCAACTCTTGAACCGCAAACATGAGCTTTACTCGAACTGCACAAAGGCTCGAGGGGCATGCAGCTCCTGAGCAGGATCAACAGAAACTTATTGGGATCGCTTGATCAGCTGTTGCAATCAGCGCAAAGCTGAGATTTTGTCGACGCTTGAGCCAATTTCTTCAATGTAGAGACGCTCAGCAGCGGCATCATTATGAAGACGAAAGAGATATCCATTCACCCAAGCTGTCTCTTTGTTGTTGACCTCATGGCCACGGTCAACGAAACCTGGCTGCTGGTGAAAAAGATGCAGAAGAATGGTTAGAACGTCCTGCGGGAAGAGATTTTCAGGGTCAATGGATGGCAGTTGATCCCTTACATCCAGATAAGACAGTTTTCCAGTGGTCGCAACATCAAAAGCCACTGTTAGCTTTCACGCAGTACCGAACCATCCAAACAAAAAGCCCCACATAAGTGGGGCAGCATACCTTGAATGGAATAGGGATCAGAGCCAATTGGCACGCATCGCCTCGTAGGTCACTCCTCGGTATTTCAACTGAGTTGGACCAACCTTCACTTTCGCCAATTTGACGGGAGAGAGGTGCGCAGAGGTGTAGTCGCTGGATTCAGATCCGCGAGCCACGACTTTTTTGGAATTGTTGCGGAGCTGCACACGCAGCTCACG
Source organism: Synechococcus sp. AG-670-B23 (assembly GCA_003209165.1). GTDB lineage: Bacteria > Cyanobacteriota > Cyanobacteriia > PCC-6307 > Cyanobiaceae > Parasynechococcus. Next base: position 7,405 of record QCSL01000029.1, on the reverse strand, counting down.
CTCCCTAAGGAGCTGAAGAGCATTCATGGTGTTCCTCGTAGAAAGCTCAGGCCCCGTTCCATGCCCTGAGTCGAACTGCGCTTCGCTTAGTAGCGAAGTGAACGTTTGTAGCAGTTGCTACGAAAAAATACTAGGGCATGCAAGCCCTTTTGCGCGGTTCATCCTGTTACAGGCCGGGGGATCAAATCAAATTCAAACGCAAAAGCTGCCCCAAGGCGAGCGAATTGTGGTCGTCTTCGTTGGTCGTACTCAATTCGAGGTTGAAAAACAGCGCAGACTGTTCCCCTATGAAGGGCCCTGCATGCCATGTTCCCGGATGAAGCTTGAAAGCTTCACCGGCTTGAAGCTTGATTAGAGCAATGGACGACGCAGGGGGCGGACAGCCGGAATCCGTTGAGGGGGCCATGGCGAGCCACCAGGGCTGTGCATCTGCAGACCCCAAACACTGACTCACGCAATGATGACGCGTCATCGCCTTAAGCACGGGAGGCCGGCGGCGGATCCGCATCACATAAAAACGTGGCCGACCTTCTGCATCGAAGTACAGATCAGCGTCGGCTGGACCGAACACTGCAGGATCGTCCTGCGGGCGCAACAACCTGCCGCAGCGCGCCAGCCAGGGCGAGTCCGATGAAATCGGCTTCAGGCTTTGGATTTCCTGGTGATCCATCCCGTCAGGATATGAAAACTAGGTCCCGCACCATTGCAACAAATAGTGCCTTGGGCCACTGACGCCAAGAGCGGAACTCCCTATCACCTCAAAAAGGTGAATCGATCATGCTGACCACATCGACACGATTGAAACTGCAAAACATCTGCAGCCGCCTGGCCCAGGGTGAATTCGTGTCACTCCAGGAACGTGTATACCTTCAAAAATTTGCAGAACGCGATCGCAGCGTGAGCTCATGGGCTAGCAAGGCACAGCGTTTTCAACGGGAAGGCACACAACAAGGACTCGACGGCTTAATGGCCGACCTCGACCTGGGGCGACGTCATCCAGATGACCCTGAGCACCCAGAGGACGATCTCGGCGACTGGTTCAGCAAGGCCTCCCCTTGGCTGCGTCGCGACTGACGACCCCATGTTTATCAACTGGGATCATCTAGCGGGCCAAAATAGTTCACGGCAACCTCTTGCAGTGTCTTCAACGATTGAAGAACAGCCAAGCGTTGTTGAGCCTGAGCCAGCATCGGCTTGCCGTGAGGGACGCACGATTCAATCAGGGATGCCGCCTCAGAGGCTTCAGCCTTAACCCAACCTGTGTATCTCTCGAGGCGGGTGGTGAGGTCACCATCACGCAAAGCGCCTGAGTAGTTCGGCCCTGCGAAAACCTCGAGAAGTGTCGCCAGTGCATCCCTGGCCTGCTCCCGGTTCACCGTCATAGGGCTTGTGGAATACAGGCCCACACTGGCAGCACGGAAACGAAAAAGCCGCCACGAATGGGCGGCTGGGTGATGGGGATATCCACAGCTTACCTGAACGACCCAGTGATTGCAGGCCTTTTGAAGAAACGACGACAACACAGATCAACAAAGTTCTCCACCATCCTGTGGATAAGTTGCTGGTTTGCGGTATTTGCGAAATTCAATCTGCTAGATGTAGTGGACCAGCTGCACAAACTTGACGAGAAGCACTACAATTATTGAAGCGCCAGGTGATGGGGATTGCTTGGCTTATTCCTCCGTTCAACGGGGGTTTTTTTTGGCTTGTTTAATGACAAGCAGACCAGTCTTGAAAGATTGCAGAGCCAAGGAGCGTTTCTCTACCGCAGTAGTAAGCATTGGGAGAACAACCTTGTTAAGTGATCTGATGTGATCTGATCTCGGTGAACTTGAGAGCCCTTCAGTACTGACGCAAGCCAGTGAGATCTGGGAACAACTTGGTCAGAAAAAAGTCGGATCCATACAGGCACAGGCCATAGGCTCCATGCATCAAACACATGATCCCACCAAGATGCGTGCCCTCGTCGGATTGCTGCTGCTGTCGCTTGCTCTGACTGTGCTCTCGTCTGCTGCCCGCGCTCTGGAGCTGGGTAGCTGTGAACCCACCAAAGCGGTGATGATCATCGATACAGCTCTCGGAGAAGGAAAAACACTTCAGCAAGCCATGCAGATGATGATCAAAGCCAAAGTGTTCGACGGATCAAAGGCATGCATCACCTTCATCCGTGAAACCTCCATGAGCATGCGAGATCTTTACCCAAGAGCCTTCACCTCGCTCTGGATGAACTAAGGATCAGTCAGACACTCAGCCAATGCTGGCGATGAATGAGCGAAATAGCGGTCGAAGGCCACAGTCAGTCCAAGAAACGAGACATGTGGAGCAGACAAAAAGTTCACCTCAATCGTTCCGATGAACGAGATATGCCATAGCTCAATTTGGTCACTTGTTGTTTTGCAGGGCAAGTCTCAATCTTGCCCAAACGATCGAATCCTGATGATGTCGGTTTGGCGGTGAACCCGGCCCTCAGACAACGATGTCCAGGCAAACCCGACATCATCAGTGCAAGTTCACGGCGAATCATGCAAACCCCACGACGGATCAACGATCCCGCCAACAGCCTTGCCGTGCTAGTTGCCGTCGTCCTAAGCGCCTTGCTTTTGTTGGGGCAGGCTCTTTTCATCGTTCCCGCCGGCAAGGTTGCCGTGGTCACCACCTTGGGCAAGGTAAGCGGGGGGTCGCGGCTTCCCGGACTGAATCTCAAAGTGCCATTCATTCAATCGGTGTATCCCTTTGATGTGCGCACCCAGGTCAAACCGGAAGAATTTGCCACCCTCACCAAAGACCTCCAGGTAATCGAGGCCACCGCAACCGTGAAATATGCCGTTCGCCCCAACGAAGCAGGACGGATTTACCGAACGATCGCGGGCAACGACCGCGAGATCTACCCCCGAATCATTCAACCGTCTTTGCTGAAAGCACTGAAGTCAGTGTTCTCCCAGTACGAACTCGTCACCATTGCCACCGAATGGAACGACATCTCCGCTCTGGTGGAGCGCACGGTCGCCGAAGAGCTAGACAAATTTGATTACGTGGAAGTGCGAGGTCTGGACCTAACAGGCCTGCAGATCGCCGAGGAATATCGCGCCGCCATTGAACAGAAACAGATCGCAGAGCAGCAACTGCTCCGTGCTCAGACCGAAGTGAAGATCGCTGAACAAGAAGCCCTGCGTTACGACACCCTCAACCGCAGTCTTGATGATCAGGTGCTCTACAAGCTGTTCCTCGACAAGTGGGATGGGCAAACGGAGGTTGTACCGGCACTTCCGGGCAGCGATGGAAACACCCCTCCAGTAATTGTGGGGCGTCGCAGCTGAACAAACAACAGCCGTGGTTTCCGATCAACAAGTGCTTCTCGAAGACCAAGATCGTGTCGAAGAACTGCTCAGCAGTTACGACGGCGAGCAATGCTGAACGAATCTTTCATCGTTCTGACGATTGGCGCGAGCCTGATCGCCAACTTTGGTTTGCTTGCCAACAATGAGGCAGTAGTCATTGGGGCCATGGTCGTTGCCCCCTGGATACTGCCGCTGCGGGTGACGGTTTTCGCTGTTTTATCGGGTAAGCCAGGCTGCTGTCACGATCACTGATCACCCTAACGGTGGTGTCGAAATCACCTTGATCCTGTCGATGGGATTGAGCTTGATCGCTCGCAGCGAAGGCTTGCTTTTGGTGGAGGCCTTACCGGAAGAGGTAACAGCCCGACTGCAACCCAATATTCTCGATTTAGGGATCGCGCTGGCAGCGGGTGCTTTAGCGACTTACGCCAAGGTCAACCCAGGTGCTGTGAGTTCCATGGCGGGCAAAGCGATTGCCGTTGCTCTGGTTCCAACTGTGTGCGTCATGGGGATGATGCGCTCAGCATCAAACATGGGTGGCGCCCAAGGGGCTGCATTGCTCTTCGGCGCCAACCTTCTGGGAATTCTGATTGGTGGTATCAGTGTGCTTTCGATTCGAGAGCCGTACTTCCGCGACAAACTCAGTCGACAGCGACGCTCCCGCCTGCCCGTGCTGTTGGCCCTGGGCTTAGCCGTAGCGGTGGGTCAAAAACTGTATGGCAGGTATGAGCAACACCTTTTCAAACTAAGGCGGGAGACAGCTAAAGAATGGATTGAATCGGAGATCCGCTACTTCCTCAGGAATGAAACGTTGACCTTTGGTGCCAACGACTCAGTAGAACTCGAAAAAATCGTCTTTGACTGGCTCAATTTCTGGGAACAATATCGGCCCCCTACCTTCCAAGTGGTGGTGCGATCGATCGATCCACAGCTACCGAGCTACAAACAGGTTCAACAAATTCAAGACAGGATCAATGAAAGGCTCTCTGGGCAATTCCCGGGCCTCGAACTCCAGATGCAGGTGCAACGTATGGATGTGAGCGTGGTGAAAGGCAATAAGGTGAATGAAGAGGCACAGCTAGAGCAGCTCTTCAACAAAGCCGACACGGCCATCTCACCTATGCAGGTGCCCGAAGATTAACCAAAAGATAGATCAGAAAATCTTATTGAAAGGGGAGTCTGTTCACAGACAGACTGCTAAATAGCATTTTATTTTCGGGACAGGATGACACACAGGTCTTTAATCACAGCGGCTGGCCAGACATCGTAAAACAAAGCCCATCCACGGCAAACGATAGATCACAAGGTTGATCTAAAAGCCCTGAGACAACCCCACCTTGGAAAAGAAGCCTAGATTTGGAATGCACAAAGCAATGATGAGCCATTGATGTCTCCATAGGTCATTGAGGCACACAAAAGAAGATTTATCTTCAGCAAGATCTGTACAATCAGCAACGAACTGAAAAAATCACCAAGGCGATTTGGCCTAAAAGATTCTCAGCATTAAACAACACATCAAGCCACCATCTCCAGCTCTTTCGGGAAAGACTGGGCATAGGCATGTGTTGGTTCACGAACGGTCAAACAATCTATTTCTTGCTTATTTGGCCAACCTTGCTATGAAGGTGCAATAAATTGTAGACACCAATGGCATCCGCTGAATATATCAATGGCATGAACGAAATGCGATCTCACTTTGGAGATGCAGCTGACGATTGGATTGCCGCAATTCATGCTATTTACCCAGAATTTGCCAAAGTCAATGTTGAGTTTCCTTATGGCGAACTTTACCGAAGAGATGTCCTTGACGACAAAACCCGTGAGCTTTGCACAGTAGCTGCTCTAACAGTTCAAGGATTCGCACTACCAGAACTCAAGGTTCACGTCAAAGGGGCCCTCAATACAGGAAGCAGTCGAGCTGAGATTCTTGAAATCATCACACAGATGATTGCGTATTGCGGATTTCCCGCTGCAACCAACGCTTTACTCGCATCGAAGGAAGTATTTGATGAGCTTGATTCAGCAAACTGAAAGCAGATATTTTTCAGCTGCATTTTGATTAACAAAGTCCAGAGTTGGCACAATAAAAAACCCGTGCAAGAGGGTAAATTTATTCAACAGAAACTTGAACTCTTGGAGGTTTCAGCCTCAGCCAACAGGGTGAACTTGCAAAGCTATATGAATGGACGCGATAGGCAAGTAGCAGCTTGCATCCTGCGTTCTCATCGAAAGCTTAATGAATGAACTCTTGATGGACATTTTGCATTAGCTGAATGTTGTCGGAGTAATCCACAGGCACGTTGATCAAGGCTGGCACCGGTTGCGTAAGGGCATCCCTAAGCACGGGGCCGAGCTCGTCAGCATGGTTAATCTTGTAGCCCTTCGCGCCAAAGGATTCCGCGAATTTGACCACGTCGTAATCACCCAGCTGGATTCCGGAGACCCTCCCGTAGTGGGCTTGCTCCTGGAACTCCACCATGTTGTACGAATTGCTGTTCCAGATCACGTGCACAAAACGGCTGCCCATGCGCATGGTCGTTTCCAGTTCGGTGGCAGTGAACAGAAAGCCACCGTCGCCCGACACGGAGATCACTGGCGAGCCAGTCCTCACCATGCCCGCTGCAATCGCCCAGGGAAGAGCAACCCCAAGGGTCTGCTGACCATTGCTGACTAGTACCTGACAGGCCCGCTCGGCCTGTGCATATCAGTTCATCAAGATGTAGTGGGAGCCCACATCAAGGCAGAGCGTTGTGTCCTCTGTTGTCACAATGCTGATTTCGTGTACCAAGCGCAATGGATGCACGGGAGCAGAACCTCCCATAGAGAGGCCTTCTGCGGCTGTTGCCTGCAGTTCAGATGCGTAGGCTTTTTCCAGCTGCAGGAAGTCAGCTGCAACACTCATTTTGAGTAATGTGGCCAAAGAGATGAGGGTTTGCTGGAGATCACCGATCAATTCCACCCGGGGCAGAAAAGCCCTGTCCTGATCCGCAGACTGCACATCTACATTGACAATCGGACGCTGTTGATCGCTGTTCCAGATGCTCGGGTCATATTCGACCGGGTCGAAGCCGATGCAGATCACCCCGTCGGCTGCATCTAGAAGAGCATCGGCAGGTTGATTGCGGAACAGTCCAAGTCTGCCCACGTACTGCTCCGGAGCGACCCAGCATCCCGGGCCCTGGAAGGTGGCGCAATATGGAATGCCACTTCGCTGCACATAAGTTTGTAGAGCCTCGCTAATGCACGGATCAGAGGCCTGCATCCCCAGCAACAGCAAGGGACGTTGCAATTCTTTGAGAATGTCTGCAGCTTTTTTCAGATCCTCTGGGCGACTCGGCCCTTGACGGACTTGTTGACCCCAGCCCGCAGCAGGGTCAGCATCAATCTCGGCGAGGCCGACATCCGTGGGTAAACCCAAAAACGTGGCCCCGAGACGCCCTTTCTCTGCAGCCCGGATCGCATTGCCCAAAACCACTGGCAGATCGTGAGCACTTAGGGCGGATTGGGAGAAGCGCGTCACCGATTGCATGAGGGCGACAGCGTCTAGCGATTGGTGGGTGTGTTTGTAACGATCGTCCAGGGGCACCTCACCTTCGATCGCCAGCACGGGGTCGCCCTCGGTAGTGGCGGTGGCCAGTCCAGTAACCAGGTTGGTTACCCCAGGCCCTGAGGTGGCAAGGCACACGCCGATGCGACCGATGAGCCGTCCAAACGCCTGGGCCATAAACGCCGCGTTTTGCTAATGCCGGCAGAGCACCAGTTCGATGGGTGAATCCAGCAAAGCCGTGAAAACGCTGTCGACTTTGGCGCCGGGAATGCCAAACACATGTGTGACACCATGGGCATCTAATGCCTTCACCAAGAATTCCGCGCCGTTCATATTTGTTTTCAAGAAATGGTGTTGTCCCAGGACAGCTTTGCAAGAGGACCTCAACCTAGATTCACAGTTCTGGATTCCGGCATGGAACCTGGGAGCAGTTTTAGTTGTGCCTCTCAGTATAAATTGGTTTTTTAATCCTTACAATAGAGATATTCAAAGTGTTTTAGATCCATATTTCTTTTTATTT
>QCSL01000028.1 GCA_003209165.1 Synechococcus sp. AG-670-B23 | reverse complement strand
CGAATTCGGCGGCTTCGGTGGGGTACTTGGTGCGATAGGCGGCCAGGGTTTGGTTCCACTCAGCTTCGAGGCTGGCGCCGCGGTCGATGGCTTTGCGGAACTGGTCGTAGGCGTCTTGGGGAATCTCGAAGGGGGCGTAGTCCCAACCCAGTTGCTGACGGGTCAGGGCTGCTTCCTCTTCACCCAGGGCAGCACCGTGCACGCCTGCGGTGTCTGCCTTGTTGGGGGAGCCATAGCCGATGGTGGTGGTCACCTTGATGATCGACGGCTTATCGGTTACGGCCTTAGCGGTTTCGATCGCCTTGGCGATGGCATCCACATCGGTGTTGCCTTCGTCCACGTGCTGCACGTGCCAGCCATAGGCCTCGTAGCGCTTCAGTACGTCCTCGGTGAAGGACACATCGGTGCGTCCGTCGATGGTGATGCTGTTGTCGTCGTACAGAGCAATCAGCTTGCCCAGCTTCAGGTGGCCTGCTAAGGAGGCAGCCTCGGAAGAGACACCCTCTTGATTACAGCCGTCACCCATCACCACATAGGTGTAGTGATCCACCACTGTGGCGTCAGCCTTATTGAACTTGGCGGCTAGGTGGGATTCAGCGATGGCCAGGCCCACTGCGTTGGAGATGCCGGCACCCAGCGGGCCAGTGGTGACTTCAACGCCGGGCGTCTCGAAAGTTTCGGGATGACCTGGGGTCTTGGAGCCCCACTGGCGGAACTGCTTGATGTCATCGATCGTCACCGAGTCGTAGCCGGTGAGGTGCAGCAACGCGTAGAGCAGCATGCAGCCGTGGCCAGCTGACAGCACGAAGCGGTCGCGGTTGAACCACTTGGGGTTCTTGGGGTTGTGCTTGAGGAACTTGTCCCAGAGCGCATAACCCATGGGTGCGCAGCCCATAGGCAGGCCGGGGTGGCCGCTGTTGGACTTGTTGATGGCGTCGACAGCCAGCATTCGAATGCTGTTGATGCAGAGCGTGTCGAGTGACGCGGGCGCAGCGACCATGGTGTTAGCAGGAAAAGTTGAAGCGATTTTGACGCACGGCGTGAGCGCGAAGGCTCAGTTGGCGCGTTGGAAAGCCAGGCAGACGTTGTGGCCGCCGAAGCCGAAGGAGTTGGACAGAACGGTTCCCAGTATCTGATCCCGCGCCTGATTGGGCACGACATCCAGATCACAGTCAGGGTCCGGAGTGGTGTAATTGATCGTGGGGGGCACGACACCGTGTTGCAGCGCCAGCAAGCAGGCCACGGCTTCGATGCCGCCGGAGCCTCCCAGCAGATGACCGGTCATCGATTTGGTTGAGCTCACTGGAATCTGCAATGCACGCTCGCCCAGGGCGCTTTTGATCGCCGAGGTTTCGTTCTTGTCGTTCGCAGGGGTGCTGGTGCCGTGGGCGTTGACGTAGTCGATCTCGGAAGGATCAAGCCCGCCATCGGCCATGGCAAGACGCATCGCCTCGGCACCACCTACTCCACCCGGAGTAGGGGAAGTGATGTGGTGTGCGTCGCAGGTCATGCCGTAACCAACCACTTCGCCAAGGATTGTGGCGCCACGATCTTTGGCGTGTTCGAGGGTTTCGAGCACCAGTACGCCGGCACCTTCACCTATCACAAAGCCATCGCGCTCTTTGTCGAACGGGCGGCTGGCCTTGGCTGGGTCGTCGTTGCGGAACGACAAAGCCTTGGCGCTGGCAAAGCCGGCCACCCCAAGGGGTGTGATCGCCGATTCGGCGCCACCGCAGACCATCGCGTCTGCCTTGCCGAGCTGCAGCAGCCGGAAAGCGTCGCCAATGGCATTGGAGCCTGCAGCGCATGCGGTGGCCACCGCGGAGCTGGGCCCCTTGGTGCCCAGAGCAATGGCTGCTAAGCCAGTTGCCATGTTGGGAATCATCATCGGCACCGTGAACGGGCTCACGCGCCCTGGTCCACGACCCTCGAGCACATGGGCTTGGGTCTCCATTGTCAGTAGGCCGCCAACGCCGGAGCCAATGATCGTGCCGATCCGATCCGCGTTCGCGTCGTTGATGTCAAGGCCGGAATGGGCCACAGCCTGTTTGGCTGCCACCACGCCAAACTTGCAGAACCGATCCCAGCGCTTGGCTTCTTTCGGTTCGATGAAACCGGACGGATCGAAATCCTTCACCTCCGCCGCAAAGCGACAGGCGTGCTGGGATGCATCGAACAGGGTGATGGCCTCAACTCCGTTGCTGCCGGAGGTGAGACCGTTCCAATAGTCCTGAACCGTGTTGCCGATCGGTGTGACCGCGCCGAGGCCGGTGATGACGACCCGATGGAGACCATCCACCATTGCGTTGCTCAGGCCTGTTTGTCTTCGATGTATTTGACGGCGTCGCCAACGGTGGTGATGCCTTCAGCTGCTTCGTCTGGGATCTCGATGTCGAAGGCCTCTTCCAGGGCCATCACGAGCTCCACTGTGTCCAAAGAATCAGCACCCAGATCATTCTGGAAGTTGGATTCGGGCTTCACCTCGCCGGAGTCAACACTCAGTTGCTCCGCAACGATTGAGCGCACCTTTTCGAGAATCGCTTCCTGGGACATAGCCGTGGCAACGGGACGCTGCATCTTACGGGCACGCCTTCAGTAGCCCTTTAGCCGAGGCTCGGCCGTTAACAACGGTGACGGCCTGGCCATGGACTGGCTAAAGACGGGTACGTTTGCCGCAAGCCTTCGCATGCATCGGGCATATGTCCCACGCCGTCAAGATCTACGACACCTGCATCGGTTGCACTCAATGTGTGCGTGCCTGCCCTCTCGACGTGCTTGAGATGGTTCCTTGGGACGGCTGCAAAGCAGGCCAAATTGCGTCCTCGCCCCGCACAGAGGATTGTGTCGGCTGCAAGCGCTGCGAAACCGCCTGCCCCACTGACTTCCTCAGCATTCGCGTCTACTTGGGTGATGAGACCACCCGTTCCATGGGTCTGGCGTACTGATTTGCCCCGTTTCACCTCATAAGCTCAGCCCGGCTTCAGCCGGGCTTTTTTTGTATGTGCGGAATCGTTGCCCTGGTGGGATCCCGAGAAGCAGCACCTCAGCTCTTGGAGGGTCTTCGCCAGCTGGAGTACCGCGGTTACGACTCTGCGGGGATCGCTACGGTGGTATCTGAGGGGCAGCTCAAGTGCTTGCGGGCCAAAGGCAAGCTGCGCAACCTCACCGCTTGTTTTGAAGCAGAAGGGGCTCCCGGGCAATGTGGCATTGGCCACACCCGCTGGGCAACCCATGGCAAGCCTGAAGAGCGCAATGCCCATCCGCACCGCAGCAGTAACGGTGCGGTGGCGGTGGTGCAGAACGGAATCATTGAAAACCATCGGGCCCTGCGGGAGCAACTTGAAGCTTCAGGTGTTGTCTTCCAATCGGAGACCGACACTGAGGTGATTCCACACTTATTGGCTGCTGAACTGCAGCAGTTGCAAGCCGCGGGGAGGACCCCTGGTGGTGGGTTGTTGCTGCAGGCCCTGCAGCAGGTGCTGCTCAAGTTGCAGGGGGCCTATGCCCTGGCGGTGATCTGGGATCAGGCGCCAGGGGCGCTGGTGGTGGCCCGCAAGTCGGCACCGCTTTTGATCGGCTTGGGGGAAGGGGAGTTCCTCTGTGCCAGCGACACGCCGGCTCTGGCTGGCTTCACCCGCACCATTCTGCCGATGGAAGACGGCGAGGTGGCTTTGCTCTCACCCCTCGGCGTTGAGCTCTACGACGCTGCAGGTGCGCGTCAGCATCGCATGCCCACCCAGCTCAGCGGTATGGACCACGTGGCGGACAAGCGCGAGTTCCGTCACTTCATGCTCAAGGAAATCCATGAGCAACCGGAGACTGCAGCGCTATGGGTGGCCCGCCACCTGCCCCAGGGCCTGGCGGCGGGGCAGCCAGTGGCACTGCCGATGGATGAAGCCTTCTACGCCGGGATTGAGCGGATTCAAATCCTGGCTTGCGGCACCAGCCGCCATGCCGCGATGGTGGGCTCCTACTTGCTGGAGCAGTTCGCTGGGATTCCCACGTCGGTGCACTACGCCAGTGAATTCCGCTACGCGCCGCCGCCGTTGGCTCCCCACACCCTCACCATTGGTGTGACCCAATCCGGTGAGACGGCAGACACTCTTGCTGCTTTGGCCATGGAGGCGGAGCGGCGCCTGGCCCATGGCGATCCAGCTTTTGCCCCCCGCCAGCTAGGGGTGACCAACCGTCCGGAAAGCTCCCTCTCTCGTCAGGTCCCCCACATCCTCGACATCGGGGCCGGTATCGAAGTGGGGGTCGCTGCCACCAAGACGTTTCTCGGCCAACTGCTGGCCTTCTATGCCTTGGCGATGGCCTTTGCCACCCGTCGTGGGTCTCGCCCCGCTGCGGAGATCAAGGCTCTGGCGGATGAGTTGCGCCGCCTGCCCCAGCAGTTGCGCCAGCTGGTGGATCTGCACGACCAACGCTCCGAGTCCCTGGCCCATCGTTTTGCCGACACCCAGGATGTGATTTTTCTCGGCCGGGGAATCAACTACCCGATTGCCCTTGAGGGCGCGTTGAAGCTCAAGGAGATCAGCTACATCCATGCCGAGGGCTATCCGGCCGGTGAGATGAAGCACGGTCCCATTGCCTTGTTGGATTCCCGCGTGCCGGTGGTGTCAATCGCCGTACCCGGTTTGGTGTTCGAAAAGGTGCTCAGCAATGCACAGGAGGCCAAGGCCCGCGATGCCCAGTTAATCGGTGTTGCGCCCCAGGGGCCCGACACCGATCTGTTTGATGAACTGTTGCCGGTGCCTTCGGTCAGCGAATGGATCAGCCCTCTGCTCACCGTGGTGCCGATGCAGTTGCTGAGCTATCACATCGCCGCCCATCGCGGCCTAGATGTGGATCAACCCCGCAATCTGGCCAAGAGCGTCACGGTGGAGTGAGCCTTAGCTGGCGCTAATGCTGAGTTCGCTGCGGCCGTAGCGGTCTTGGAAGCGCACGATGTCGTCTTCGCCGAGGTACTCGCCGCTCTGCACCTCAATCAGTTCCACGGGGATGCGACCGGGATTGGACAGGCGGTGTTTGCAACCCATCGGGATGTAGGTGCTCTGGTTTTCCCCTACCAGCTGCTCGGCGCCGTCGCGTTCCACCAGGGCTGTGCCCTTAACCACCACCCAATGCTCGGCGCGGTGGTGGTGCATCTGCAGCGAGAGGCTGGCGCCGGGTTTCACCGTGATCCGTTTCACCTGCCAGCGGGTTCCTTCGGTGACGCCGGTGTAATGGCCCCAGGGGCGGTAGATCTTGCGGTGGGCTTTGCCCTCCGGACTTCCTTCGGCCTCCAGCCTTTTCACCACGGTCTTGATCTCCTGGGCCTTCGAGCGGTCCGCAATCAGTACGGCGTCGTCGGTTTCCACCACCACCAGGTTCTGGACCCCCAGCCCCACTACCAAACGGTGTTCGCTGCGTAAATAGCAGTCGTGGCTGCCTTCGGCGATCACATGACCCTGAAGCACATTGCCCTTGGCATCTCTTTGTTCTGAGGTTTCCCAGAGAGCACTCCAGCTGCCCACATCGCTCCAGCCCGCGTCCAGGGGCAGCACACTGCCTAGTTCCGTTTTTTCCATCACGGCTACGTCGATCGCCACGTTGGGGCACTTTGCGAAGGCTTCCCGTTCCAACCGATGGAATTCCAGGTCGGCCATGTCTTGCTCAAGAGCCGCGCGACAACAGCTCACCACCTCCGGGACCAGCCTCTCCAGTTCTGCCAGCATGGCGCTGGCTCGGAATAGGAACATGCCGCTGTTCCAGGTGAAGCGGCCAGTGGCCAAGAATTGCTCTGCTGTGGCCTGGTCGGGCTTCTCAACAAAGCGCTTGATCGGCACATGGGCATGTCCCTCCAATGAGAAGGCTTCGCTGGCCTCGATGTAGCCGTAACCGGTTTCCGGAGCCGTCGGCACGATGCCGAAGGTCACCAGCCGTCCTTCTTCTGCGGGCTTGCGGCCGGCTTCGATGGCCTGGCGGAATTGGCCGGCATCGCGGATCAGATGATCCGCCGCCAGTACCAGAAGCAGCGGGTCATCGCCGTTTGCGGTGGCCTGCAGCGCAGCCACGGTCACCGCTGGGGCGGTGTTGCGCCCTATTGGCTCCAGCAGGATTGCGTTTGGTTCGACCCCGATCTGCCGCATTTGTTCGGCAACGATGAAGCGGTGGTCTTCATTGCAAATCAGCAGGGGAGCTGCCAGAGAATCGAGGCCATTGAGTCGCTGTTGGGTCTGCTGCAGCAGCGTTGCGTCGCCATCACCACTTAAGGGCCAGTACTGCTTGGGGTAACTGGCTCGCGATAACGGCCAAAGTCGGGTTCCAGTACCTCCGCATAGGATCACTGGGATGAGTGGGGTGGTAGTCATCACAGTTGGGGAGATCAAACCACAATCGCTTAGTTCAGGCTGTTCTGTCGATGGGACAATGGACCAGACAGGTCTTTGTCATCAGATGATTGGCAACGTTCAGAAACTATCCAATGTTTACGCTACTAATCGTCCCTTCCCCCACATTGTTTTAAAAAACATATGGGACGATTCACAATTGTCTGCTGTTGCTGATGAGTGTGAATCTTTTCAAAATTGGGATGAAGAAAAGAAATTCTTCGGTTCAGTTGGTAAAAGAACCTGCTCGACTTTAAGTAAGCTTCCAGCAAATACTGCCTCATTAATAAATTTTTGCCATGGTCCTGAGTTCTTGAAAAATCTTGAGATTTTGACTGGCGAGATTGGGTTAATCCCGGACCCGTATTTGTATGGTGGAGGATTCCATTCAACATTAAATAAAGGCTTCCTCAAAATGCACATTGATTTTGATTGGCATAGCAAGCTTCTTTTGCGGAGACGGTTAAACTTGCTCATATACCTCAACCGAGGTTGGTGTTCTTCATGGGGTGGGCAGTTGCGTTTGCAGCATATGTATGGAAGTGGCCAAGAAAATGTGGTTGAGATAACGCCTGATTTTAATAAGACAGTGATATTCACTACTGATGGTGAGAGTCTGCATGGGCATCCAAATCCAATGGATCTTCCAGAAGACGTCTCAAGAAATTCCATAGCACTTTATTATTACGTCGCCGAAACCTTTGAGGATTATAAAAATCCGAAGCGAGAAATGACTAAATATTTTCGACTCGACGGTAGTCGTTATCCAGACCTAAAGGTTCAGTAAGCCCGGTGGTGGCGTCAGCAGCAGCCAGCCCTCCTTGAGCTTCACCTCCGGAACGATCGCCTCCACGAAGGGAATCAGCAATTTGCGCCCTTCGGTGGTGGTGATTTCCAGCAGGTCGTTGCCGCCACTGATCAGGTCACTCACCGTGCCGATGGCAGGGCCATCGGCTGTGAGACGTGCCTCCAGTCCCACAAGATCAAGCAGGTGAAATTCCCCCTCCGCTAGTTCGGGTCGATCGTCTGCCGACACCAGCAGCTCCTTGCCCAATAGGGCTTCAGCGGCACTTCGGTTGTCGATCCCTTCAAAGCGCACCACAAATAGCGATTTTCCGGGTAGCTGCCGGCCCTTCTTAAGTTGGATTTCAGTTGGTTTCCCTCCCTGGCGGCTGCGTAGCCATCGGGGCCCCTGCGCTGTGAAGCGCTCAGGGAAATCACTGGCGGGATTCACCCGCACCTCCCCCTGGAGCCCCTGAACCCCCACGATCTTGCCGACGCTGAGCCATTCGTCGTTCTCCGCCATGCCATCGGCCTCACACTCTGCTGATAATGGCGCCAGATCCGTTCGCGACTGAGCCATGGCGTCTGTACCCGCTCCTATCCTCCCCGGCTCCACTGTGACAGTGGCCGATGCCACATCGATCTACAACGGCTATACCGGCTTCGTGCAGCGGATCAGCGGCGACCGTGCGGCCGTTCTGTTTGAAGGTGGCAACTGGGATAAGTTGGTGACACTGCGTTTGAGAGACCTCCAGCCGGCCTAGGGAGATGGAAACGGACCTCAGCCTGCGCCAACGGTTAAGGGCCACGGTGTTAGAAGCCAATACTCCAGCGGGAAAGATCTACAACGCCGTCATCTTTGGGGCGATTCTGCTGAGTGTTCTGGCACTGCTGCTGGAGCCCGACCCCCTGAGCAATTCCGCCCTGCGCCAGACGCATGTGCTTTGGATCGATTTAGTGCAGAACGTCTGCCTGGGGTTGTTTGCAGCAGATTTCTTTCTCCATCTGGCTCTGGTGGAGAAGCCTCGCCGCTATCTGTGCAGCTTCACCGGCTTGATTGACGCATCAGCGGTGCTGTTCTTCTTCGTGCCGCAGGTGCGCAGTGAGCTGTTGCTGTGGATGTTCAAGTTCGGCCGCATTCTGCGGGTGTTCAAGCTGCTCAAGTTCATTAATGAGGCCCGCGTGCTGGGACAGGCGCTGCGGGGCAGTGCCCGCACCATTGGCGTCTTCTTGTTCTTTGTCGTCCTGCTGCAGGTGGTGCTGGGTTACAGCATCTTCGTGATCGAAAGCGTCCGGCCTGACTCCCAGTTCCAGACGGTGGCGAGCGGCGTTTACTGGGCGATCGTGACCATGACCACTGTTGGATATGGCGATGTTGTGCCTCAGACGGAGCTTGGGCGATTTTTGGCCTCGGTGGTGATGCTCTTGGGTTTCGGCATCATTGCTATCCCTACAGGGATCCTGACCGTATCGGGAATGAGGCATCACCAGCATCGCGGAGTGGATCTGACCTGCAGCGTCTGCGGGCGCCAGGGCCATCGCAGGGATGCCCGTCATTGCGATGTCTGCGGTGCGCTGTTGCCCTCCAGGGCCTGAAGGGCAGCGGCAGCGGCGCTCTGCTCGGCCTCCTTGCGAGATCGGCCTTTGGCCTCCGCCAGATCTCGACCTTGGATGCTCACCTGGCAGTGGAAGCGTTCGGAGTCGCCATGCTGGCGGCTGCATTCTTCGGTGGCGTAGTTGGGCAGTCCCAGCCCCTGGCCCTGGCTCCACTCCTGCAGGGCTGTTTTCCCGTTGAACTGATGGGGAGTCCCCAGCACCGCTCGCGCTGTTGCACACCAGTGGGGGGTGAGCCAGCGGTGAATCGCCTCAAGGTCGCCGAGGGCGCTGTACAAGGCACCGATGAGGGCTTCGGTGGCATCAGCCCGCAGCCTGGATTGGGCGGAACGATCCCCCTGGGCGTGCCGCCCCAGCAGCAGATGCTGTTCGATGGCTAGCGCTTCACCCACGTCCGCCAGCCAGCGGTCGCTGACCAGCTGGGCCCTCAGGTTGGAGCAGGGACCCACCGCGAGATCGGCGTGGTGGTGATCAATGAATTCGGTGGCGGCAAGCCGCAGCACCGCATCACCAAGGAACTCGAGCCGTTCCAGGTTGCAGGCTCGGCCGCTCGACACGTGGGTCAGGGCCTGATCCACCAGGTTTAGCAGGCTCCGTTCGATCGGGATTTCAGCGTCGAGGCGCTGGATCAGTCCGGTGAGCTCAGCGGCGCGGGATGGATCCACAGGGACTCCTGGGCAACACGGAAAGGGGGGTGAAAGCAGGACATAAGCCGGGTTCTGTTCACGCCTCCGCAGAGGGTGGGTGGCTATCTATCTGGGACCGTCGTTACCGACGGCCTCAAGCGGCGCGTTCAAGCGGAACGGGGCTAATGGCCAGCCATCGTTCCTTGGCCTTGCTCCCAGCCGGGGTTTACCGAGCCAGCACCTCTCGATGCTGCTGGTGCGCTCTTACCGCACCTTTGCACCCTTGCCTGTGCCAGCGAACCGGCCATCGGCGGTGTGTTTCTGTGGCACTCTCCTCACGGTCACCCGCACTGGGCGTTACCCAGCAAGCCTGGCCATCAGGGAGCCCGGACTTTCCTCAGCCGATACTCAAAGAGATCGGCCGCAACCACCTCGCCTGCTTTCAGATCTCATCATGCCTCGTGGGCATAATTCAAAGGTCTGGGGCTGTAGCTCAGCTGGATAGAGCAACGGTTTCCTAAACCGTAGGTCGTGGGTTCGAGTCCCGCCAGCCCCGTGAGAATTGCCGAGGAGGTAGTGAGCGCTACATCTGGTGGGGTGGGCAGATCGTTCACCACCGCTAGGGTTGGGACAACCGGGTTTGGGCGCCATGACCCAGCTTCACGATCTCCGTTTGCGGCTGTTGGTGCAGCAGGAAAGTGAGCGGATTGCCGAATCCCAGCCCACGGACCTCGACCTATCGGTGGTTCAGGCACGTTGCCTCTGTTGGCTGGCTCTTTTGGCGGAAGCCCATGAGGACCAAGCTAGTGATGCCGAACGTCGCGGAGACACAGAACAGGCCATGGGTTGGTTTGCGGATTCGATGCGGCTGCGGGATGTGATCGGTGTTGTGTCGTCCATTGAGATCCCCCTGCCTGAAACGGCTGGCGAAGATGGATCCCAGGCCGAAGAGGATTTGGGACCTCAGGCGGCTTGATTCAGTGGCATAGTGGGGAATGACCGCGTGGGACTGCATTGCCGGAAGAGCCCTGCCAGTGCCCGGATTGCCAACGGTTTTACCGGGAGCATGACCGGCTAATTCGAGAGTCCCCCACGCTTCGTCAGCAGCAGGAGCTCAACTGGGCAGCACTCCAGTCGTTCCGCACCCTTTCCGGCCGCGTACTCGAGGATCTGCAAAAGCAGAACGGATTCCGCCAGACCGCCGATGCAGCATCTTTAAAGCCTGCAGCAGCTGGAGCACCCCTCCCGGAGGAATCAGGCGATTCCCTACAACAGGCCATCGCTGATCTTGAAAATATCAATGCCCATCTGTTCTCGATTGAGGCCTTGATGGAACGAGTCTTTGATGTGCGCGTCCCCGAGGAAATTGAGCAGAAGTTCCGCGAAATGGCCGGTGAGTTAGCTCCAGACCCGTTGAATGTGGACCGTCTGCGTCTCAATCGCCTGTTGCACCAGACACCTGACTTACCCGATCGCAGCTGAAGCACTTGATGTTGGTGCAGAAGCCCTGGAGAAGTATCCAGGGCTTTTTCGTAGCTGGTTTCAGCGCACGTCGCAGGTGATCTCCACGTTGAGTGGGTCCACGGCCCAGATGTTGTTGCAGTACTCGCTGATGGATCGGTCTGAGGAGAAGAATCCTGTACGGGCTGTGTTCAGCAGCGACATGCGATTCCAGTGCATACGATCGCTCCAGGCATGGCTGACTGCCTCTTGGGCCCTCAGGTAGTCGGCGTAGTCGGCCATTACATAGAAGGGATCGTTGCCGGTAAGGTTGTCGAGCAGAGGTCGGAACAGTTCACCGTCGCCATTGCTGAAGTGGCCCATCTCGATCAGTCGCAGGGTCTCCTGCAGCTCCGGTAGCGCAGCGATTACGTCGCTCGGTCGGTAGCCGCTCTGTTTCAAGGCCGTGATCTCTTCGACGGTCTTGCCGAACAGGAAGAAGTTCTGGGCACCGACGAGCTCCCGTATCTCCACATTCGCTCCGTCGAGGGTGCCGATGGTGAGGGCACCATTCATGGCGAACTTCATGTTGCCGGTGCCGGAAGCTTCCTTGCCCGCTGTGGAGATCTGCTCGGAGAGATCGGAAGCGGGGTAAACCTGTTCGCCAAGCTTCACGTTGTAGTCAGGCAAGAACACCACCCGCAGTAGTCCATCCATGTCGGGGTCCGCGTTGATGGTGTCAGCAATGCCATTGAGGAAGCGAATGATCAGCTTCGCCATGTAATAACCGGGAGCGGCCTTGCCGCCGAAGATCACGGTGCGAGGCGCCATGCCGCCGGTCTGGCCGTTCTTTATCCGCAGGTACTGGGTGATCACCTGGAGGGCGTTGAGGTGCTGGCGCTTGTACTCGTGAATGCGCTTCACCTGCACGTCGAACAAGCTGGAGGGATCCACTAGCACGCCAGTGTTGCGGTGGATGTAGGTGGCCAACTTGCGCTTAACCGACAGCTTGGTGTTGCCCCAGAGTTCGAGGAAGCCCTGGTCGTTCTGCCGCTCCTCCAGCTTGCGTAGGCTCTCCATGTTGGAGATCCAGTCGGGCCCCACATGCTCATCCAGCAGGGCAGACATCTCGGGGTTGGCTAAGGCGACCCAGCGGCGTGGGGTGACGCCATTGGTGACGTTGGTGAACTTCTCCGGCCAGAGCATTGCGAACTCCGGCAGCAGGTCGGTTTTCACCAGGTCGGAGTGCAGGGCTGCCACACCGTTCACATGGTGGGCGCCGATTGTGGCCAGGTGCGCCATGCGAACGGCTTTGCTGCCCTCTTCATCGATGATCGAGAGTTTCCGCTGGATCGCGTCATTGCCGGGGTAACGCAGTCGAACCTGCTGCAGGAAGCGCCGGTTAATCTCGTAAATCAGCTCCAGATGGCGGGGCAGCAGGCTGCTGAACAGGTTGAGATCCCACTTCTCTAGAGCTTCGGGAAGCAGAGTGTGGTTGGTATAGGCCACGGAGCGGGAGGTGATGTCCCAGGCCTTGTCCCACTCCAGATGCCGATCGTCGATCAGCAGGCGCAT
Organism: Synechococcus sp. AG-670-B23; assembly: GCA_003209165.1. GTDB lineage: Bacteria > Cyanobacteriota > Cyanobacteriia > PCC-6307 > Cyanobiaceae > Parasynechococcus. The sequence continues at coordinate 17,635 of QCSL01000028.1, read as the reverse complement.
CAGCTCTGCTACGGCGATGGCCGGGTGGGTGTCGTTGAGCTGAACGGTCCAGAAGCTGGGAAAGTCTTCAACGGCCAGCCCCCGGTTGTCGAGGCTGCGCAGCATGTCCTGAAGGGAGCAGCTGACGAAGAAGTGCTGTTGCTTGAGGCGCAGACGACGACCTTCGTCGGTGCCGTCGTTGGGATACAGCACTTTGGAGAGGGTCTCGCTGCCCACCTTTTCTTCGACGGCACCGTAGTAGTCGCCGATGTTGAAGGCATAGAAGTCGAAGCTTTCGGTGGCATCTGCACGCCACAGTCTCAGTCGGTCGCAGATGTTGACCCTGTAACCCAGTACGGGCACGTCATGGGGGATGCCGATGGCATGTTCTGCCGGGATCCAGCGCGAGCGGTAGTTGCCCTTGTCGTCGATATAGCTCTCGGTTCGGCCACCAAAGCCCACGAAGCAAGCCTCATCGGGCTGGGGCAGTTCCCAGGGCCAACCGCCCTTGAGCCATTTGTCGGTGATCTCCACCTGCCATCCATCGCGGATCAGCTGGTCGAAGATGCCGAATTCATAGCGGATTCCGTAGCCGGTGGCTGGGATCTTCAAGCTTGCCAGCGACTCCATGTAGCAAGCCGCCAGACGGCCCAGACCGCCGTTGCCCAGCCCTGGTTCCTCCTCCACATCAAGGATCTGCTGCAACGAATCAATCCCGAAATTCTTCAATGCCTCCTCCGCCTCCTTCTGGATCCCCAGGTTCAGCAGGTTGCTGTGGAGCTGCGGACCGATCAGGAATTCCGCCGAGAGGTAGGCCACCGATTTCTGCGGGTGGGCCCTCATCGCTTCGGTGGTGGCTAGGTAGCGCATCATCAATCTGTCACGCACCGCATAGCTCAGGGCCATGTAGAGGTCATGGCGACTGGCGGTTGGCGCCAGCTTCCCAAGCGTGAAGAAAAGGTGCTCGGTCATGCCGTCGAACACGCTTTTGGAATCGAGGCCGGCGCGCTCAGGGTCGTTGTAACACCCAGGGGTCGGCAGACGCAGATCGAAGGGCTGAGAAGTGGTCATGTTGGTTCAGCGAGCCATGGAGTGTGGAATCACCGTCAGGCCAGGGGTGCTCGGAGCCCAACTCAATGAGTTACTAGACCGTAGCCATCACAGCTGGGGCTGCCTGCAAAAAAAGCCGCTTCTACAGCATCTCCAGTTAATTGGGATCATCTAGCGAACAGTTTGCTTGCGGAATGACCATTAAGGTTCCGCGTGAGACATGCCCGGCTTAATGCTGCTGCCCACTCTGCTGAGCGAAATCAGCAGCCATGACTTCGAGGTCGCCGAAACGCTGGTAGGTGTTCTCAGGTTCGTGCTGATCTTTATCGCAGCCCGGACCTTGGCTGAACTCCTGGTCAGGTTCGAATTGCCAACGATCCTTGGTGAGCTCCTTGCCGGCGTGATCATCGGTGCGTCCGGCTTGCATCTTCTGGTACCGCCGGAAACCCATGTGCAACTCAGTGAAGCCTTCACCAATGCCATGGGTGGGCTGGCCAATGTGCCCCCTGAGGAGATCGGCCTGATCTACAACGAAAGCTTCGGGTCGCTGCGGTCCGTCTCCAACCTCGGCCTTTACTCCCTGCTCTTTCTCACAGGTTTAGAGAGTGAGCTCGACGAACTAATGGCCGTCGGCGCTCAGGCCTTCTCGGTTGCTGTGGTGGGTGTAGTGCTGCCCTTTGCCCTCGGCACATTCGGCCTGATGGCCCTGTTCCATGTGGATCCAATCCAGGCGATCTTTGCTGGTGCTTCGATGACGGCCACCAGCATCGGCATTACCGCCAGTGTGTTCGGTGAATTGGGCTATCTGCGCACCCGTGAGGGCCAGATCGTGATTGGCGCCGCTGTACTCGACGACATCCTCGGCATCGTGATCTTGGCGGTGGTCGTCTCCCTCGCGGCTGGAGGCAGCCTTGAAATCGCTCCGATTGTTCAGCTGGTCGTGGCCGCTGTGCTGTTTGTAGTGGTGGCACTGGTGCTGAGCCGCAAGGCAGCACCTGCCTTCGACTGGATGATCGATCAGCTCAAGGCGCCGGGAGACAAGCTGGTTGGCTCTTATCTGCTCCTGGGAGCCAGCTGCTTCATTGCCACGGCCATTGGCCTCGAGGCAGCCCTTGGTGCGTTCGCCGCTGGGTTGATCGCCAGCACCTCAAAACATCGCCATGAGATTCAGGCAGCTGTCATGCCGATCGTCGGGTTGTTCGCAACGGTGTTCTTCGTGCTTGTAGGTGCCGGCATGGATCTTTCTGTGATCAACCCTTCCGATCCAGAAGCTCGTTCAGCGCTCGTGATCGCTGGCTTCATGTTCGTTGTGGCCATCATCGGCAAGGTTGTCGCCGGATGGGCCGTGTTCGGCAAGCAGAGAACCAATCACCTGGTGGTGGGGCTCGGGATGCTGCCTCGTGGTGAGGTGGGTCTTATTTTCCTGGGTTTGGGTACGGCGGCCAAGTTGCTCAGTCCCGGCCTGGAAGCGGCGATTTTGCTGATGGTCATCGGCACCACATTTTTGGCACCTGTGCTGCTGCGCTTGGTGTTGAAAGACAAGCCCCCTGAGGATGGCAATCAGGTACCTGATGAGCTTGCAGCGGATCCCCTAGCGGGTGCTCCCTGATTCAGTCGTCTTTCGCAGTGTTAGCAAGGATGAGAAGAACGCTCCATCCCACGACCACGACCCCAAAGCTGGAAGCCCAGCCAGGACCCACTAACCAACTTAACCCTAGCTGGGTCACGATGCCGGTACAGAGGGCCAGCAGCAGGCTGCTAATCACCAAAGTTGGTTGACGCGCCGACTCCGGGATGTCACTTTCCTCCAGGCTTGATTCCAATTTGCTGAGTGGTGCGCTCAGCGGCACATAAAAGGCGATGGCCCAGAGCAACGCTCCGCGCCAAACGGACGGGTCCGTCAGCGGACCGCTCATGACCTCGTAGCTCAGCATCCAAGCTGCTTCAGTGCTGCTTAGCATCGCGTCCCTCGCATCTGTCTGTGGATTGCACTACTTGGAGCCATCTCGGCCATGCCGTGCACACGGTGCAGCAGCATCCTGACGATCACAGTGCTGATCGTCCTGCCCTCCTATTAGTCCACGGGTTCGGGGCATCCACCGATCATTGGCGTCACAACATTCCCGTGTTGGCCCAGACCCACGCCGTGCATGCGATCGATCTGCTGGGCTTCGGCAGGAGTGCCAAGCCGTCTGGGCTGAACTACGACGGTGCCCTGTGGCGCGATCAACTGGCGGCCTATGTCCATGAGCGGATCGGCCGTCCGACGGTGATCGCCGGCAATTCCCTTGGCGGGTTTGCAGCCCTAGCAGCCGGGGCAGCTTTGGGATCGGACTGTGCGGGGGTTGTGCTGCTCAATGCCGCTGGTCCCTTCAGCGATGAGCAGAAACCCCCGCAAGGCTGGGGCGCCATTGCCCGTCAGAACATCGGTACTGCATTGATGAAGAGTCCGGTGCTACAGCGGTTGCTGTTCGAAAACCTGCGCCGACCCGCCTCGATTCGCCGCACCCTCAACCAGGTGTATATGGACAAGACCAACGTGGATGACTGGCTTGTGGAGTCGATTCGGCGCCCCTCCTGCGATCCTGGCGCTTTCGGGGTGTTCCGAACCGTCTTCGACATCCCTCGCGGTCAGCCCTTGGATGAGCTTTTCGCGGAACTCACGGCTCCCCTGCTGCTGCTCTGGGGCATCCGTGATCCGTGGATCAATGCCCCCGGTCGCCGTTCCACCTTCCAGCGCCATGCTCCGGAGGGCACCACCGAAGTGGTTCTGGAGGCCGGGCACTGTCCCCATGATGAGGTGCCGGATCAAGTGAATGCGGCCTTGCTCCAGTGGCTGGAGGGCCTCCAGTCGGCTCCAGCCCCGACAAATGCGGATCTGCTGGCTAAGGGAATGAAGTAGTCACACCTACGTATCAGCGGATGCCCATGACCCTCACCCAGCAGTCGGCGCCCTACGCCCACTGGCACTTCGTGCATCACAGCAGCGGAGATCGGTTGCGGATCATCCCCGAGCGGGGAGGTTTGATCAGCGGTTGGGTTTGCGGAGGACGGGAGATCCTGTACTTCGATCAGGACCGTTATGCCGATCCCACCAAAAGTATTCGTGGAGGCATTCCAGTGTTGTTCCCGATCTGCGGCAACCTGCCTGGCGACGTGCTCCAGGTGAATGGTGTGGAGTACCCCCTCAAGCAGCACGGTTTCGCCCGGGATTTGCCCTGGCAGCTTCAGCTGCTGGATGATCAGAGCGGCGTGCAGTTGACCTTGTCCAGCAGTGAGGCGACCCTCGCCGCCTTTCCGTTTCCTTTTCGCTTGGAGATGGAGATGCGCCCGGTCGCCCTTGCACTGGAAATCTCCATCACGGTGCATAACTGTGGCGATACCGACATGCCCTTCAGTTTTGGCTTGCATCCCTACTTCAACGTGAGCGATCTGCCCCAGGCCCGACTCACGGGCTTGGCGGAGCACTGCCTCAACCATCTGGATATGGCCATGGCTGCCACCGCCGATCAGCTCAAGCTGTTGCCAGAGGGGGTCGATTTTCTCTGCCGCCCCGCGGGCCCGGTCAGCCTGATAGATGACGCCACCGGCGTGACGCTGGAACTGCAGCATCAGGCGCCGCTGAACCTCAGCGTGGTCTGGACCGAGCCCCCGCGGGCGATGGTCTGCCTGGAACCCTGGACAGGGCCGAGGCAGGCCCTGGTCAGTGGTGATCGAAAACTGGTGCTGGAGCCTGGCGCCCAGCAGAGCCTTCGTTGCCGCTACAGCGTCTCCTGATCCACCCCTGGCAGGCGGCCACGGTTGAGCTGCAGCTTGGGATCGAACTGGCGTTTCACCGCTTCGATCAGCGGTCGGGAGGGACGGTCGAGCCAGGCCGGGACGGTTGATTCGGCCGCGCGTTTCAACAGTGTCATTTCGCCCCCGAGGCGAATGATGCTGCGGCGCATGGCTTCCAGATGGTGATCCGGTGTCGCCGCATCGCACCAGCCATCGCCACAGCCGGCTCCCGCGGCCAGCTCCCAGCACCACGGCTTTAGAGCTCTCATGGCGTCATCCTGCAGCAGCCGCTTCATCTGGGCCGGCGGCAGCACAAGTCGCACCAGTTGCGCCGAGGGGCTGGCATCGAAAGGTGTAGTCAGGGCATCGGCGCAGGGCTGGCGTTCGGCGCTGAGTTGCTGTTCAAGCGCCAACGTCTCGAGACGGTTGAGCTGCTCCTCCACCGCCTGGTCGGACACGCTGCTAATCACCAACCGCAGCCGCCAGGTACCTTCGCCGCTGTTGATCCAGTCGCAGCGTTCCGGTGTCAGGCTGGAGCGCAACAGTTCGCTGCGGAAGGCCTCCTGGGCGTCCAGGTCGCCGTTCACGAACAGGCTGCTGCGGGCGGGGCGCAGCGGTTGCAGTCGAAGGGTGAGTTCGGTGATCAGCGCCAGGCTGCCCCAGCTGCCGCAGAGCAGACGCATCAGGTCATAGCCGGCCACGTTCTTCACCACCCGTCCACCGGCATGGGCTTCGATGCCATCAGGCCGCAACAGGCCGATACCGATTATCTGATCACGCACCCCCAGATGGCGTTGACGAAGTCCTCCCGCCAGTCCACGGGCCACCAGGCCGCCGATGCTGCCGGGAGCACCGGCTCGAGGCCAGTCAATCGGAAGCCACTGCCCTTGCTCCGCCAGCAGATCCTGCAGGTCCTGCAGCGGTAGACCAGCTTCCACAGTGATCGTCAGATCGTCCACGGCATGGTCGATCACCCGGTTGAGCTGACGGCAGGAGAGCACCTCGTGGCGGGGATCCAGCGGTGGGCCCCAGTCCAGGCGTGTGCCCAGGCCACTGGGACTCCAGGGGGTGCCGCTTTGATGCCACTGGTGCACCAGGTCGATCAGAGTGCTGCGGCTGGCGGGGGAATGGCTCACGGCACGATGGTGCCATGAAGGTTGTGGTCATTGACGACGATCCCACCGGCTCGCAGACGGTGCACAGCTGTCCGCTGCTGCTGCGTTGGGATGTCAACACCCTGTGCCGGGGGCTGCGCCATGCCTCGCCATTGATGTTCCTGTTGGCGAACACCCGGGCGTTGACGCCAACGGATGCGGCTGAACGAAACCACGGAATTGTGGCGGCCTTGGATCAGGCGCTGCAGAGGGAGGGATTGGTGCGTGATCAAGTGCTGCTGGTGAGTCGCGGGGACTCAACCCTGCGTGGCCATGGGGTTCTAGAGCCAGAGGCATTGCAGGCGGCCTTCGGCCCCTTTGATGCCACCTTGCACGTGCCAGCCTTCCTAGAGGGGGGGCGCACCACCGTGAACGGTGTACATCTACTTCATGGGGAACCGGTGCACACCACGTCGTTTGCCCAGGACCGGCTGTTTGGGTTCAGCAGCAGTGATCTGGCCTGCTGGTTGGAGGAGAAAAGCGATGGGGCCATTGCCGCGGCGTCTGTGCAGCGGATCACTGGCATAGAGCTCGATTTCGCCTGTGGGGCTGGCCTGCCGCTGTTGATCGATCGCCTGCGTTCTCTCCAGGGCAATGCAGCTGTGGTGGTGGATGCCGAGCGGCAGGAGCAACTCATTGCTTTGGCCGCAGCGGTGCGCGCCCTCCAGGGGGAGAAACGGTTCCTGTTCCGCTCCGCCGCCAGCATGGTGAAGGCTCTGGCGGATCCCGGTCCGCCGCCGCTGGATCCCGAGGGACTTGTGGGATTGAGGAGGCCGGCTGCCGATGGCACACCTCAGCCGGGACTGGTGATGGTGGGCTCTCACGTGCCCTTGGCGGATCAGCAGCTGGAGCTGCTGGTGGCGGAACCGGATTGCCATGGGGTTGAGCTGCCGGTGCCTCGTATCGCCCGGGTGCTGGAGGGGCCAACAGCCGATCTGTTGCTGGCGGATCTGGAGCAGGTCTGGCTGCAACAGCTGCGAGCACTGCTTGGTCAAGGCCTCACACCGGTGCTCTTCACCAGTCGCGGTGAGCTGCGCTGTGCCTCAGAGCACGAGGACCGGCGCCTGTCCTCCGCGCTGGCGGAGTTGATGGGGCGACTTGCGGCAGCCCTTGCTCCTGATCTCGGTTATCTGATTAGTAAAGGCGGAATCACCACCCAGACGCTGCTGGCCCGGGGCCTGGCCCTCGAGTCGGTGCAGCTGGAAGGCCAGTTGCTGCCGGGACTGTCGCTGGTGCGCCCATCAGGAGGACCCTTCAGCAGACTGCCGATTCTCACTTTCCCCGGCAATCTCGGCCGTTCCGACACCCTGCGGGACGCCTGGCAGCGGATGGAGGCCGGCTGAGGCGGCCAGCAGTTCCATCGGGTGCTGCACCTGTGCCCGATCTCCCAGGTGCCGCCGAAGTTGCAGAGTGCAACCGATGTTGGCGCTGGCCACCAGTTCAGCGCCGGTGCCGCTGAGGTCATTGGCCTTGATCCGGCCCAGTTCAGCCGCCTCTTCCGGTTGGACCAGGTTGTAGATGCCGGCACTGCCGCAGCAGACCCCTGCCTCTGTTGCTTCCCGCAGCTCGATGCCGGGGATGGCCCGCAACAATTGCCGGGGCTGGGCCTGGATTCTCTGGCCATGAATCATGTGGCAGGCGTCATGCATGGCCACGACGCCGGGGAGCGGTTGCAGTTGCGCGCGGAACCTCTCAAGGAGGCCTCGGTCCGCCAGGAATTCCTGCACATCCAGCACTGGAGCCCGGAATCCAGAGTTGCCGTTCAGCAGCTCGCCGTAGGCCTTCATGGTGTGGCCGCAGCCGGAGGCGGCCACAAGCACTGCATCCAATTCTCCTTGGATCTCATTCATGCTCTGAATGAGATCCGTCGCTAGTTGACGGGTGAGCTCCAGCTCCCCCTGGTGATGGCTTACTGCCCCACAGCAGCCTTGCTCCGGCGGAATCACCACCTCAAAACCGTTGGCCTGGAGCACCTTCACCGTTGCGGTGCTTACGCTGGGATCGAAGCAGCGCTGCACGCAGCCCAGCAGTAGCGCAACGCGTCCGCGGCGTTCGCCGCTGGCGGGATTGATTAGGGGCAGTTGGTCGTTGAAGCTCTCCTTCACTAGGGGCGGCAGCAATTGATCCATCGCTTCGATCTCCGGCCCGAACAGACGGGTGAGCCCGGAGCGGCGGGCCAGCGTTTGCAGCGGTGTGCCGGCGTAGGCCCGCAGGGGTTGCAGCAGGGCTCGCAATCGCCTGGGATAGGGCAGCACCTGCAGCAACAGCTTGCGAAAGCTGATCTGCCAGCTGTTGCGGTGATTGGCCTGATTCAGCTTGGGACGGGTGGCCTCTATCAACTGGTCGTAGCGCACCCCCGAGGGACAGGCGGAGACGCAGGCGTAGCAGCCCAGGCAGGTGTCGAAATGTCTGGCGACCGTGGCATCGAGCTCCAGTTCACCGGCTTCGATGGCCCGCAGAGTATGGATGCGGCCACGGGGGGAGTCCATTTCACTGGCCAGCACTCGATAGCTGGCACAGGTGGGGAGGCAAAAGCCGCAATGCACGCAGGGGTCTGCTGTGCCAGCGGTAAGCCCGAGGAGGGTGCTGATCGCGGTCTCGGTACTGCCTGACTGGGTCATGGGCAGAGTCTGGATCGATCAGCCTGCGGATGGCTGGGTTTGAAGAAAAACGTTGTTTGTTTGGCTTTCGTATCTGCGTTGTGGCGTGTTTACTGCTGCTTTGAGCATCTGGAGTTTTCAGAATTGATATTTACCCCATTCAATTTCTTGGATAAATATATGTTAATTTCGCTTCTTTGCCTTGTGTTGAGCATCTCTCTGTAGGGTCTTTTGTCGGTTCGCAAAGCTGATTTTGCTTTTTGGAGTTGTGGATTTTTGGCGAGTTTTAGGTCATTAAAGATGTCTTTGATGGTTTCCTGGAGGCTTTCGTATCTATACAACTTTTTTCAAGAATTCTTCCATTGTCGCTATATATTGGTTGATATAAAAGCGCAAATTTCTCTAACATTTCGCTTCCAATGAATGCATCTAGCTCGAGAGATTGCATTCTCCTGCCTTTTTAAGTTCAAAAAACTGTGAAAGAGCATGGCCCCACGTGTTTCTAATGAAGCAGAAGCTGTGATATCTCTCGAAGGTCGATTCACTGATGTAATTCTTGTTAAGGGCAGTTTTTGCTTCGATCTTTGTAGTAGACCAATTGTCTTAAGGACGCGATTCGCTTGTTTTGAAGATTTTGCCCTTGGCTTCAATTCTGCAGTAGTTGATTTTATTTTACCAAAGAATGAAATTGGTAGATCTTTGGTAGCCAAGCTCTCTGCGAATTTTCTCGTCTCGTACTAAATGCTTAATGACATCATTTCAATTGCAGCTGCTCGATAGAGCTATAGCCGTTGATGTCGATGCTGTCTTCCGGTTGGCAAAAAATATGAATTTCTTCGAGTGATTGATGATCACGGATTGCCTGCTGTTGATTTTTTAGAAACGGGCGACGATTGCTTTAGCGAAACCGCTGCAGCTCACTGGATCAACCTTGGGTTCCATCAATCGGGCCAGGTCGTAGGTGACCTGCTTGTCGGCGATGGCGGCACTGAGGCCCTTGGTCACCAGATCAGCAGCGTCCTGCCAGCCGAGGAATTCCAGCATCATCACGCCGCTGAGAATCACTGAACCAGGGTTGATCCGATCAAGGCCGGCGTGTTTTGGGGCGGTGCCGTGGGTGGCTTCGAAGATGGCGGCGTTCTCGCCGATGTTTGCGCCGGGGGCCATTCCCAGGCCGCCCACCATTGCCGCAGCGGCATCGGAGATGTAGTCGCCGTTGAGGTTGAGCGTGGCGAGGATCGAATACTCCTGGGGGCGGGTCTGGATCTGCTGGAAGATGCTGTCGGCGATGCGGTCATCCACCAGCACCATCTCTTTCCACTTGCCTCCACCATGGCTTTTGCCGATGGCTTCGATCACAGCCTGCACCTCGGAATCGATTTCAGCCTTTTTCTCCGGGGTCAGGCTGTCGTAGCCCGGCTCGATCATGCGGGCGTTGGCCTGCACGCTGAGGTTGAAGTCCTTTTCGAGGTTGCCGAGAATCCAGCTTTCCCGCTCGGTTATGCACACGTCACGGAATTCGGTGGTGGCCAGTTCATAGCCCCAGTCACGGAAGGCTCCTTCCGTGAATTTCATGATGTTGCCCTTGTGCACAAGGGTCACGTGCCGCTTGTCACCCTGAAGACGCAAAGCGTGCTGGATGGCCTTGCGAATGTGGCGCTGGCTGCCTGCTTTGCTCACCGGCTTGATGCCGATGCCGGATCCCTCAGGGATCTGGCGCTTGCCTAGCTTGCCGTTGGCGGGGATCACCACCTCGTTGAGGTACTTGCGCAGTTCCTGGCCGACGGCGTCATCGGCTTCCCATTCCACCCCCATGTAGATGTCTTCCGTGTTCTCCCGGTAGACGATCACGTCCAGATCCTGGGGACGCTTGTGGGGGCTTGGGGTGCCCTTGTAGAAGCGGCATGGACGCACGCAGGAATACAGATCAAAGATCTGGCGCAGAGCCACATTCAGGGAGCGAATGCCGCCGCCGACTGGTGTGGTGAGGGGGCCCTTAATTGCCACGCCGTAGGCGCGGATCGCCTCGAGAGTGTCTTCCGGCAGATACTGGTATGTGCCGTAGAGGTCGCAGGATTCATCGCCGGCGTACACCTTGAACCATTCGATGCTCTTGCTGCCGCCGTAGGCCTTGGCCACAGCTTCATCCAGCACCTTCTGGGTGGCGGGCCAGATGTCAACACCTGTGCCATCACCCCGAATGTAGGGGATGATCGGGTCGTCAGTCACTATAGGCTGTCCGTTCTCGAAGCGGATCGGAGTGCCCTTGTTGGGGGCGGTGAGCTTCTCGAACTGGGCCATGGTGGTTGGTCGGGCGTCAGTAGGCCGAGCCTATGACTGAGCCGGGAGCCCTACGGTTCACTGCAGTGCAGACCGCGCATCAATGGCCAGCGAGCAGGTGTGGGTGGTGACGGCCTGCTTCAACGAAGCCGAGGTGATCAGCGCCTTTATGGAGCGTGTCGTGGCCTTGCCGGAGGTTGACCATTTGCTGCTCATTGATGACGGTTCTTCCGATGCCACGGTTTCTGTGATTCGTGCCTGGCAGCAGAGCCATGCCGATCAGGGCGTCACGCTGTTGGAGCTCACACGCAACTTCGGCAAGGAGGCTGCGATGCTGGCGGGGTTGGACTATTCCAACGGCCGCTGTGCCGCAGCGGTGCTGATCGATTCCGATCTGCAGCACCCGCCGGAGCGTATTCCGGCGATGGTGCAGGCCTGGCGTAACGGCGCTGAGGTGGTCACCGCGGTGCGAGATGACCGAGATGCCGAAGGGCTGGTGAAGGTGGCCACGGCCTCATGGTTCTATCGGGTGTTCAACCGCCTGGTGGACTCGATTCAGCTTCAGGAGGGCGCCGGCGATTTCCGTTTGCTGAGCGCACCGGTGGTGGAGGCGGTTACCCAGTTGCGTGAGGCCACGCGTTTCTCCAAGGGGTTGATGCCCTGGACCGGCTACCGCAGTGAGGAGATCGCCTACAGCAGGATGGCCCGCGTTGGTGGCACCACCTCCTGGAGCTCTCTCAAGCTCTGGCGTTATGCCCTGGACGGCATCTTTTCGTTCACAGTTAAGCCGTTGAAGGTTTGGGGTGTGATCGGTGTGCTGATTTCGCTCCTGAGCTTTGTCTATGCCGCAATGATCTTGCTGCGCACCCTGGTTTTCGGTGTGGACTTGCCGGGTTACGCCTCTCTGATCGTGGCCGTTCTGTTCCTGGGGGGGATCCAGCTGATTGGCATTGGTGTCCTTGGTGAATACATCGGCAGGATCTACATCGATGTAAAACGGCGCCCGCACTACTTCGTCAGAGCCGTGCATCAGGCTTCAGAGCTGTTGCGCTGACGTCCACTCCTTTTGGCGGTTTGTCGAGTTGAAAAAGGCCACAGAATGCTGAAACGCCTCTTGATCCATGCCCGCTGCGGCATTGAGCTGGGCCGGGTGGATCAGCACAACGGGCCGTGAAGCGCTCTTGATTTTGCTGGGGCTGTGGGCTGAGATCCAGCAGTGACGAAACGCCACGCCGAACATCGATCCACTGAACAACACACCGGCGAAGCGCCGATTGGTTTCAAGTCCGGCCTGGCGAAGACGTGGGATGGCCAGCCCGCTCAGGAGCTGCAGAACAAGCCACTTGATCAGACCTCCTGTCTTAAGGCTGCGCCACCACAGCCTCAGCGATAAGCCCTCCGGCAGCGGTTCCCGCGTCGTGCGCACCCAGGTGATCGATTCGGCACTGGCAAGATCCAATACGGCATCTAGCACCAGAGGCACGAGGTGGATGTGTTGGTGTCCATCGAGTCGGATGTGATGCAGCCCAGTGAGCTGGCGGTAGCGGCTGATTTGCTGCTGCAGAACCCTTCGCAGCTGGGGAGCGATGCGCCGCCGCTGCCAGGGCAGGAGGGAAGCCAGCAGCAGGGTGCCGAATCCGGTCGGTAGATCCGGGCAGTTGGCCAAGTGATGCCCTTCGGTGAGGCAAAGATGAAGGGTGAGCGGTGGGGTCTCCGCAAGGTTTTTCCAGGCCTGGACGGCGTCCCTGGCGCTGGGACCATTCACCAAAAGACTGGCCCCCTGAAGTTGCCCGCTTTGGGCGAGATCGATGATGGCTGCATCCACACCCAGCGCCAGGCCGAGGTCGTCGGCGTGGAGCAGTGGTGGTTGGCCGTTCTGTTGCTGACGGGCCTTGGCACTGAAGCGGGCCGCTCGGCTCCAGATCAGGGCGTTCAGCAACGTGGGTGTGAACACCAGCATCAGCGTTGGCGCCTTCAGAAGCGGCAGTAGCGCGCAGACACTGATGTTGACCACGTACTGCAGTAGCAGCCAGCGCCGGGCGAACTGGCGACCTCCGGTCTCTTCCCGGAAGGTCAGCAGGGCATGGCCGACATAGCCCGCCACAGACGCGGCCAGGAACGCGATGGGATTGGCCAGGCTCAGGCTCATCCACTGGCCCAGCAGCAGCAGCACACCGATGTGTACAGCGGCTGCTGTGCCTCCCACTACGCCGTACCGCAGCAAGCGGTTCAGTACAGGCATCATGCGCGTTATTGGGGCGTATCATCGCAGCGCTGCAGCAGGGCCTCAATCAGTCGCCATGCCTGCTGTTCGTAGCGTCTAACGAAGTCTTCGAAGCTCTGGGCGGCTGCCTCATCGGCACCATCGGAAATCACCCGCAGCACCAGCCAGGGGACGCCCTCCTGCTCGGCCACCTGCGCGACGGCGGCTCCTTCCATCTCAACGGCCCGAAGGTCGGGGAGGGCATCCCGCAGCGCTTGCAGCACTGCCGGATCGCCAATGAAGCTATCCCCCGTGGCGATCAGACCGCTGCTGGGCCGTTCGAACCCGTCCAGTTCGCCCGTTTCGTGAGCCTCCAGTAGAGCTGTCTTGGCCCAGTGGAACCAAGCCGGCTGGGGTTTGAGACGGTCCTGGTTCAGCGCTGGCAGCGTGAAGCGTGGGAAAAGGGGTCGGGCATCCATGTCGTGCTGCACCACAGCATCGGCCAACACCACATCCCATTGATGCAGGGTCTGATCTGCAGCGCCGGCAACGCCGGTGAACACCAGCAGATCGATGCTGGGATCGCTGGCAAGCAAACGTGTGGCGGCCCGTGCAGCGCTCACCTTGCCCCAGCCACTCCAGGCCAGGCTGAGGTGCACGTTGTCGCCCCACGAACCCCTGTGAATCGTTAGGTCGCCATGGTCGCTGCACCTCAGATCCTTGAGGTGGCTTAGATCAGTACCGATCTCCTCCGGCATGGCGCCCAGCAGGCCGAGGTGCAGCGGTTGTGTCATGGTTTCTTAAACCTCGGGCAACCGTAACGGCGACCTCTTGCATCTCCTTGCACACTGTGCGGAATCAGGAGGTTGCGGTGAACGCGGGCGAGTCGGTACAAAGCGTGGCCCGGATGCGAGCACTCGCTTCCACGATCACCCTCGTACGCCGTCAGTTCCCTGCTGCGCAGGCCAACCTCAGCCCCTGGCGGGACGACCCGCAGACCCGAAAGTGGAATGAAACGGAATCACTTGATCTCTCCTTTCACTTCCCGGGTTGGAGTCCACGCCTTGAATGCCGCAGTTTGCTGATGCAATTGCGCATCAGGGCGGAGCGAGGTGATGCGCAATTGCGCCTGCTGGGGGTGTTGATGCGGGGCATGACCTACGACGGTGAACGCTGGCGCCTCGCCACGGTCGGTGAATGGTTGCCAGAAGGCCCCCACTTGCCCCAGCAGCAGCAGGTGAGGCAGCTTCAGCAGATCTGTCGCGAGATGTTCGAACTGTTTGATCGAGATGCTGCGTCCGATACAGCGGCGTAACCCTTCGCAACGCTCAGGGCCACCCTTGCGTGGACTGCTTATAGGGTCTTTCTATCGGTCCAATTACAAGCATTCATGTCCGTTGCACTGGCTGCCCAGATTCGTGAAGGCACGAAAAAGTCTCACACCATGGCCGAAAACACCGGCTTCGTGAGCTGCTTTCTGAAGGGTGTCGTAGACAAATCCAGCTATCGCAAGCTGGTTGCAGACCTCTACTTCGTCTACGAGGCGATGGAAGAGGAGATCGACAAGTTGGGCGATCATCCGATTGTCGGACCGATTGGCAAGAAAGAGCTCAATCGTCGTGAATCACTCGAGCAAGACCTCACCTATTACTTCGGCGCGGGTTGGAAAGAGCAGATTCAACCTTCTCCGTCTGCAGCGGCTTACGTTGAACGGATTCATGCTGTAGCTAAGGAGTCCCCTGAGCTCTTGGTGGGCCATCACTACACCCGATACCTCGGTGATCTCTCCGGAGGTCAAATCCTCAAGAACATCGCCCAGAAAGCGATGAACATGGATGGCGATGACGGACTTCGTTTCTACGTCTTCGATGACATCGCCGATGAGAAGGCGTTCAAGACCAATTACCGCGCTGCAATGGATAGTCTCCCGATCGATCAGCCCACTGCTGACCGCATCGTCGAAGAGGCCAATCATGCTTTTCACCTGAACATGAACATGTTCAAGGAGCTGGAAGGCAATCTTGTTGCCGCGATTGGCAAGGTGCTGTTTGGTTTCCTCACCCGCCGTCAGCGGGCGGGCAGTACCGAGGCTGCAGCTGCTTGAGTTTTCACTGGTGCCCACCCAACTGATTCGTTTCCTGCTCCCCGGGATCAGCAGTAGCTTTCGCTGTGGTGGGCTCAGCGTTGAACAGCAGACCGCGCGATTGGTGGCGAATCTGTGCCCGACGGAGCTGGTCACCTACCGCGAGCGTTCAGTCGATCATCCCTATCTGGATGATTGTCTTCTCAAACAGCCTCCTAATTCCCAGGTCCTCTGGGTGGTCAGCTGGGGTTTTGATGTTCCCGGTTTGATCCGTCGGCTCAAAGGCCGCCGGGTCGCATATCACGCCCACAGCAGTCAATACGGGTTTGGCTTGCCGCCGGATGTTCCCGTGTTGGCCGTCAGCCGCAACACCTTGGGCTATTGGGGGAACAAGGTTCCCCGTAATCCCCTGCTTCTGGTTCCGAATGCCCTGGACCAGGCCTGGCTCGACCGTGGTGACCGTTCGACAGGCCAGCGACGACCGATTGATGTGTTGGTTCAGGCCCGCAAAAGCAGCCCCTATGTTCTGAAGCAGCTGGTGCCGGCGTTGCGGCAGGCGGGCCTTGTGGTGGAGGTGCAGACGGGCTGGGTGGATGACTTGGTGAATCTGTTCAATCGCTCCACGGTGTACCTCTACGACTCAGCGGAGTACTGGCGCGGCCGCGGCGTGACCGAGGGTTTTGGATTGCCTCCGTTGGAGGCGATGGCCTGTGGCTGCGTCGTTTTCAGCAGCCTGAATCACGCCCTGGCCGACTACGGCGACCCTGGTCACACCGTGCATCAGATCGGATGTGGCCGGATGCATTTCGACCTTGAGCGAATCAAGGCTGCGGTTGCTGCTCCCCAGAGCTGGCGGCCCGCGGGCGATCGTTTGGAGGCACTCTTGCGGGAGTTTTCAGAAGCTGCGCTGTTGGAGCGCTGGCGGGACGCCTTCGCTCACCTGGATGCCCTCGATTCTGCATTGGGGCCACCCCTGAGCAGCCCTCCCACGTGGCGGTTGCAACTGCAGCAAAGGCTCACTCGGCTGCAGCGAGTGGTCAATCGGTTGCCCGGCTGGCCTTTCCGCTAGTTCAGCATGACCCTTGACGCTTACGGTCACAGAACAGGTTGAAGCGTCGATTCTGGCTTGGGAAAGATGAGCCGTCAGTTTCCAGGATTTTCGCTGCAGAGTCAGACTTGGAAAGATATTTCTGCTTTGCTGGGCAAGTTGCCTACAAGGCGTAAGCGCCTTGTAGGCTTTGTCCTCCTTGCGTCTTTTTTCCAGGGCATTCTTGACCTTCTTTTGATTACCTTTTTGGCCCGATTTGCGGGCCTTTTTTCAGGCGCAAAGCTTGCGGACCGTTTGCCAGGAATTTGGGTTTTTGGTGGGGGAATTTTAGATCAAACGGGTTGGCTTTTGGCTCTGCTGATTGCTTCCTTCTGGCTTACGTCTTTGGTTCGATTTCTTGTGTCTTTGATGCAAAGCCTTTTGAGTGCAGAGATATGGAACGACCTTGTTAATCAGGTGTATCAAAACGTTCTTCAGCAGCGATATGAATTTTTTATTGAAAATCGTACGGCCAACCTTTCTGAAAAATTTAATCGAATACTTAATAGTGTATCAACAAAAGTTGTAATTCCTCTGATTGCAATTGCCGGTAATGCTCTATCAGTGACATCATTGTTGATTGGGGTTGTTTTTGTTCTTGGCTATCAGGCTTTGGTCATCTTCGTGATGATGTTGATAGCTTATGTGGTGGCCTCAGTGTTCATCACTCCATATTTGAGGTTGGCGACTAAGCAGCGTGTCCGTTATGGCCGACGGATCAATCTTTTGCTGATGGAGTCGTTGCGATCCATCCGTGATGTTCACCTTTACTCGGCTGACAAATATTTTGTGACTCGCTTTTCTTCTGATGGTGTCGTAGCAAAGCGGTACGATCGATTAACGCGTTTGCTGCCAGATGTTCCTCGTTTTTTGATCGAGCCTGCAGGTGTTTCGATTCTCTTTTTGGTTGGGCTGGCTCCTGCAGTTTTGAGTGGAGATCCCGGCATTGTGCGTAATGCAATACCCGATTTATTCGCAATTATGTTCACTTTGTTGAAGATTTATGGGCCGCTTCAGAATACATTTCGTAGTCTGAACCGATTGCGTGGTGGTCTCCCGGAAATCAAAGATGCACTGGATTTGTTGGATCTGAAGCCTGAACGACTTCTTCTGTCTTCTACTAATGTTCCGTCCCCAGAAGGTCTAATGCCCCGCCGGATGATTCAGTTAAGGGATGTCAGTTTTTCGTACCGGCACAGTGATAAGTTGATTCTTGATTCTATTAATATCTCAATTCCGATTGGATCCCGTTTTGCTTTGGTAGGGCGCACTGGAAGCGGTAAAACAACAATTGCACATCTCCTGCTGGGTTTATTGCAACCTTCATCGGGCCAGCTCATGTTGGATGGAATACCTGTAAACGCGCATGACTTGCCAGCCTGGCAGGCCAATTGTGCTTTGGTCCCTCAGGATATTCGTCTC
>QCSL01000027.1 GCA_003209165.1 Synechococcus sp. AG-670-B23 | reverse complement strand
CATCGCCGAGCGCTTTCTGCCCGACAAGGCGATCGATCTGGTGGATGAATCAGCCGCGCGCCTGAAGATGGAGATCACCTCCAAACCAGAGGAGATCGATGAAATCGATCGCAAGATCCTGCAGCTGGAGATGGAGAAGCTCTCCCTGGGCCGCGAATCCGACAGTGCTAGCCAAGAACGGCTGCAACGGATCGAACGGGAACTTGCAGAACTAGGCGAACAGCAAAGTTCCCTGAACGCCCAGTGGCAGCAGGAGAAAGGCGCAATCGATGAGCTGTCGTCGCTAAAGGAAGAGATCGAACGGGTGCAGCTGCAGGTGGAACAGGCCAAGCGCAGCTACGACCTCAACAAGGCAGCGGAACTGGAATACGGCACCCTGGCCTCGTTGCAGAAGCAATTACTCGAGCAGGAAGCCCAGATCGCATCGGAGGAGCCTGGCGAGAAAGGATTGCTGCGGGAGGAGGTAAGTGAAGACGACATCGCCGAGGTAATCGCCAAGTGGACCGGAATCCCCGTGGCGCGGCTGGTACAGAGCGAAATGGAAAAGCTGCTGCAACTGGAGGATGACCTGCATCAGCAGGTGATCGGCCAGCATCAGGCCGTCACCGCCGTCGCGGATGCGATTCAACGTTCCAGGGCTGGCCTGAGCGACCCGAATCGCCCCATTGCCAGCTTCCTGTTTCTTGGCCCCACCGGTGTCGGCAAAACAGAACTCTCCAAAGCGCTCGCCAACCGGCTGTTCGAAAGCGATGACGCCATGGTGCGTATCGACATGTCGGAGTACATGGAGAAGCACACCGTCAGTCGTTTGATCGGAGCGCCTCCCGGCTACGTGGGATATGAGGCCGGTGGCCAGCTCACTGAAGCGGTGCGTCGTCGACCCTACGCCGTGATCCTGTTCGACGAGGTGGAGAAAGCCCACTCGGATGTCTTCAACGTGATGCTGCAGATACTCGATGACGGCCGCGTCACCGATGGGCAGGGCCGCACCGTGGACTTCACCAACACCGTGCTGATTCTCACCAGTAACATTGGTAGCAAATCGATCCTCGAGCAGGCTGGCGATCCCGAGCAGCACGGGGCGATGGAGGCCCGGGTGAATGAAGCTCTACAGGCCCATTTCCGGCCGGAATTCCTCAATCGCCTCGACGATCAGATCATTTTCCACAGCCTAAGGAGAGAGGAACTGCGCAAGATCGTTTCCCTCCAGGTGGAACGCCTGCGCCGACGACTGGCTGACCGCAAACTGGAGCTCAGCCTCAGTGATGGGGCCGCCGACTGGCTCGCCAATGCCGGATACGACCCTGTCTACGGTGCGCGACCGCTGAAACGGGCTGTGCAACGCGAACTGGAGACACCCATTGCCAAGCTGATCCTTTCCGGTCGCCTGGGAGAAAACAGTTCCATCACCGTGGACGCCGATGGAGAACGGCTCTCAATCAGATGAACGTGGCCAAGGGGGCAAATACAGCAGCAACAACCCGGCAGCTATGAATTCATTCACGATGGCAAGGATTGAACCATCCATCCCCTTGACAGCCAAGGCGATCGCCATCGCAGGGTTGTAAATGCCAGATTCAGACAACCCTCCCAACACCACAAGCACGCTCAACCCACTACCAATCACAAGGCCAGACAAGGGCTGAGATACGGGACAGATGCGACCTTCGCGACTCCAACGCAGAATCAGCCCATAAAGCACAAAGCTGAATACAAACTCCGGAAGCCAGGCATGGAGGCCAAAGTCGTTGATCGGCCCTTCAACTGGGTTAAGCCCAAGCCCCACGGTGGCTCCCAGCAGCTGAGCTGCGATGTAGGCGACAGACTCACGGCGAGCATCCCGTGATAACAGCCTTGCTCGGCCGAACCTTTGCGCGTTCAAGAGCAATGTGACGGCAGGGTTGAAATGGGCGCCAGTCGCTCGACCCATGAAATGGATCAACAGCGCCAGACAAAGACCTATAACGATTGCCTGTTCGAACCCACTGAATTCGCTACCCCCCAGTCGACCCACCGCGAAGGCAAGGAAGCCTGTTCCAAATGCCTCAAATGCAGTGCGTTGCCATAAAGGCATCGTCATGAAAAGCCTCAGATAATCAGCATTGACCAGGCAAAGCGAGCCCCATGCCCAATCAAAACGCTGTGCAGAGGCTGAAGGTTGTAATCGTCCAGCCAACCTTGTAACCAGCAGGTGGGCACGGTGACCACGAGAGGTGTCATCCACTCACTACCAGAAATAGCAAAAAATCAGTTCGTGAGTTTTAGCGATGGACGACCTGAACCACTCTGATCATGCTCCGCCGGAGGACGAGCCAAACCAATCAGGAATCGATTGATACGTAGCAGCATTACGAGAGTTTTCGCGAGCCTCCACAAGCCAACAGCAGGTCCTCCTTCCATCCCGCTCCAGAAGCAACGCATTCGTCCAGGACCACACCAACAGGGCTGATGCCTCCATACCGACGTTGTCCATCACCCGGAGATCAAGCGCACCAAGCTGATCAAGACGCTTCCACTCCTCCATCAAGGGATCATCGGCATTCACCAGGAAGGTGTGATCGAACTGCTGCCTGAGTTGCTGTTCCAGAGGTCGCAAGCTGGAAAAGTCAACAACAAAGCCACAGCTATCCAGCGAACTTGCAGCGAAATGCACACTGAATGAACGGTCGTAACCATGCACGAAACGGCAATGGCCTTCGTGACGCCACTGCCTATGACAGCATGGATATCCGCTGAAGAATTTGCTGCAGCTGTAGGGAGTCGGAGAAACGAGCAAGGGGTGAAAACGCGGAGTGGAGCACGCTGCGGGAAGATTCAGGCGTTGCCCGAATGTCCGAGGCCTGATGCAGCCCCTCAGCCCCGCCTTTATTGACCAACTCCGTTTTAACGAAGCGGGGCTAATTCCAGCTGTGGCCCAGGACTGGCTGGACGGGGCTGTACTGATGGTGGCCTGGATGAACCGGGAAGCAATCGAAGCGACCCTTCGAAGCGGTGAGGTGCATTACTGGAGCCGCTCACGCCAGGAGCTTTGGCACAAGGGTGCCACAAGCGGACACATCCAGACGATGCGTGAAATCCGCTACGACTGTGATGCCGACGTGCTGCTGGTGACCGTCGAGCAGGCCGGGGATGTGGCCTGCCACACCGGCTCCCGCAGTTGTTTCTACGAAAACAGCGATGGACGAACCGCTGGTGGGGCAGAGGCTCTGCCGCCGCCAACGGATGCTTGCACCGAACTGTTCCGGGTGATCGAGGGGAGACGCAAGCAACCGGAGGAAGGCAGCTACACCAACAAGCTGCTGGCAGGGGGAGACAACAGCATCCTCAAGAAAATCGGCGAGGAGAGTGCTGAATTCGTGATGGCCTGCAAAGACGACAATGCCTACGAGATCGCTAGCGAGGCTGCGGACATCGTCTTCCACATCCAGGTCGCCCTGGCACATCACAGCGTGACCTGGAGGCAGGTGCAGGAGGTGCTGGCTGCACGCAGGGGTGCCCCGCGCCGGCATTAAGGCAGGCAGGGGCTGTCGCTGTTAATTACCACTTCATCACCAAGCTCCACAGTTTCCAACAACACCCCCATGGTGAGCCGACCGGTATTGATGCAACCTCCGGTCACCGCTTTGCCGATCCTGGAGTCGTTGTTGGTGCCGTGAATGGCGAAGCTGTACCAGCGAAAGACGCCGTCGTACGCGTTGAAGCGGAAGGGCTGATCTGTGGCAGGCACAGGAGCCAGGCTGATGTAGCCGATGCCGTATTCACCGGTTTCCCCATCCCCTTTGAAGTCGATGGAGTTCATGTTGGTGAAAAGCGTCTCGCGCAGCTCCTCTTCCGTTTTCCCGGATTGCTCCACTAGGGAGGGGTCCATCTCGAAGCGGTCGTTGCTGAGGATGGCGTTGACCTGAAACGTTCCGAGGGGCGTCACACCCTCCTCGAAGGTGGTGCCTTCACAGCCGATGCCATAGCGCCCATAGCCAACGGTGAAACGAAACGGGCCCTCAGCACGATCCAAAACGCCCTCACTGGCGGCAGGATTGCTGCCGTCCAGATGGATCCGAATCGGTTCGCGAACCTGTGGTTCCTGCTGGGGCGAGCTGTTGTTGGAGCGACATCCCACCAGGCTCACCAGCAGGCCTGCCAGCGCCAGAGCACGGATCAGGTTCATGGATGGACCACGACTGCCGGCAGCATGCCTCGCCCGAATGGTGACGTCACTCAGGTGATTCAAGTTCGGCCGGTTCGATGGACTGTCGAATCGTCGAACCAAAACGAGTGGTCTGCTGCAACACCCACGTCAGCGTGAGGCGGTCCCGCTCCGATGGCACCAGCACCGGATGTTCGCCTTGGCTGACCGCGAGAGCATCGGTGGGAACAGAACTGTGACCCCAAAGACCGAAAGCGTGGCCCAGTTCGTGCAAGGCCGTGGCCTGCAGAGCTTCAGCCCTCAGACCGGGTGACACGAACACCTTCACCTGGGGCTCCAGTCTTCGGCGACCCTGGCGCTGCACGTCCACAATCTGAAGTTGTGCGCGTCCGTTGCTGGCCCGCCAAACCCCAGCGACCAGGCGGCGGGCTGGACGCTGCCGATGAATCATCACGTTTGCCTGCTCTGGACTGTCCACCCGCGTGAGTGGAACCAGGGAGCCCCAGGTGGCCAGCGCCGAGGACACCGCTTCAAACCAGCGTTGGTCCCAACGGTTGGCCGGCATGGCATCGGCGGGCTGAACCCAGACACACCAGTTCTTCAACACCGGGGGCCCAAAGGAGGTGGTGGCGATGGAGGAGGCATAGCCTGGACGCTGGACTGGGGCCGGGCGCTTCAAAGCCACATGCAGAGTTCGCACCTGCTGTTGTGGAGGGCAGAGCTCAGGTTGCATCAGGCGGCAGGAAGACCGACACCACGGGCCATAAATGTCGCCATCAGAGGAATGCTGGCGAAGCCCACCAATTCAATGTTGATAATCCTGGCCAGACGGGTCGCCAGGGCTTGGCTCACCTTCGGCAGTTCACCCTTACGAAGCGGAATCGCCCAAAGGATGTAAGTGATCGTGGGATAGAGCGACAGACCGCCCACGGAGAGATACAAGCCAACCTTCCACCAGAACAAGGGGTTCTGGGTATAGAACTCAGCACCCTGCCCAAAGTGGATCACTCGCAGGATTCCACTCACCAGCAGAGCCAAGGCAGCGATGCCATAAATGATGTCGGTGATCACCATCGCCGTGGCTTCCTGGCGGTTCGGATCGGCTTTGATCAGCTTCCGCTCCAGCACCAGGGCGCCAAAGCAGAGCATGAAACTCAGGTAGTGAACGTAGGCAACGCCAGCGTTTTTGGCGATGTCGGACGTGAAAGCGACGGCCAGGAGCATGGGCGTAGCAGCGAAAGGTTCGGGGACCTTAGCCACCCAATTGAATTAACAATGAAAGATTCACTTCATCAACGAGAAGAAAGAGTGTAATAACGCAAAAAGTGTTAATTCGGGAGTCTTTATTATGACCGCCAAAAAAAAACACTTTGGTTCTAGTTTCAATTCAGCCGTATCGTCATGATGACGAGTTCCCTGAGTGCTTATCTCGGCGAAATTGGTCGCCATCAGCTGCTCACTCCAGAGCAGGAACTCATGATGGGGAGAAAGGTTCAGGCGATGGTTGCCGTCACAGAACGCTGTCACCTAGCTGGCGGGAGTGGTCCCGCTTGTGAGTACAGCGATGAAGAAAAAGGTGTGATTCGCCGTGGCGAGCGCGCCAAGAATCAAATGATCACTTCAAACCTTCGCCTTGTTGTCAATCTGGCCAAGCGTTACCAGGGCAAAGGCTTAGATCTTCTCGATCTGATTCAAGAGGGAACTCTCGGCCTGACCCGTGCTGTCGAGAAATATGACCCAACCCGTGGCCATCGTTTCTCCACCTATGCCTATTGGTGGATTCGGCAGGGCCTGAATAGAGCGCTCTCCACCCAAAGCCGCACGATTCGCATTCCCGTAAATGTGAATGAGAAGCTCACCAAACTGCGGGCAGCAAAGGCACGCTTGATGCAGCGAAACGGCCTCAGCCCTACCGGAGAACAACTGGCAGAATTCATGAAAATTCCCATCGCTGAGGTAGAAGATCTTCTTGCCTGTGAACTGCGCAGCGTCACCGTCAGCCTGCAGGGGGTTGTGAAATCGAAATCCGATCCCTCCGAGCTTGTGGACGTGCTGCCCAGCGAAGAGCTGCCGCCCATGGAACGGGCCGAAATCGCTGAACGCACCGCGTCGGTCCGGTCCTTGCTGGCCAAAGCCAATCTCACCCCGAAGGAGCACACCGTTGTGACCCTTCGCTTCGGGCTGGATGGCACCAACGAATGGCGCACCCTCGCCGAAGTAGCTCGCCACATGAACTGTTCGCGGGAGTATTGCCGTCAGGTGGTGCAGCGGGCCCTGCGGAAACTTCGCAAGACTGGAATTCAGAACGGACTGGTGGAATCCACACTCTGAACGCCGGCTCGCCCAGCTCGCGTATTCCTGATGAACTGTAGAGAGTGGGACTACCCGGCTCCATCCGCATGACTGGCCATGCTGCGCGTACCACCGTTGAAGCCGATGTGCTTGAACGGGAGGTGATAAACGAGAGCCTGCTTCGGCGTCTGCTGCAGCGGGCCGGCAGAGGCCTTGCCGCGCCAGCCCTGGAAGCCTTGGAGTTGATGCTTGACCCCGAAACGCCCTCGGCGGCGCGGCTGACGATGCTCGCAGCCCTGAGCTACTTATTGATGCCCGCCGATCTGATTCCCGACCTGCTGCCAGTGGCGGGTTTCAGTGATGATCTAGTCGCCGTCTCAGCCATGGTGGGACTTTGGAGCAATCACGTCACACCGGCAATTCGGATGCGGGCTCGCCGCAAACTGGATCGCTGGTTCCCTCTCGCGAACTGAATCGCTGATCAATGTCTGGTTGGACCCCTGAATTTGAAGCGGATCTCACCCTCTTGCTGAAAGACTGGTTGAAACACCAAGGTCGCACACAGGCTGACCTGCGTCGAAACTTGCGCGCTGTGTCGACCCGAATGCCCGCCTTGCTTGAAGTGCTGGAGCGCGAACACAAACTGCGAGGCCTGGCTGGACTGGCTGATCGGCTTTGCACCGTCGAGGCCGAGTGGCATGGCCAGCCCTCAAGCGACAATGCCGGTGTCGCTGCAGCCGATGTCGATCCGTTCGGTCAACTTGATCTGCTTTTGCAGGAAATTCGAGACGACTGCACCGATTAAGGGCCTTCACGGGCAAAGTGGTGCCCAGAGATCTCCCCGATGACGCTCACTCAACTGCTCTGCGCCACCTTTCTATTGATGATGTCAGTGTTCGGCGCATCCCCGGTCCTCTCCCAAACCGAGGGATTGCTGTGGGGCCCTGGAAGTGCCACAGGCAAAGACAGCAAAATCGAAGCTGACTGCGTCACCTCAGAAGACGGCTCGCTCACCTGTGACACCAAGGTGGTCAACCTGGCCAGCGATACAAAAGCTCGCCCTTACTACACCCCCTTCAACGACTGAACCACGTGAGCAGACCCAATTTATCCAAGAGAAGTTTCCTCGGTTTCGTTGATGCTGGTGAGCGCGAAGTCGCCCGACTGCTCACCCTGATCACGGCTGTTGTGATCAGCGCAGCAATCATCCAGTTGATGATTTCCTTGGGCTCCAAGTTGCTGACTGGAACATCGGCAACGTGGTTGGGCGATGACCTGATCAAGATCCTCGGCGATCTGCTCACCGTTTTGATCGCCCTTGAGGTGCTGCAAAACATCACCAGTTATCTACGGCGACACGTGGTGCAAATCGAACTGGTTCTGGTGACGGCACTCACGGCAGTGGCTCGAAAGGTGATCGTGTTGCCTTCCGGCGCCGAAAACAAACCCCAACTTCTGGTGGGCCTTGGGATCGCAGTCGTCTCACTTGCTGCTGCTTACTGGTTGGTCAAGCGAGCCAACGCGACTCCCTCCCGCAAAAGGCTGGGCCGTGGTGGATCGGCCACCAAGCTTGATTTTCAAGACTGAGGGTTGATCAGCTAAGAGGAAGGCCGCCCTTCCCGATGGAAAGACGGCCTAACTCGCTCGTTTGCACATGGCAATAGACCTCAACTTCAGTGTCTGATGCCTTGGAAAATTTCCTCCATCAATGGAACTTAGACAGGAAGATCGAAGCGTCTGGCTTGAGGCGCCCTGGGGCCATCAGGTCCAGGTGTGAAGCAGCTCTCCTGCGGGGCACTTACGAACGATGCAGAGGAGAGTCGACTGGCTTGACGCTCTATGTTGTCGCGCTAGACGAATTGCTTACGAAAGGGTGAAAACTGTTGGAGCAGAGCCCAGAAAGTCAGTCTGCTTCAGGAATTTGCTCAGGTGGAGTGTCGGCCGTCATGGGCTCCTCCGAGCTCGATGCACTCAATCTCGTCAGCGATGAGGCCAACGCCAATCAGCTGTCGTGCTCATTGCCTTTTGGGGCATGAACGATCCAAGGTGGTAATGGCATACCTCAACGAGCTGAAGGGGCATCCCAGTGCAAGGCAAGCCAGAGGGTTCCAGGATTGGGATCCGTTCGCTCAACCATGTTGCGTTGATGGGGCGGAATCAAAAGATGATCCCCAGGGCTTAAATCCACAATCCGATCGGGGTTCTGCAACGCAACGCAGGCGCTTCCCCGCAAAACAAGCACCCATTCGTAATCGGACTGATCCATCCATTCACCTCTGGGAGATCGGTATGCATTCGAAGCAATCAGCAGCAATCTCCATGTCGCAGCAGACGCCAACACCCGAGTTGATTCCTTGCCGAAAGCAGGGCAGGGGGTCGCCAAAAGGTTGGCTTCCCCCCCTGCCCCATGGTCACGCTCTCCCCAGCGCCGACCAATGTCGAACCCCCAGGATTGGGCCAGCTGCACAACCTGGTTGTGATCAGCACAAGCCGCCAACTGTTCACGACTGCTGGAGTCGTGTTCCACAAGGTCAGCAAGCAACTGAAGTTGGGAAATCTTATTGAGGAAACGGATTAGATCCTGTTCCGCCATGGGGCGACCTCAGAGCTCCAAGAGTGATCCTGGCAACAGACCAAATCAGAGATGGACGCAAAAGTTAAAAGATCCTGACCATGTATTTCATGCCGTTCGCAACCAAGGCTCTGACCATCGGAGATCTGGAAGCAGGGTTCTCGACCTACTGCCAGGCCCTGCGACGCCTTGTTGCCGATGGACGCGACCACAACTCCATTCGCCGGACGGTCTGCTGGGATTACCTGAACAGACTGCACACCTCTCTTCCGAAGGATTACCGCTCTCCCGATGAATTGATTCAGCGCTACCAGAGGGAGGCATCACCTTCTCAAGCTGACTAATCAAAGCCACAACATTCCTGTGCTGAGCCACGTTCTGCGCTTCTGCATTGGTCCGTTTCTTGTTCTGCTGCTAAGCCTTGGAACGGCCAGTGAATCGCTTGCTGCTGGGCCGGACGCCAGCCCCGGTGGCCTGTTGTTCGACCAGCACTGCGCTGGATGCCACATCAATGGTGGCAACATCATTCGACGGGGAAAAAACCTAAAATTGAAGACCCTCGAGCGTGACGAGATCGCAACGGTGACGGCCATCGCAGCCATTGCCCGAGAAGGGCGTGGCCAGATGAGCGGTTACGCCAACGTTCTCGGGACAGATGGGGATCAGCTTGTGGCCGAATGGGTCCTCATGCGAGCTCAGAACGCCTGGACCCAGGGATAAACCTCAAGTGCCGTCCATATCCCCTGCTTCCAATAAATATCGTCTTCAACGAGCTTGCGAACCAAGTCGATATCGTCAGCCTCAAAGATTCCGAAAACGTGGGTGCTGCCCTCGGTCGGCCCCAACGTGACCAGCGTTCCCTGCTCTTTCAAGCACTGAAGGCGAGCAAGATGTTCATCACGATAGGGAGCACGCTTCAGAAGAGCATCCGTGCAGTAAGTGCCCCACAAAACAAAACGTGCCATAGCGAAGGATGAAATACCGAAGAACTTTTCAGAGAAAAATGATGGCATAACGACTTGCTCAATCGCTATGTTGTGAATGTTGATTTCTCTCGAAAGCGATGCTCACTGGGAGCGACCTTCTTAATTGAGTCAAAGACCTGGGTGACGTGAGCAAGTCTGATCTTGTTCATGCCTGTGGTTATGTCTCCAATAAAAAGGACGGTGGCGAACGTCTGAATTTTACTGCTTTTTATGAAGCACTGCTGGAGGCTAAAGGCGTCAATCTTGGCGTGGGTGGTGTTGGTAGCGTGGGCAAAGGCGGCCGCAAACTTAGCTATGTGGCCACTGTTCAAGGCAACGGCAATCTGCTCATAGGCAAGGCTTATACGGCTCTGCTCGACCTAAACCCGGGAGCTGAATTTGAAATCAAACTTGGTCGCAAACAAATTCGTCTGACACCTGTTGGTGGCAGTAACGAAGACGAGGAGTGATTCAATCGCCAAGATTTATTTAACCCCGGTCAAAGCCGGGGTTTTTAATGCCTTGAGCGAGATGGAAGCCGTTAGGGCTGATCTGCAGCGGTGCGCAACTCAGCGCAAAAACGACCAGCTTCCTGAGCAACCTCTCCAGTAGACGCTGCGGCCATTCGCTTTACAAGTGCACTGCCCACGATCGCTCCATCGGCACCCCAGCCCCGAACCTGCCGCACCTGCTCCGCACCAGAAATCCCGAAACCAACCGCAACAGGAACAGGTGAGATTTGTTTGAGTTGCTGGACCAAACCTTCAACCCTGCTTTCCATCTGGGCCCGCTCACCGGTGACCCCCGTGACACTCACCAAATATGTGAAACCTCGGCTGGATGTAGCAATCTGACCCATGCGATCTTTGGGGGTTGTGGGTGCAACAAGAAGCACCAAATCCAATCCATGATGCTCTGCGATTGTCGACAGCCGCTCCGCTTCCTCGAGGGGTAAATCAGGCACCACCAAACCCGCCGCTCCGGCCTCCGCAGCGGACTGGCAAAACGCCTCCATCCCCACATTGAGCAGAGGATTGGAATACGTGAACAGGATCACGGGGATCTGCAGCTGACCCTTCAAAGACCGCATCATGTCCAGAACACCCTTGGGCGTGGTTCCGGCAGCAAGAGCACGGGAGGCTGCGGCCTGAATAACCGGCCCATCAGCGAGAGGGTCGCTGTATGGCATTCCCAGTTCCACCATGTCGGCCCCAGCGCTCTGCAGGCTGAGGAGCACATCAGCTGTGACCGCTAGATCAGGGTCGCCGGCCATTAAGAATGGCATCAAGGCGAGGCGACTGTCCTGTTTCAGCTGCTCAAAGCGCTGGGCGATGAAAGAGGACTGCTGATTTGACATCTCGGTCAACCGACCAGGAACAAACTCCGGAAGCCTATGAGTCGACGGGGGCCTCTCCGTCCGTGGGAACCGAGGCATCTGCCCCAATCTTGCGGAGCAGTGCCTGCTGTTCCTCCTCGGGGAGAGCATCAAAACGGACTTGAAGCGCCGCAGCTTCCTGTTTGTCGTAAACCTCGCGGTAGCGACGTCGTTGGTCCATGTAAGTCATCTGGCCCGTGACCACACGAAACAGATAAGAACTTGTCCAGACCACCACAATCACAACCAACAGGGCCTCAGCAGCAATGCCTGCAGAAAAGCCCTCAAAGCCTGCAGCTTGAAAAGCGACTTGCCCTATGCCTCCAAGCAGCAGGACTGCCAGTCCGATCAGAAGAACTTTCCCGCGCGTCAATTTAGACGTCTCCTTGCCCGCTCAACCGGAAATTGAGGAAGGGAGCAAAAAGGATCATCCCCGGAAAAAAGAAGAAGACCATTCCATAAATCCCCAGACGCTCCAGCTTGCCCATGCGATGCCAACGCTGATTCATCCACGCGTACAGGGCGAGTGGAACCACAACGAGATAAAGGCCGCCCAGAACGGAATAGGCCAACAGAACCAGCAATGTGTCCTGTGGGACTTGAGAAAGCAGGGACGAAAGCTCCAAGGCCTTTGAACAGCTGAGCCAAATCTAAGATGTATGAGTGGGGGCATGGCGGAATCGGTAGACGCACGCGACTTAAAATCGTTTGGGCTGAAAGGCCTGTGGGGGTTCAAGTCCCCCTGCCCCCACCACCCTCCTTCAAGACGGCAGTAACTCAGCGAGCTTGGTGCGGAAATCTCCCTTAGGCATGCCGCCCTTCAGTTCTCCCTCGATCGAAAAATCTCCATCGGGATCGTTCACCAACAGGTAAGTGGGCCAGCCCATACCCTCTTTGTTGGGGTACTGCTTGAGCAGGATCTTCCGATACTTGCGATACATCTCGGTGTCCTGCAGCATCACGGAGATGAAGCTGCAGCCGAGTTCCTCAGCCACCTTTCCGTCGTAGTGACTCATGCGGTGACACGTGCCGCAGTCTTCAGAGCTGAACTTGATCAGGTGCATCGGCCACGGCCCAAGACAGGATCTCTCCAGCATGGAAAGGAACCAGTCCATTCACAAGTTCCGGCACAAGATGATCACGCCGTTGCATCGTGATGCGACGCGTGTTGGCTGGAAGGTTGTAGAAAGCCGGCCCATTGAGACTGGCGAAGGCTTCGAGATGGGCCAGAGCGCCCTCCTCATCAAAAACCTGGGCATAGCTCTCGAGGGCGAAGGGCGCATTGAAGATGCCGGCGCATCCGCAGGAACTTTCCTTTGATGCCCGCTCATGCGGTGCTGTATCGGTCCCAAGAAAAAAGTGTCGGTCGCCGCTAGTGGCCGCCCGGCGAAGGGCCTTGCGGTGACATTCTCGCTTGGCCACCGGCAGGCAGTAGAAATCGCTTCGCAACCCCCCGGCAAACATTGCGTTGCGATTGATGTGCAGATGGTGGGGGGTGATGGTGGCGGCGAGATGGCGATCCGCTGAGCTCACGTACTGCACCGCCTGCTCGGTTGTGATGTGCTCAAACACAACCTTCAGCTCGGGATGGCGCTCCCGTAGCGGTACCAAATGGCGCTCAATGAACACCGCCTCACGATCGAAGATGTCGATCTCGGCATCCGTGACTTCTCCGTGGATCAGCAACGGCATGCCGATGCGGGCCATGGTTTCCAACACGGGATCGAGCTGCAGCAGATCCATCACCCCTGCTGCGGAGTTGGTGGTGGCATTAGCGGGATAAAGCTTGGCCGCAGCAAAGACACCCTCTCGAAATCCTTTTTCCAGTTCAGCTGGGGCGATTGTGTCTGTGAGGTAAGCCGTCATCAGGGGCTTGAATTCCAGATCAGCGGAGCACGCGGCCTGAATGCGATCGCGGTAGGCCCGCGCAGAAGCAACCGTGGTCACTGGGGGACGCAGATTTGGCATCACGATGGCCCGGCGAAAACGGCGGGCTGTATGAGCCACAACTTGGCTCAGCATCTCTCCATCGCGCAGATGCACGTGCCAATCATCGGGAGCGATGATCGAGATCTGGTCAGCCATTAAGCGACAAACCATTCACGGCAAGACGCAAGGCATCAAGGCGATTAGCGTTGATGTGGCTCTGAGGGACCCGATCCAACAGCTTGAGCTTCTGAAGGCGCTTTTCTGTGCTGCCGGTCGCACCGACCAGAAACACTTGGCGCCCTTCTTCAATCGCTTCTTTGACGGCATTCTCGAGGGCGATCGCAGCGGTAACCCCCAAGTGAGACACCTCTGAAAAGTCAAAGACCACCGCCTGACAATTGCCGATGGCGTTGTGCTCGCGCGAGATGGCTTTGGCCACACCAAAAATCATCGGACCGGCGAGCTGAAACAACAGAACCTTGCCGGAGGCCTGATCCAGCAACACCTGCTCCTCATCTGTGAGCTCCACATCGTCATCGGCGGTGCTGATCGTTTTTACTTTTCTGGACTGCAACGCGCTCATCCGATCAATGGTGAGCACGTTGGCCACGAACACGCCTATACCCACCGCGGTGATGAGATCCACCAGCACCGTGAGCGCAATCACGCCGTAGGTGATTACCGCGGCCTTCACCGAGAGATGGTGGGCCCTTTGGAGGAAATCCCAGTCGATGATGTCGATGCCCACCTTCAGGGCAATGCCCGCCAGCACGGCGAGGGGAATTGTGGAGGCGAGCGGGGCAGCGGCCAGGACGACCACCATCAAGATCACCGCCCGGACAATGCCAGACAGGGCCGAACGACCGCCAGCCTGGATGTTGACCACGGTGCCCATGGTGGCTCCAGCTCCGGGGAGCCCCCCCAAGACACCCGATGCGATGTTGGCCAGCCCCTGACCCACAAGCTCCTTGTTGGAGTTGTGCTCCGTGCGGGTGAGGCTGTCAGCCACCACGGAGGTGAGCAGCGCATCGATACAACCGAGCATGCCCAGCACAGCAGCATCAACAAACATCAAGCGCAGCTGTCCGCCCGAGAAGGTGGGCACATGAAGGCTGGGGAGCTCTGCGTTGAACGGCGGAATGGTTTTGAGACCTGCGTCGTGGAACAGGGTCATCGAAAGGACCGTTCCCAAGACCAGGGCCAGCAGCTGCGGCGGACAGAAACGCTTCACGCTGGGTGGGGTGAACCAGAGGATGGCCACGGTGATCAAGGCCAAAGCCAGCTCCATCGGCTGCACCCCAGCAATCAAGCCCGGCATGTTGGAAAGGGTTCCAATGACCCCTCCCGATGCGGTTTGCCCCAAAAAGGCCGGCAGCTGGAGAATCACGAGGATGGCTCCAATTCCCGACATGAAGCCGGAGATCACCGTGTAGGGCATCTGGGTGACGTATCGGCCCAGACGGAAGACGCCAAAGAGGATTTGGAACAGACCCGCCAGAACGACCACGCTGAAGGCCATGGCCATGGCCGTTTCCTTGTCCGGAGCTGTGGCGGTCAAGCTCAGGATCACTGAGGTGAACACCACGGTCATTGGGCCGGTGGGTTCGGAGATCAAGGTGGGCGTTCCGCCAAAGACGGAAGCCACCAGACCGACGATCACGGCTCCCCAAAGCCCAGGGGCGGGGTCACCCGTTGCTGCAACCCCGAAGGCCAGGGCCATCGGCAGGGCAATCACCGCAGCGGTCACGCCACCGAAGGCGTCACCACGCAGGTTGGTGGTGCTAATCCGGTTCAACAAGGTTTCTTATCTATTACCCAGATGAGTGACCTTAGGTTGATTCCATTCAAAGCAGAATCCCCCACACACCTGATCTCTCCCTATGCCTGAATTTCTCCAGGCCTCGATCCAAGTGCTGCTGGGTATCGGGCTGCTGTTCGTTGGCGGAGAGCTGTTTGTTCAGGGATCCATCGCCATGGCGGTGATCTTCGGCATCCCCCAGCTCGTGATCGGCCTCACGGTGGTTTCGCTAGGAACAAGTGCTCCTGAACTGTTCGTAAGCCTGAGTTCGGTGCTGCAGGGGGCTGACGCCCTTGCGGTGAGCAATGTGGTGGGTAGCAACATCTTCAACGTGATGGTGGTGCTCGGCGGGAGCGCTCTAGTGCGGCCATTGCGCGTCGAAAGCCGTCTTGTACGGCGCGACGTGCCTCTGATGATTGCGCTCTCGGCGGCTGTCTGGGGAATGGCCTCCGCAGGACGTGTCACCTGGCAAGCCGGTCTGGCACTGCTGTTGGGGCTTGTGATCAACACCATCTGGGAGATCCGCACAGCCCGCGAACAACCGGTCGACAGCGGCAGCGCTGAACCCGACATCGAAGGGGACGCAGCGAGCGGCGGATGGACCCTGGCCGTCCTGAGGCTGATTGCAGGCATCGGCATCCTCACCATCGGATCACGGGTGCTGGTGAGCGGCGCCACAGCAGCCGCAAGCTATTTGGGGGTGAGTGAAGCGGTGATCGGTCTGACCATCGTTTCCGCCGGTACCTCGATGCCGGAATTGATCACGTCCCTGGTCGCCGCCCTTCGAGGGCGAACCGATCTGGCCATCGGCAACGTGGTAGGCAGCTGCCTACTAAACCTGCTGCTGGTGCTGGGCGGTGGAGCCTTGGCTGCCGCTGGCCGTGGCCTGAACGTCAGCCCCGAATTGATCCAGGAGGATCTACCGGTGATGTTGTTGACCAGCCTGGCTTGCTTGCCGATCTTCTGGACGGGCGGACGGATCAGCCGACTGGAAGGTGGGCTTTTGCTGGGTTTGTACATCCTCTACATCGTTGACAACGTTCTCCCCAGAACAACCCTTGCCAGTTGGTCGGACGAATTCCGGCTGTTGATGCTCTGCTTTGTGCTGCCGGTTGTGATGATCGTGATCATGACCCAAGCCTTCGCGTTCTGGCGCACAAAGACGTAGCCGCATCCGCGAGCGGCTCCTGATGAGACATACAGATGAAGTTGTATTTCCTCATCCATCGATGACCGTCTGATCCAGCGTGTTCATCCTTGGTGGGTGTCGATCGGCTTGCCGATCACCTGTCCTAAATTCGGGCATCGTTGACTACATCGTCACGAACTCCTCTGAAACCGAGGGGTGAAGTGCCATGGTTCGATCGAAATCAGCTTTGGTGGCACCCATTCCCAGGGCAATCGCCGCCATTTGAATGATCTCAGCGGCATGTTCGCCCACCATGTGGCAGCCCAGAACCCGATCGGTTTGCTTCTCCACCACCAACTTGAGCAGACAGCGGGGGCCAGAAGCGGGGAGCGCCCTCGCCATGGAACGGAAGCGGGCGCGATGCACAACAATGCCGTCAGCACCATGGAGTTCGATGGCCTGCTCTTCCGAAAGACCAACCGTCGCTAGCTCTGGATCGCTGAATACGGCACTAGCAACCAGGTCGTGGTCCACCTGCCGCTGACTCGAACCGAAGACGCTATCGGCGAAAGCACGACCTTCATCAATTGCCACAGGCGTGAGATTAACTCGATCAGTGACATCGCCGACGGCATGAATGTGAGGAACCGAGGTGCGGGAGTCGTCGTCGACCATGATTCGCCCGTTGTCAACCGAAACACCGGCAGCTTCCAGCCCCAGATCCGCAAGCCAGGGGCGACGGCCGGTGGCCATCAACACCCCCCCACAGTTCAAGGCCTGACCATTCCCCAGCCGCGCCGTCAGCGCTCCGGAGTCCCCCTCCACGGCAACCACCGTCTTCTCCAACAGCACCTCAATGCCCTGGTCACGCATGCCATGCAGCACGGCATCCGCCAACTCGGCATCAAAGCCGCGCAGCAACCGAGGACCACGCACCACCTGGGTGACCGAAACACCAAGGCCTCGCAAGATGCAGGCGAACTCGCAGGCTATAAAGCCTGCGCCCACCACCACCACTGCTGGAGCAACATCCTCGAGCAGGAACATGTCGTCACTGACCCAGGTTTTTTCAATTCCTGGAATCCCCGGCCGGGCGGGTCTGCCACCCACCGCCACCAGGAACCTAGGGGCTGAAAGCTCCGTTCGAACGCTCCCACCGCGTTGATCGGAAATGCCGATGCGATCTGCTGCCGTGAAGCGCCCCCAACCGGAGATCAACTGAACGCCGGCCTTGTCTAGAAATCCCAGATGGAGTGCATTAAGCCGATCCACCTCGGCGCGCACCCGTCGCAAGAGGTCGGGCACATCGGAACGCACGGACTGGATGTGCAGTCCGTAGGCCGAGGCATCCTCCAGTTGATTCCGGGCCTGGGCGCCGTACACCAAAAGCTTCTTGGGAACCCAACCGCGGATCACGCAGGCGCCACCGACTCGATCGCCCTCCACAATCGCGACGCGGGCACCATGGCGGGCCGCACGTTTTGCAGCGGCAAGCCCACCGGAGCCCGCTCCTAGAACAATCAGATCAAGATCAGCTCCCATGACGGGGGGTAGCCAAGAAAAACTACGGGCGTAATCGTAAAGACGGCGTTATGGTCTTGAGATGAGGGCCGTAGAAGCCCGAGACGAACCGGTCGTATTTTCACTGCGTCCTTAAATCATGAACCGTTCTTCCAAGCGCCGCAGGCAGCCGCAGGAACCTGAGTTGAGGCTCAAGCGATCGCAACGCCGCGAAATCGTGTTAATGATCACCACTGACGACATGAATCTGCGGCTTAAACAGCTCGCCGATCAAGGCCGCCAAGAAGACTTTCTGGCGCTGATGCACGAACTTGGCGACTGGCAGTCTTATGGACGAACCACGCTTTCGCCGATCTTGCATGCTCCTTTCATCGGAATCAGCTGAACCGCTGAGTTGGTCGGAACTGGCCGGCTTGGCGAAAGCGGAACCGAATCGGATTGATGGGCCGACCAGTGCCCAGGCCACATTGCGCCTGTTTGGACAACCTGAATCCAGCGTGAACGTCACGCTTTACCGCGACCACCACGCCTGGTGCCCTTACTGCCAAAAAATCTGGCTCTGGCTGGAGTTCAAGCGCATCCCTTACCGGATCCGCAAAGTGACCATGCGGTGCTACGGCCCAAAGGAGCAGTGGTTCCTGCAAAAAGTGCCCTCGGGGATGTTGCCGGCGCTGGAACTGCACGGGCAGCTGATCACCGAAAGCGACGTCATCCTGCTGGCACTCGAACAGAAGTTCGGCCCCCTTGGCATGGCGATCACAGCGCCGGAGGCTCTTGAACTCCGCCGTCTTGAACGTTTGCTGTTTCAGGCCTGGTGCATTTGGCTGTGTTCACCACGGCTGAGTACAAGGCAACAGGCCCTCGCCCGAGAGCAATTTCAAGGAATCGTCCAGCGGTTTGAAAGCGAGCTGAACCAGGGGGAAGGACCATGGCTTCGCGGCCCAGAGTTGCAAACCGTTGATCTGATCTTTGTTCCCTACGTGGAACGAATGAATGCCTCGCTTGCTTACTACAAGGGATACCGGATGAGGGCTGAGCATCCAGCCATCGACCGCTGGTTTCGCGCCTTGGAAGAACTGGAGACCTACCGCGGCACCCAAAGCGACTTTCACACCCATGCCCATGACCTTCCTCCCCAGATGGGCGGCTGCTGGTCGGACGATGGACCGGAAGCGCAACGCTTGTCCGAACGGATCGATCGAGGTGATGGTCTTGGCGAGGACGAGGCCTGTTGGTATGCGGTGGATCAAGCCAATCAGGCCGCCATTGCCCTTAGCAGGGTGGTCCGTCACCAACAGCGGCTTCGGAATGTGAATCCAATGGGTGCTCAAGCCTTTGACCAGCCCCTGCGCTGTGCGCTGACCCAGTTGATCCGCAACACGCCCTGTCCTCCTCCATCGGGGAGTGCAGCCGGGCTGCGCTATCTCCGTGATCGCATTTCGGTTCCAAGGGACATGCCGCTCCCGGCGGCACGTCTGCTGCGTCAGGCCCTCGAAGCCACCGCGCAGCTGGATGGGCCTGAGCAAGCCAAACCTCTGCCGGTGAGGGATCGCTTTGATCAAGATCCCGGACTCTTTTTAATTAGGTCATAGTGCGTTGGCCTCAACCCTGAGTCGTGCCCCTACGGCTGCCCTCCTACCAACCGATCCCAGCCACCGATCGGGGGACCAAACTGATCGAAGTGTCTGTGGCGCTGCTGCAGCCGACCCAATGGTGTGTGGGACTGGCGGAGATCTGGTCGCGCGAGAGGGATTTCGCCCAGGACACACGCCAGCAGCGGCTCGACTACCTGCGCGCGAAACCGGTCCCTTTGATCCGATCTGCCGATGGCGCCATGTGGATGCTGGACCGGCACCACCGGCTGCGGGGCTTGATGGGTATTGATCCAGGTTCCACCACCTGGGCTTACGTGGTGCAGGAGCTCCCGACAGCCGACCGAAGCGCTGTGCTGGCCCATCTGCACAACCAGGGCTGGCTCTACCTCTATGACGGGCGAGGCATTGGCCCCCGCAAGGCCGAGCAGCTGCCCACGAGCCTGCTTTTGCTTGAAAATGATCCCTACCGGAGCCTGGTCTGGAAGCTCAAGCAGGAGGGATGGATCAAGCCCCAACCCCTCATCCCATATCACGAGTTTCGTTGGGCAGCCTGGCTGCGCAGCCGCCCCCTGCCACCCTTCAGCTCCAAGCGGCTGGACCCGGCGCTTCCCGCAGCTCGCCAACTCGTGTGCTCCGCGGCCGCTCAAAACATGCCGGGCTGGAAAGGCAACAAGAAAGCCTGCCGCTGATCAGCGCTTCTTGCGGGAATCGATCTGCAGCAGATCCTTCACTTTCTGCACCTGACCCGCGAGCTGGGGGTCGGAGGCCAGTTTTTTCTCCACCTGCTCGATTGCGTACATCACTGTGGTGTGGTCTTTTCCGCCGAAGTTGTCGCCGATCCTCGGCAGGCTGAGGTCGGTACCCTGGCGCATGAGGTACATCCCCACCTGACGGGCCTGGCTCACAGCACGGCGACGGGTGCTGCTGCACATCTCCTCGGCCGTGACATCAAAAACCTCAGACACCTTGTCGATCACCTGCTGAGGTGTGACCTCCACCCCCTGGCCCGTGGGGTCCAGCATGGGCGCCACCGATTCCACGGTCATCGGCAAGCCCGTGATTGAGGCGAAGGCCACAGCCCGGGTCAAGGCCCCTTCCAACTCGCGGATGTTCGAGGTGAAGCGACCAGCGATGTACTGGATCAGATCACGGGGCAGCGACATGCGCTCCTGCTCCGCTTTCTTCTGAAGGATCGCCATGCGTGTCTCCAGATCAGGCGACTGAATGTCAGCGATCAGTCCCATCTGGAAACGTGAGATCAGGCGCTGCTGCAACCGCGGAATCTGACTGGGGGGACGATCACTGGCAATCACCACCTGACGTCCTGCCTCGTGAAGGGCATTGAAGGTGTGGAAGAACTCCTCCTGGGTGTACTCCTTGCCTTCGATGAATTGAATGTCATCCACCAGGATCAGGTCCGCAGCGCGATAGCGATCGCGAAAGGCCTGCATGCCGTCCTTGCGGATGGCCTGAATCAGATCATTGGTGAAGGTTTCGGTGGAGACGTAGGCCACCCGAGCACTGGGATCGATTTCCAGCCGGTAGTGGCCAATGGCTTGCATAAGGTGGGTTTTCCCCAGGCCCACACCACCACAGATGAACAGAGGATTGAACTCCCGGCCTGGTGCTTCGGCAACAGCAAGCGCCGCCGCATGAGCCATCCGGCTATTGGGGCCGACCACAAAACGGCCGAACACATAACGGGGGTTGAGCCCAGGCAAATAGCGCCGTGGAGAGCCGCTCCTGGCCGGAGCCGACGCCTGCTCCTGGGCGGCTGCCGGTGGAGCCGCATCAGCAACGGCTGAGGCTTCATCACCGGTGGCCTGCGGCGGCAAGGCGGTTTGTGCCAGAACCGTCACCTGAATGGGCTGACCGCTGATGCTGCTGGCCATCTCAGCGATCGTGGGCAGCAATTGCTCCCTCAGACGAACGCTGGCAAAGGGATTTGGTGCCAGAAGCTTCAGCTCTCCATTGGCAAAGCCGCTGCAACCCGTCGGGCGAATGAAGGTCTCGAAGGTGGGCTTGCTCAGCTTGGCCTGCAACCCATCCCGCACCTTGATCCAGAGCTCTTCGCCCTTCTGCACCAAAACCGCTCATCGCCCGAGAGCTGAATCTACGCATGCTGATCCGCTCAGGCCGTCTTAAATGCATCAGCACACATCTCGTCGTGATGCCAAACGCCCAGCATTGGCTCGCCATCGCCCTGGCCGGGAGCGCACTCTCCGCTTGCAGCCTGGTGAGAGACCAGCTGGGGCTGACGCCCAAGCCACCGGTGACAGCGCCGCCTGTGGTGCACGATCAGCCCCGCAGTGCTCCTCTGCAGCCGGGAGACAACGTGATCGTGAAGGCGGTGGATCGCGTCGGTCCGGCTGTGGTGCGAATCGATGTGGTGAAGGAGATCTCCAACCCCTTCGGTGGGATTTTCGGCATGGGCCCCTCAAGCCAGCGTCAGCAGGGCCAGGGCTCAGGCTTCATCACTCGTGCCACCGGCCTCATCTTCACCAACGAGCACGTGGTGCGTGGTGCAGATCAGGTGGCAGTGACTCTTCCGGACGGACGGGGTTTCAAGGGTAAGGTTCTGGGCACCGACCCCCTCACCGACGTGGCGGTGGTCAAAGTGGTGGCCGACAACCTTCCGGTGGCGGCTCTTGGCAACTCTGACCAGCTCAAGCCGGGGGAATGGGCCATTGCTATCGGCAACCCCTTCGGACTGAACAACACTGTGACCGCCGGCATCATCAGCGCGGTCGGCCGACTCAATGCGATCGGTGAAGGCCAGCGAGTTCCTTACATCCAAACCGATGCGGCGGTGAACCCCGGTAACAGCGGAGGCCCCCTGATCAATGCCGCTGGTCAGGTGATTGGCATCAACACCGCGATCCGCACAGCCCCTGGTGGCGGCTTGAGTTTTGCGGTTCCCATTAACCTGGTGAAGCGAATCGCACAGCAGATCGTCAGCACAGGCCAGGCTTCCCATCCCTTCATCGGGGTGCAGCTGATAAACCTCACTCCGCAGCTGGCGCGGGAGATCAATGCCACCAACAGCGCCTGCACGGTTCCCGAGCTAGATGGCGTCCTGGTAAAGGATGTGGTGAGCGGCACACCTGCCGCAGCAGCAGGCATCCGCCAGTGTGATCTGATCCTGAAGGTGGAGAGCAAACCGGTTCAAACACCCACCGAAGTGCAACTCGCGGTGGACCGCGGACAGGTGGGAGAACCGATGAAGCTCACCCTCCGACGCAACGGGGAGGAGCTGATCGTGGAAGTGCGCCCCAGGGAACTGCCTCGCAACAACTGAGATGGTGAAGATCGTTGTGATGGCCCGCTGGCCATCACCGGGCCGATGCAAACGCCGCTTGAGCCATGATCTCAACAACGTGCTGGGCTTGGCCAACAGCAGCGAACGCGCCACCAGGATTCAACAGCGGCTGACGCAGCACACCGCTGCTGTGGTGTGCTGCGTCGCCGACGCCATGGAGATCAAGCCAGTGTTGGCGGTGAGCGGGCTCGGACAGAATGCGGCCAGACGCTGGGGACAGCAGCTGGGGCTGCCCAACGTCCGGCTGCAGGGGAGAGGGCAACTCGGCACCCGATTGCGACGGCAGTTGATGCACGGCCATCGCCATGGAATGCCCTGCCTAGTGATCGGAACGGATTTGCCCGAACTCAACCCCGATGACTTGAAGCAAGCCATCGAGCACTTGGAGACCCATGATCTGGTGCTGGGCCCAGCCTCCGATGGGGGCTACTGGCTGCTGGGCATCGGCGAGTCCCTGATCCGGAGCCCACAGCACTGGCCGCTAATCGGCATTCCCTGGGGTGGCCCGACCGTGCTGGAAGCAACTCTGGAAGCGGCGTGCAGGCAACAACTCACATGGGCCCCTGCACCCAAGCGGAATGATCTGGATCACTGGAACGATCTGAGGCCATGGCAGGGCTGAGCGTTGTGATTCCGACCCTGGAGGAGGCCAGCAGACTGCCACTGCTGCTGGCGGATCTGCAGCGATGGCAAGGTGAGTTGGAGATTGTCGTCTGCGACGGAGGGAGCCGGGATCAGACCCGGCAGGTGGCTGAGCTTGCGGGCGCCACCGTGCTCGACAGCCCGAAAGCCGGACGGGGGCCGCAGTTGCGCTGGGGCGTTGATCACAGCGTTCATGCCTGGGTGCTGGTGCTGCATGCCGACAGCCGACTCCCCAGCGCCTGGCACCACAGGGTGGGAAAGATTCTGAGCACGCCGAAGGCCCACCTGAGCGCCTGGAGCTTCGACTTCAAAGTGGATGCGCAGGAACGGCCGATGCTGTGGCTGTTGGAGCGAATGGTGAATCTGCGCAGCCGTTGGCTGCAGCGTCCATACGGCGATCAGGGTCTGTTGATTGAGCGCCAGCTGTATAACTTGGTCGGCGGCTACCGGCCCCTGGCGCTAATGGAAGACCTGGACCTGGTGGAACGTCTGGGCAAGGTCGCGACCCTCCGCTCGCTGAACTGCGCCCTGCTCACCAGCGCCCAGCGCTGGCAGAAGAGAAGTGTGCTAGCGCAGGCCTGGCGTAATGCCAGGCTGCGCTGGCTTTGGCGGCATGGGCGATCAACGAAGCAGCTGTTGCGGATCTATCGGCGCTGAAGGATCCGATCAGTTGGCGTACCAAAAGGCACAGCGATGACCTTGGGGCTCAAGATCCCACCCTTGACCTTGGTAAAAGCTGACGACTCCAGGGTCAGCAAAAAGGCTGACCCTCTCGGTTCCCATCTGATCGAGGGCGTCGAGGATGTAAACCATCATCTGCTTGCCCAAACCATTTCCCTGGTAGAGGGGGTGCACGGCGACGTCCCAGACCGTTGCCTCAAACACACCGTCTCCGGTGCAGCGAGCAAAACCCACCAAGCGGGGCACTCTTGGGTCGTGACGCCAGAGACCCACCTTAAGGAGACTATGGGTGAGTGCTTTGCGCACCCGGCGAATCGGCCGGCGGCTCCAGCCCACCGCTTCCAGAAGCTGCTCGAGCTCAACGAGATCGAAGGGGTACTCCTGGCTGAACACCAAGGTGATCTGGTCATTGGCACAGCAGCAAAGGCGCGCCCCTTGGCCGTACTGCTTCAACAGAGGCTCAGCAGGGATGGGGAGAGGGGCAATCACAGACGCGCTAACCCCCGCTCCTGCAGCTCAGCAAGCTGGGCATAGAGCCCAGCTCGGGCCCTGAGCTCTTGATGGGTGCCCTCCTCAATCAGTTCACCCCTGCGCAGCACGAGGATGCGATCCGAGGCTTCCACCGTTGCCAGGCGATGGGCGATGACAATGGCGGTTCGCTTTTGCAAAAGACGATCGAGATCGGCCTGGAGAGTCGCCTCGGTTGAAGGATCCATGAAGGCGGTTGCTTCATCCATCACCAACACGGTTGGATTGCGGATCGCCACTCGGGCCACCGCTAGCAATTGACGTTCTCCTGAAGAGAGATTGCCACCCCGCTCGCGCAATTCCGTCTCCAAACCATTGGGGAGCTTGGACAACAGCTCGTTGAGGCCGAGCTCAGCACAGATCTGAGCCAGCTTCCGATCGCTCACTGAAGCATTGAGCCGCAGATTGTCGGCCACATTGCCGCTGAACAGGAACGTGTCCTGAAGCACGACTCCCAGCTCACGCCGGAGATCCGCCATCGGGATCGTGCGGATGTCTCGTCCATCTAGAAGGATGCGTCCCTGCTGCGGTTCATAGAGGCGACAGAGCAGTCGTATAACCGTGCTCTTTCCAGAGCCTGTGGGCCCAACCAGCGCCACATGCTCGCCGGGAGCGATACGGAACGAAAGG
This sequence comes from Synechococcus sp. AG-670-B23, assembly GCA_003209165.1. Classification (GTDB taxonomy): domain Bacteria; phylum Cyanobacteriota; class Cyanobacteriia; order PCC-6307; family Cyanobiaceae; genus Parasynechococcus. Next base: position 6,286 of record QCSL01000027.1, on the reverse strand, counting down.
TTGCGGAGGATCGGATCATCCGGCCGGTAAGCAAAGCTCACGTTCTCGAAGATCACTTCGCCTCCACCACCCGTCACGTGAGGGCGAGCACCTTTGGCCTCGGCAATCTCGAGGGTCTCCTCCATCAACTCCCCAATGCGTTCAACAGCCGTCAGCCCACCCTGAATCTGGGTGAAACGCTCAGCCAGCTGACGCAGAGGGTCGAACAAACGCTGGGAAGCAAGGATGAATGTAGTAAGGGTGCCCAGGCCCATCGCGGCATTGGTCACCATCAAGCCGCCAAGAGCCAGCACCAGGGCAATGGCTGCCAGTGCAACCCATTCCAAGAAGGCTGAAATGCTGCTGTCGTAGAAGATCGTCCCGTTCACAGCGCTGCGGTAGTCCTTGCCGGTGCGCAGGAAGCGAGCGCTGTTAACCGTTTCACGGCCATACATCTGAACCACCTCAAGGCCCTGGAGGTTCTCTTGGAAATCGGCATTGAGGTGAGAGAGTTCTTCACGCACGCGGTAGTTGGCCTTCCGGTAACGGCGCTGCAGCCAAAGCACGGCCAGGGTGACGGGCAACTGCGTGAACAACAGCAGCAGCCCCAGCCTCCACTCGATGAATAGCATCGTTGAGGCCAGCACCAGCAGGCTCACCAGATCACTGAGCACCCCGACAGCACCACTGGCAAACACCTCAGCCAGGGCATCTACGTCGCTGGTGAGCCGTGTGAGCAACTTGCCCACTGGCATGCGGTCGTGAAAGCGCAGGGACAACGACAACGAATGTTCAAAGAGGTCGTCGCGGATGCGAGCGGTTAGCCGTTGACCGACGGCCTGGATGCTGAAGGTCTGGATACCCTGCAGGCCTAGCCGCAGAAGCACGGAGACGAAATAAAGGCCAATGATGGCGCGGATCGATGAGGACAGACTCAACCCCGACAACCAGGGCAGATTGGGCTCTCCGCGCAGGACGCTGACAGCCTGCCCCAGCAGAACGGGCTGAAGTGCTCCCGCAAAGGCCAAGGGCACCAGCAGCATCAGGGCGACCAGAAGCCGCCGGCGATCTCGCACGAGATAACGGCCCAGACGACGGACCCTGCGCCAGTCGGCGACGGCTCCCATCAGCAGGAGCTCCCGACGGGTGTTCCTGCTGCGCGGATCGCTTCCACGATGAAAGACAGGGGGCCATTATCCAGACGAACGGACAGGGGATGCCCCACCAACCGAGCCGTGGAGTGGAACAGGTCTTCGATGGCAATCAAGCCGTTGTCCCGCAGGGTGCGACCAGTTGCGACCAGGTCCACGATTGCTTCCGACATTCCTGTAATTGGCCCCAGCTCCACCGAGCCATTGAGATGAACCAACTCAACGGGAAGGTCGAGGGCATCGAAATATTCCCGGGCGCAGTGGGTGAATTTGCTGGCCACCCTGCAATGGGGAGGCAGATCAGCGGCACGGGCGTAACCACTGCTCTCCTGCACCGCCACAGCCATGCGGCAGCCGCCAAAGCCAAGGTCCACCAGTTGGGCGACAGGAAGCTGATGCTCCTTGAGAACGTCGTAGCCAACGACCCCAAGCTGGGCCTGGCCGTAGGCCACATAGGTGGGCACATCACCGTTGCGAACCAGCAGGGCCCGAGCACGCCCGCAAGGGGTGGGCACCATCAACTGGCGGTTGTCCTTGTCCAGAACAGCGGAGAAATCAAGACCGGCGGCCGCAAAGCGGGCCACCGAATCTTTAAGCAGTGCTCCTTTGGCCAACGCAACGGTGATCATGGGTCGAGCGTTGACCGGTTAATCAGGCAGGACTTTAACGATGCATTCCTCACTTCATGCCTTGCCGGTGCTCCAGGACAACGTGATCTGGGTCTGGGTGAGGGGCACGGAGGCCGTGGTGATCGACCCCGCAGTTGCGCCGCAGGTGCAGGACTGGCTCGAGGATCGCCAGTTGGACCTCGCCGCCGTCCTGCAGACCCATCACCATGCCGACCACATCGGCGGCACACCGGACCTGCTGAAACGGTGGCCCCAGGCTGCAGTAATTGCCTCCGCTGATGACCGGCAGCGGATTCCGTTCCAGACCATGCCGGTGCGGGATGGTGACCAAATCACTGTTCTTGGGGTAGCAGTGGAGGTGCTGGATGTGGCCGCCCACACAAGAGCCCACATCGCTTTTTTTATACCGAAACCGCAGGACGCCGAGAGCGGACCCCTGTTGTTCTGCGGAGATACCCTATTCAGCGGGGGCTGCGGCCGACTGTTCGAAGGCAGCGCTGAGCAGATGCATCAGGCCCTGCAGAAGCTGGCAAAGCTTCCCGAGGCCACAAGGGTGTGTTGCGCCCACGAGTACACAGAAGCCAACCTGCAATGGGCCGTTGAGCAACGTCCAAACGACACGGATCTTGCTGAGCGCTACCAAGAAGTACGGACCCTTCGCTCCAAAGGCGCCCTCAGTATTCCCAGCAGCATCGGCGTGGAACGGCGCACGAATCTGTTCATGCAGGCCAGTTCAGCCGTGGAGTTAGCTCTGCTGCGCCAGGGGAAAGATCAGTGGAGACCAGTGTGAACGATGCCAAGGAACGGAATCACCAAAGGCGATGATCGTCTGATTGTTGTCAGAAATCACTTATGAGCGCCAAGGCCATCACCACCAAAGACGCGCCTGCGCCGGTTGGGCCCTACAACCAGGCGGTCCTTGCCGGCGAGTGGCTCTACTGCTCTGGGCAGATTCCACTGGATCCAGCCACCGGCGAAATGGTGGGCAGCGGTGATGTGGCGGCGGAAACGCATCAGGTGTTGAAAAACCTCTGTGCTGTGTTGAAGGAAGCTGACGCCACCCCTGCTCAGGTGGTGCGCACCACGGTCTTCTTGGCAGACCTGGGCGACTTTCAAACCGTTAATGGCATCTACGCCGAAGTTTTTGGTGAGGGGGTCAGCCCAGCTCGCGCCTGTGTTCAGGTGGCAGCCCTTCCCAAGGGAGCACGGGTGGAAATCGACTGTGTCGCTTGGCTCGGCAGCTGAGCCTGACCCTCGGGGGCATAGGTTGGAACTGGCTTCAGTGGTCCTATGCCTCAGGCGAAACTCACCATCGGTGAATTAGAGGCGGGATATCCGATGTATTGCAAGGCGCTGAGGCGTCTCCTTCAGCAGGGAAAGACGGTTAAAGATATTGAACGCACCGTCTGCTGGGGGCATCTGGAAACGCTGAACCGCTGCCTTCCAACCCGCTACAAATCTCCCTCTTACCTCCTGGCTCTGATTCGTCGCGATCTGGAGAATCCCCAAGAACACTGAAATTGATCGTCTCAGCGTTTTCCCATCTTTCTCGCGGCGAACATTTCAATTTGAACTGAAAAGAATCGTTAAACCAGTCTGAGAGGCAAGGTCCTGGTACGGGCCGCTGTATTTTTCGCAAGCCCAAACGTCGACTCAGGATGAGTCAGGGGCTTTCAGTCATCACGGTGACGCTGGGGGCAGCTCTTTGCCTGGAAATTCAGGCAGAACTGAATCCCAACCAGCCAACGATTGAGGGCATTCCCTCGCTCGGTGAGCTTCACCGTCCTTGATTGAGAAGGGCATTCAGAGCAGGGGAGCGTGACAATGCAGGGATGGACGTTGAACAGCTGGAGCAGCTTGCTGCTGTGATAGTGACGGCAGGGCTGGTGGCCGGAAATTTCCTTTTGTTCACCCCCTGGCGCAATGGGAAGGATCCGAGGCAACGACATCCCGAAAGCTTGAGCCCCCAGAACGAAACGATTTATCGGTCTGATCACGTTGGTTTCCCGGGCTGAGCAGCGCAGCCCTTTCCAATGGGGCAACGGCCTGCCCCGCAAGATTGCATCAGTAGCGATTAAGGAGATTCACTCCTCCTACGCCAGCAAGGGGGGTGCGATGGTCCACTGTGGAGGGGAACCTTGGTCCGAGGCCCCAGCGAGAGAACTCAACAACCACATTTCGGAGCTTCAAGCCCGAGTCGCGTTCCCCCAACACTGGAGCAGCGGAGAGCATGAGCAGCACATCGAAAAGCTCCGCCAGCTCACTTACGAAAAAAGGCGTTTGACTGATCGATCAGGCTCCTCTCCTATGGAGCGAACTCATCACTGAAGAACTTTCTTACAAGTCCGTTGGTGCATGGCTTGCCAACGAGCCGCAGCAGCTCTACTACCAATTCACAGCTCATAAGGATGGCTCTCAGAGCGAGCTGATTCTTATGCACAGCTTCCATTGGCGCCCACCTGACGACCCGATCCCTCAGGGAAGTCAACTGTTGACACGAGAAGAGGCACTGGAGAAGTGGAACACCCTCAAGTCAATGGGCTGGAGGAGATGCGCTGGTCCACTTCGACAATGCAGTTAACGAGCTAGCCAAGTCCGTATGAGCAGCTTGCAACTGAAGCAAAACCGGCTGTGGTCCAGAGTGCTGGCATGAAACAGCCGAACACTCAGCAACTTAGGGCTCTCCGGCTGTCAGCACTCGCGAGGGACAACAGGGTTGTCAATGCCATTCGCACTTCGATCACTCGGGCCCCTGATGCTCTTGTTAAGGAGTTGATGGATGTTCATGGATGGCCTGCGCATGAAGCCCTCTGCGCAGTTCAGCAGCTTCAGCAAGATGTCCTTGATGACACGACTGAACAGGCATCGGCATGAAAGAAATCGTTCGCTACTGCCGAGATTTTGTTGGGTGAGTGGAGTCCCGGTTAGATCTTTTCCTCCTTTGAAGTGAGGGCTCACTGGCATTCGATGCACGCCCGTTTCGCATGTCTAAGTTTTGACCGTCGCCCTTTTGAGAGACATGGGATTCGACGGAGTTGACAAGACAGACCGCTTCATCATTGCCGCCAGGCTACGTGCCGAAGCTGCATTGCATGAGACGTCTCCAAAGCTGACAGCACTTGAGAAAGCAATGTGGCTCAAATTGAAGAGAGGTGAACGACCCTGCAAAAACGGCAAGGCGTTGTAATGAACGACTCATCTGCGCCTCATCAAAAGAGGAAGGCCGCCCCTCCCGGTGGAAAGACGGCCTAGCTCGCTCGTTTATGCATTGCGGTCGACCTAATCAGTGAAGCTGTATCCGTGAAGCGTGATGCTCTATCGAACGACAGTGAACTGAAAGAAAAAGGTCGAAGCGTCTGGCTTATGGCAACCCTGGGGCCATTTGGTCCAGGTGTGAAGCGGGACTCCTACGGGGCACCTAGACGGACGGTGCAGAGGAGTGTCGACTGTTCAGACGCACATCAGTGTCGTCACAGACGAGGCGCTCACGGTTGGGTTGAAAAGTTGGAGCAGGGGCCAGAAAAGTCAGGCTGCTTCTGCGATTTGCTCAGGTGGAGTGTCGGCCGTCATTGGCTCCTCCGATCTCGATGTACATACTCTGGGCAGCGGTGGAGCACAAGGCAATCAGCTTTCCTGCTCATTGCCTTCCGAGGCAGAGCGACCGATTGTGGGAACGGCGTGACAAGCCCAGCCTCAAGTCTGCAATGACGAGGCGGGAAGCTCGCTGATCCATCTCCAGCGGTCGACGGTCATCCGAACCGACGGCACCATCGGACTAAAACGACGAAAAGGCATCGCTCTGTTCAGATCATCGCGATGAGGTTCGGCGACAAAGACCCGATGAGCCTCGGTCCATTTCTACTGTTGATCGCTCTGAGGGTGTGTTTTCACCTTGATCAGGGGCTGGATCAATCCAGCCTTGGCACTGTTTCTCGGCATTGGGACCGTTAGCACCCTGCTGTTGGTGGGCATGTGCTTCAGGCCCGGCTGGACCAAAGCCTTTTGGGCCTGGTGTAACGATGATGGCCAGAACAGCCGATTTCCGCCCTAAAAAACCTGATTGATCAAAAACAATTGGGACAGCCACCCGAATCGAAGCCGGTCATCGCACCGGTGGTCTGCAGCGCCGCCAACCTGTTTTCAGCATCTTGTCCCACGCCTCGATGGAGTTATGCCGAAGCATTCGCCTTCGTGTTTGCTTGCCAAACTTCATGAGAGAGATTTCTCTGGCTAAATTTTTATCCGTTGGCGAGTGTTTATTCCAAAAAATCAAATAATTTCGCTTTGGTCTAAGGGAGACCGGTTACAGGAGCTGCCGTCACAGCTCCTTTTGGCAATCATGACTGGCTCAAAAAATAACCGCAATCAATCACAACTTGAGCAGACAATAGTTCGACCTGCTCCAGCAACATGGGGATTAAGGCTATTGAAAGTTATGAAGCTAGAAAAACTTTTTAGGCTCGGTATTCGATGCGTTGATTGAAGCTGTCATGACATCAGCGACTGCCTGCCACTGTTTCCTCTGCT
>QCSL01000026.1 GCA_003209165.1 Synechococcus sp. AG-670-B23 | reverse complement strand
GTGTTCAGGACGCGGCCTTGTCCATCAAGGATGGACTGGTTGAAGTTGAAGCCGTTCAGGTTGAAGGCCATGGTTGACACGCCCAGGGCGGTGAACCAGATGCCGACAACAGGCCAGGCAGCCAGGAAGAAGTGGAGGCTACGGCTGTTGTTGAAGGAGGCGTATTGGAAGATCAAGCGACCAAAGTAACCGTGGGCAGCCACGATGTTGTAGGTCTCTTCCTCTTGGCCGAACTTATAGCCATAGTTCTGGGACTCGCTCTCGGTGGTTTCACGCACCAGGGAGGAGGTCACCAGGGAGCCGTGCATGGCGGAGAACAAGCTGCCGCCGAAAACACCTGCGACTCCCAGCATGTGGAAGGGGTGCATCAGGATGTTGTGCTCGGCCTGGAACACCAACATGTAGTTGAAGGTGCCAGAGATGCCCAGGGGCATTGCGTCAGAGAAAGAACCCTGACCGAAGGGGTAAACCAGGAAGACAGCGGAGGCTGCAGCGACAGGTGCGCTGTAGGCAACGCAGATCCAGGGGCGCATGCCCAGACGGTAAGAGAGTTCCCACTCACGACCCATGTAGGCGTAAATGCCAATGAGGAAGTGGAAAACAACCAGCTGGAAGGGGCCGCCGTTGTACAGCCACTCATCGAGGGAAGCAGCTTCCCAGATGGGGTAGAAGTGCAGGCCGATGGCGTTTGAAGAAGGAACAACAGCACCAGAGATGATGTTGTTGCCGTAGATCAGGGAGCCTGCGACAGGCTCGCGGATGCCATCGATGTCAACCGGAGGAGCGGCGACGAAAGCGATGACGAAGCAGATGGTGGCAGCCAACAGAGTTGGGATCATCAGCACACCGAACCAACCGACATACAGACGGTTGTTGGTGGAGGTGACCCACTCGCAGAAGGCCTGCCAGCTGGAAGCGCCGGAGCGCTGCTGGAGAGTGGTGGTCATGAGAACGGAAAAAAATGTTCCCGAAGGAACGGTTTAAGGAAGGGCAGGAAAGCCCTGCCTGCGCTGAGTGTAACGGAAGTTTGCGCTATGTGTCAGAGGTTGCGCTGTGTGTCCACAGATTGCGGAACCAACATCAAAGGGCCCTGCGCCAGAAAAACGAGACTTCCAAAAGGCTTAAGATTCATGAGACTCACCAGGGCGCCTTTTGGTTCTGATTCGCTGGATGCAAGCCGGCCATCGCCTGGAGGAAACCGTTCCCCTGGCCCAGGCCCGTCACAGGCGTATGGAGCTGGAGGCTCAAGGTGCGACGGTGTATTGGAGTGAACGGCTGGCCCAAAGCCGATCCTGCTGAGAGGCTGGGGCTAACCGGAACAACCCATGCAGCGTTTGATTCCTGTGCTTTGCCTTGGGGTGACATGCGTTGGACTAACCGGCTGTGAGCTCGTGCCCTCAAGCGGCGTCACGCCAAACACCAACTCAAGGGCTTCGATCGAACAGCTGGAACGACGGATCAACAAGCTCGAGCAGGAACTTCAGGAGCTGAAGTCACCCGCCGACGATTCCGACAGCAAGACACCGGCCGGCCCACTGCGATCCCTCACCTTGCGGATCGGCAGCGAAGACGACCGACTGCGGATGTACTGGGCTGATGGTCAAACGAGCAATCTGATCTGCTCTCAGGAGGGCAAGGGTGTGTGGGCCTGCGGTTAAGCCGCACGAAGCAGCTGCTGCAAGGCTGGCAGCCAAGTGGGCTCAACGGGCCACACCTCCCGGCGCGTGAGGGAGAAAGCAATGCTTTTCTCCACGTAAGCCGCTTCGTTCACAAAGACCGGGATCTCCCCTTCAACCCACCCTTCGCCGCGTTCGGTACCGTCCGCAGCGCGGAACATGGCCTGATTTGGAGCGATGTTCTGCCAATCACGCCCCTGCAAGTCGGGATGAACAAGAGCCTTCGGCTTTCCATGTTCCGACTTCGGAAGATCACGACTCCCCAAATGGCGGTGCACCACCAGAGCATCCGGAAGCCTTACTAACCCCTGACGGGCCTGATCCAATACCCTCAGGCACGTTTCCAAGCCAAGGCGTGTCTGTTCAACAACACGGGCACTAAGCAGACCTTGCGGCACAGGACCAACCTCTACCACCAGTCCGCAGGGCCAGGATTCCACGAGGAAGCCGGTCTGCTGCGCATCGGCTTCGTGCAGATAAATCGGAAGGCCAAGAGCCCCCTGAACCAAAGCCGAGAGGGCGAGATCAGCGGGGCGCCGGCCATACACCACCAAGGAATTGCCCATGGCCGCAGTGGTGCTGTGCAGATCGATGGCCACAGCGCAGGGCAGCTCTCCATCGGCGCCATGCAGCCGCAGGAGTTCCCCAGCGCGCTGAAACTCCAAGCCGGAGGCACCCCGCTTTAACTGTTCCGGGAGAAAGCAGCGGTTGAGGTCACGATCGACGTAACGGCAGCAGCGGCGCAACGCTTCCGGGTTGCCGATCACCCTATGCACTGCCAAACCAGCAGCGTCTATCAGATCAGGGCTGGCCTGCCACTGCTGCAGCAACCAAGGGGCATTGACCTCATTCCCATGGGTGCCTGCCACCACCAGAACGCTACAGCTACTCATGGACCACAGCGAACGAAGTTCTGACTGAAGCACGAGTCACAGCGAGGATGAAAGCGATCCAAACCGCGCCATGTCAATCCCACCTGTCGTGGTTACAGCCGCCCGTCGCTGCTGGCGATGGCAATGGCAACGGCTCATGGGTGGACTGGGCCCAGCCGATGCGGCCGGCAATTACACCCGCCCAAGCAGCGATCCGCTCACCCCTCCTGCTGTAGACCCCGCGGACCTGCTCCAGCGCAGCGATAGCCAGCGGCCACTGCTGGTGATCGGTCGCAGTTGCCCCTGGGCACATCGCACCTGGCTGGTGCATCAACTGCGCGATCTGCAAGACAGCGTCACCCTCCTCATGGCACAAGCGGATCACAACGCTGGACGCTGGTCCCTCAAACCAGCCTGGGAGGGGTGCGACACGCTTCTGGCGCTGTATCGGTACTGCGGGGCTCCCCCCAGCTACCGGGCCACCGTTCCTGTGCTGGTAGACCCAAAGACCCGCACCCTGCTGGGTAATGACAGTGCTCCACTTGTGGACCTGTTAAACCGCTGGCCCCACAGGGACTCGGTTCTTGACCTCGCACCGCCGGAGTCAACCGGCGTGATCCAGAACTGGCAGCTGATGCTGCAATCAGCCGTCAACGATGGGGTGTATCGCTGTGGCTTCGCCCGGAACCAAGCGGCCTACAACCGCGCTGAAGCCGAACTGTTCGCTGCCCTGGATGCGGTGGAGCAGAGCCTGAAAACCAAGGGTCCATGGCTGTGCGGCGAAGCACTGAGCCTGGCGGACGTGCGTTTGTTCCCAACCCTGATCCGCTGGGAGCTGGTCTATGCCCCGCTGTTTGGCTGCAGTCGGCGCCCGCTCTTGCACTACTCGAACCTCTGGGAGTGGCGACAACGCTTTTACTCCTTGCCCGGCGTAGCGGATACCTGCGACGGCGACGCCTGGCGACACGACTACTTCGGCGCCTTGTTCCCCCTCAATCCCGGCGGCATCGTTCCAGCCGGTCCCGACCTGAGCACACTGGTGAACAGCAGGGCAGCGTCGTCATGACCAGCGCAGATCCAACTTTTGAAGGCGTTTATGGCACCTACTCGATCACCGCTGCCGATCGCCAGGAGGTGCGTTCATATCGGATCGCCCTGTTGATCACCGGCCTCAGCCTGGCCTTAGGACTGCTTCAGTGGTGGCAATTTGACAGCACCTGGGCATGGGTCTGGGTGCTGCCGATGGCCACGGCCCTGGGCCTGGCGCTGCGCTGGATTCACATCTACCTCCGTCCCTTGCATCGCGCCCTTCAACTGTTCTGGCTTAGCGGTTGCATCGGTTGGGGGGCCATTCTGCTGCAGGCCGGACCCACCGAAGCGCTCTCCACCCTCCGAGATCAGCCGCTGTGGATCCTGGCCATTGGTCCGCTGTTTGCCGCCCTGGCAGGCATAGGATTCAAGGAGTTTTTCTGCTTTCAACGTCCCGAAGCCATCGGCCTGACCTTGCTGCTGCCAGCAGCGCTGATGGGGCATCTGGTGGGGCTGATCAATGGGCCCCTCTGCCTGGCTTTATTGGAGAGTGCAGCTTTGCTGCTGGTGCTGCTGGCCCTGCGCAAATTCGGCATGGATGCTGCAGCGGATGTGGGCGACAAGAGCGTGTTTGCTTATCTGGACGGTCAACTGCCCGCAGGCAAGCCGTGAGTCTTATCAGCCTGGTGGGTGCGGCCAAGGACTTCGGCATCCGCACCCTCTTCTCCGATCTCGATCTCCACATCGGTGATGGTGAACGGCTGGGGCTGATCGGCCCCAATGGCTCTGGTAAATCCACGCTCTTGAAGGTTCTGGCGGGTAAGGAACCGCTCGGTGAGGGGGAACGCCGCTGTTCCCCCCGGCTTCGGGTGGAGCTAGTAGGCCAGGATAGCCGCATCACCCCCGGACTCTCGGTGCTTGAGCAGGTGCTCGAGGGCTGCGGTGCCAAACGGGATCTGCTGGTGCGCTTCAGCGTCCTCAGCGACGCCATTGCCGCTGACCCCAGCAATGAAACGCTGATGGCGGAGCTGGGTCAGCTCAGCCAGCGCATGGACGAGGAAGAAGCTTGGAGCCTGGAGCAGCAATGCCGGGAAGTGCTGCAGAAATTGGGCATCAGCGATCTCCAGCGCCCGGTCGACGACCTCTCCGGCGGCTACCGCAAACGGGTGGGGCTTGCGTCAGCCCTGGTGGCCTGCCCCGATGTGCTGCTGCTGGATGAACCCACCAACCATCTCGATGCCGCTGCCGTGGAATGGCTGCAGAGCTGGCTGGATCGCTATCCCGGCGCTTTGGTGATAGTCACCCATGACCGCTATGTGCTCGATCAGTTGACGCAGCGGATGGTGGAGGTGGACCGAGGCCAAGCCCGCACTTATCAGGGAAACTACAGCACCTTTCTCCAGCACAAGGCGGAAGAAGACGCCTCAGAAGCAGCATCGGCGGCCAAGTTCAAAAGCGTGCTTCGCCGTGAATTGGCGTGGCTGCGCCAGGGCCCCAAGGCCCGCAGCACCAAACAGAAGGCACGGCTGCAACGGATCGAAGCAATGCGCGAGCAAAAACCCAATCAGGCCAAAGCAAAGCTGCAAATGACCGGCATCAGCCGGCGCATCGGCAAACAGGTGATCGAAGCCGAAGCAGTTGGCGTCACCGCTGGTGGCCGCAGTAGCGGCCACCAACTCCTCGATGGCTTCAGCTACAGCTTCAGCCCTGAAGACCGAATCGGCATCATCGGCCCCAACGGCAGCGGCAAGTCCACCCTGCTTGATCTCATCGCCGGACGGCGCGTGCCCACCCAAGGCAGCCTGCGGCTCGGGGAGACCGTTCATATTGGATACCTTGATCAGCACACCGAAGCCTTCAACAATGGCAAGGGTCTCGATCGGAAAGTGATCGAGTTTGTCGAGGAAGCCGCAAGCCGGATCGATCTGGGGGGTGAACAAGTCACGGCCTCCCAGCTGCTGGAACGTTTTTTGTTTCCTCCAGCCCAGCAGCACAGCCCCTTGGCCAAGCTCTCGGGAGGCGAGCGCCGCCGCCTCACCCTCTGCAGGATGCTGATCCAGGCGCCCAACGTTTTGCTGTTGGACGAACCAACCAACGATCTGGATGTTCAGACCCTCAGTGTTCTTGAAGACTTTCTTGAGGACTTTCGAGGCTGCGTGATCATTGTCTCCCACGACCGTTATTTCCTCGATCGCACCGTTGATCGTTTGTTCTGCTTCGACCAAGGGCGGCTGAACCGTTTCGAAGGGAACTACACCGCGTTTCTGGAGCAACAGCGCCACGAGGAACGCAGCCAGACCCAAGCAAGCAAACCCCACACACCAAAACCAGAGCGGAGCCACGAGAGCAAACGCGACGGTCCGCGACGACGAAACTTCAAGGAAAACAAGGAACTTGCGGCTCTCGATCAACAGCTGCCTGAACTGGAGCTGCAGAAAGAGGATTTGGAACAGGAGATGACCCAAGAGGGCGCTGAAATGGCCAAGCTGAGCCTCGATCTGGCTGATCTGATCTCTCGCATCGAACAGGCTGAAGAACGCTGGCTGGAACTCAGCGAATTAGCGCCATAACCAACGATCAGTAGTGTCGGTAGCTAAGGCTACCGACACTACTGATCAACGTTGTCGGATGTTCATGAGGCGGGATTCCACCATTCCAAAACCAATGAATACCCGTATCGTGACAGAAGGCCACGGTCTGAATTCATGAAGTCCATCGACGAGCACATCCAGCAGGATCAATCCGAAATTGAAGCTGCCAAAGCGGCAGGAGACGAGGCCAAAGTGCGCCACCTCACCGATGAACTGAAGTCACTTGAGGAATACAAGGAGCACCACCCCGGCGACAGCCACGACCCCACCTCCCTGGAGCTGCATTGCGAGGCCAATCCCGATGCAGACGAGTGCCGCGTCTACGACGACTGAGGCAACGAGAGTGGGAAACCAAACGAGGACTCAGTAATCCTCGTTGTAGTCGGAGGGGCTGCCGGTCAGGCTGCAGACGACAGCCTCCTCATTACGCATCGCATTTACTTGAGCGATGGGCCGACCCATTCGTTGAAGCACAGCCACATCTTCTTTGGTTTGGCACCGGGCGATTACGCCACCCTTGCTGTCCAGGCAGGTATAAAAAGTCATGTCATGGGAGAGACACTCCTGTTATGGCCCTCCAGCGATCAGCCCACAACCATTGATGTGGCAGATCACATGAAGAATCTCTGGAGCATCGAGTTAAACCCCGAGTTCAGCCCAGGTTTCTGCCAGCAGCTGATCGAGATTGGTTCCCATCGCTGCGGAAATGCACAGCACGGGACGACCACTCGTCTCTTCAAGGTCTCGGCGAAGTGAGGGAAGATCCTCATCTGACACCAACTCCTGTTTGTTGATCACCAACAGACGTGGTCGATCCGCAAGACCATGGCCATAGGCCTCCAGCTCTTGCTGGACGACGTTCAAGTCAGCCACGGGATCCTCAGATCCAGCGTCCACGAGATGGATCAGCAGACGTGTGCGTTCGATATGTCGCAGAAAATCATGGCCAAGTCCGGCGCCCTGGGCAGCGCCTTCAATCAAGCCTGGGATATCCGCAAAAACGGTGCCATCTCCACTAGGACGGCGCACGACACCAAGGTTCGGAACCAAGGTGGTGAACGGGTAATCGGCAATCTTGGGTCGCGCTGCTGAGAGCACGGCGATCAAGGTGCTTTTGCCAGCATTAGGAAGACCAATGATGCCCACCTCAGCCAGCAACTTAAGTTCCAGCTGCAGAGGCCATTCCTCACCCTCACGGCCCTCAGTGAATTTCTCCGGCGCGCGGTTTCGGTTACTGAGGTAGTGGGCATTGCCAAGACCACCTCGCCCACCAAAAGCAACGGTGAGACGCTCACCCGGAGCTGTTAGATCGCCGAGTAAAATGCCAGAAGGCAGGTGCCGAACCTCAGTGCCACAGGGCACCTTGATCACCAGGTCTTTCCCTGATGCACCAGTGCATTTATTCGGGCCACCCCGTCGCCCGTCATCAGCAGCGAACAGGCGTTTGTATTTGAAGTCGAGCAGGGTTTGAAGGTTGCTGTCGGCCTCCAGAACCACTGGAGCCCCACAACCGCCGTCACCTCCAGAGGGGCCTCCAGCAGGCACATACTTTTCGCGGCGAAATGCAGCAATGCCATCGCCGCCGCGCCCGCCTCGGACCGTGATCCGTGCCTGATCGATGAACTGCACGGTGCTGCCGGCTCAATCCAATTCATAACCCTAAGATTCAGCCGCTGCAGCTCTGTCGTTGGCCGGCGTCCGTTTCGAAGACCTCAGTAAGACCTACCCAGGACGAGGCGGCGCCGATCCCGTTGAGGTGATTCGTAAGTTGAATCTGACGATCAACAATGGCGAGTTTTTGGTGCTGGTTGGCCCCTCGGGTTGTGGCAAAAGCACGTTGCTACGACTGCTCGCCGGTCTCGACAATCCCACCAGCGGCGAAATCAGAATCGGAAGCAGACCCATCAGCAGTGTGCCACCGGCGCGCCGGGACGTCGCCATGGTGTTTCAGAGCTATGCCCTCTACCCGCATCTCACCGTGCGGGACAACCTCAGCTTCGGACTGCGCAGAAGCCAAGCAAAATCCATATTCCAACGGATCCAAGATCAGGTCTTTCTATCCACGCGAGCATTGCCCAAATCACTGAGGGTGCGGTCGGTAAGAGAAGAACAAATCGAAGCCAGGGTTAACACCGTTGCAAGATCTCTCGAATTAACGGAATTGCTCGACAGAAGGCCAAAGGAACTGTCCGGTGGACAGAAACAACGGGTCGCCCTCGGACGCGCCATGGCGCGCAATCCTGAGGTGTTCTTGATGGATGAACCTCTCAGCAATCTTGACGCCAAACTCAGAACGACTACACGCCAAAGAATCGTCGAGCTGCAGAGAGACTTAGGAACAACAACAGTCTATGTGACCCATGACCAGGTGGAAGCGATGACCATGGGCGACCGCATCGCAGTGTTGAACAAAGGGCGCTTGCAACAGCTGGGGAAGCCGATGGAGTTGTACAGGTGGCCCTCCAACATCTTCGTGGCCCAATTCATTGGCAGCCCAGCGATGGGCTTATTGCCCGTCATAGTGGGACCCAATGCAACCCTCATTTTGGGCCGAAAACGCATTCAGGTTGAAGGCGAAATGGTCGAGCCCTTACTTCAACGAGAAGGCCAACATCTCACCGCAGGATTGAGGCCCGAACATTGGCATCTGGCCCCGGCAACGAACCGGAATCTCCAAGCCGAGGTGAGCCATTGCGAGCGTCTGGGCAATGAGCAGATCCTCACCTGTCGGCTCCTGGATGATGATCAAATCATCCATGCCAGGACTTCAGCGGAGATCAACATCAACGCCGGCGATGCAATCAACCTCGACCCTGAGCCCACAGGCTGGCGATTGTTTGACACGGATGGAGAAGCAATCCGTTAGCCGCTGAAGGGAACCAGCTCAGCGCATCCATACAACGCTGCATCCCGGTCCGCCATCCCCCTGCTCAGCATCCGTTACCCGTTCCACGTAGGGCACAGTGTCCAGCCAGGCGCGCAGGCCGCGCTTGAGCTTGCCGGTACCGATGCCGTGAATCACCCAAACCGGGCCATTGGCACTGCGCAAGCGTTCTTCGACAGCCGCTTCGGCCTCATGCACCCGCATGCCACGGACATCAAGGGTGTTGCGGCTGGTGCGCACCTGTGCACCACCGACGCCGGTTGAACGGGCTTGCACCTTCACCACTGGCTTTGGAGGCGGCTCGGGCTTACGACCATCCAGGCTTTCCACCGCCGCCAGATCCACCGTGGTGCGCATCACCCCGCAACGGACCGTCAGTTGAAGGCCGTCATCGTTGATGGCCAAGACATCTGCAGCCTTGCCAAGAGCCAGCAACCGCACGCGATCCCCCACTGACGGACTCCACCCCGGCTTGGGTGAATGCCGTTCAGGGGTGGGACGGTGATGGTCCTCCAAGCTGCGCAGCCGTTGCCCAGCCTGCCGCGCGGTTTCCCCATCCGCGCGCTCATCACGCAGACGGCGAATCAGTGTGCGAACTTCCTTCTGGCCCTGGCGGATCGACTGCTCCAAGCGTTTACGGCCCTGCTCTTGGCGTTGCGCGGTCTGCTGCTTTTGCTTCTGCCAGCGCTGCAGCAACTCCTCGTGCAATAGCTCAGTGCGTGCCAAGAGTGCTGCAGCGTCTTCTGCCGCGGCCTGTTGGCGCTGACGCTGCTCCTCCAAGCCGCGAATCACACTATTGACCTCACCGTCACCCCCTGGAGCCAGAAGCTGCTGGGCCTTGCGCAGCACGTCGGAATCGAGCCCCAGGCGTGTCGCGATCGCCAATGCATTGCTGCGTCCCGGAATTCCCCAAAGCAATTCGTAGGTAGGGGCCAATGTCTCAGGATTAAAGGCCACAGAGGCATTCTCAAAACGAGCGTCGTCGTATTTGAGGGCCTTGAGTTCACCGAAGTGGGTGGTGGCAATCGTGAGCCGAGCTCGATCCGCAAGAGCCTTGAGCAAGGCTGTGGCCAAAGCCGTTCCCTCTCTGGGATCCGTTCCAGCACCTACCTCATCTAACAGCACTAGGACAGGGGCACTACCGCGCTGCAGCGCCTCAAGAATTCGCCCGATGCGCTTCACATGGCCGCTAAAGGTGGACAGGCTCTGCTGCAGGGATTGCTCATCTCCGATGTCCGCCAGCACCTGGGCACACCAGGGCAAGGAGGGTTGCCCTGAACAGGGCAAAAGCATGCCGGCGCGGGCCATCAGTGCAGCGAGGCCGATGCTTTTCAGGGTGACCGTTTTGCCACCGGTGTTCGGCCCGGTGATCGCCACCACCCGCAGCTTCGGGGACACCTCCACCGAAATGGGGACCACCGGCGGCCCATCCGCCCGTTGGTGCTGCCAGACCAGAAGGGGGTGCCGCAACCCTTCGAGGCTGAAGGGAGCCTCCGGCGCCTGCTCAAGCTGCGGCTCCACGCCGCCAAGCCAGCGACCGTAACGCCCGCGGGCCAACGAAAGATCCAGCGTTCGCAGCACTGCCACCACTTGGTTGAGGGCAGACGCCTCGTCAGCCACCAGAGCACTCAGCTCCGCCAACACCTTGCGCTCCTCATCCCGGATGCGGGACTCCAGCTCCACTAACTTGTTGCCCATCGTGAGCACCGAGCGGGGCTCCACAAAAAGGGTGCTGCCTGAGGCCGAACTGTCGTGCACCTGGCCGGGCACCTGGCTAACCGCACCGGCCTTGACCGCCAAGACCGGACGGCCATGACGCTCGGCGATCACACTGTCCTGCAGGGATGGAGCCAGGCGCCGCAGCAACTCCTGAAGTTTGTCGCGACGGTCCAGGCGCAAGCCATGCCATTGATGCCGAAGCGCCGACAACGCCGAGCTGGCGCGATCAGCAACGCGACCTCCCTCTTCGAGGGCAAATTTGAGCCGCTGCTCCAACTCCGGCAGCGTCACCATCGTTTCGATCAACGTGGTGCAAACCGGTCGCAGCTCGGGGTCGTCGATCTGACGGCGCAGGCGACGGGCCGCTGACAACGTCTCCGCCACGGCCAGCAGTTCCTCACCGGAGGCCACGCCGCCCCTGCCGCAGCGCAGCACCACTGGCTCGATGTTTTGCACGCCGCGGAAGCTGACTCCCCCCTCAGTGAGGTCATCCAGCACCGCCATTTCAACGGTCTCGGCCAGGCGTTTTTTAGACTCTTCAAGGCTTGCTGGTAGCGGTTGAACCCGTGCCGCATCGCGACCCATGCCGGTGCTGGCAAAGCCGCTGAGATGGTCACAGACCCGATGCCACTCAAGAAGTTCGAGGGTTTCCTGCTGAGCCCGATCCGCCTCTTGTCTCAAGTAATTAGCAGTTGGAGGGGATGCCACCTGGGGGTTCATAAAGCATTTCGAGCCAGTTGCCTTCCGGGTCTTTCAGATAAAAAGACGCCGTGCCGTCTCGATGGTCATGGACGGCACCAACTTGCACACCCTGCGCTTTGAGGCGGTCGTGAATCACATCCACCTCTGAACGATCGCGGAAATGGAAGGCGAAATGTGGGCCAGCAGCCTTGTAATTTGGGCCTAACAAGGCGAGCCCATCGCGTCCTTCCCCGGCTTCCAGGTAGCACCAGTCGTCGGCGCGCCAGACCAGCCGCATGCCCAAATCGGTGTAGAAGGCAACAGCCCGATCGACGTTCTCAACGCGGATCGCAACGTGACCGAGACGATCGACACCCGTCGGTTGATCGGCTGTTGCCATCGAATCAGGCCTCCTTCAACCAAGCCGCTGCATCGCAGGCGTGGTACGTGAGGATCAGATCCGCACCGGCACGCTTGAAGCTCAGCAAAGTTTCCAGCACGACAGCCTTTTCATCAATCCAGCCCCGTTCCGCCGCGGCCTTCACCATCGAATACTCGCCGCTCACGTTGTAAGCAGCGATGGGGAGTTCTGATTCCTGGCGCAGGCGGTGGATGATGTCGAGATAGGCCAGACCAGGCTTGACCATCATGATGTCGGCGCCTTCCTGCTCATCAAGCTGGGCTTCGGTGATGGCTTCACGAGCATTGGCGGGATCCATCTGATAAGTGTCTTTGTTTTTTGGGATCGGCTTGCTGCCAGCAGCACGCGGGGCAGAGTCCAGAGCCTCGCGGAAAGGTCCGTAGTAAGCGGAGGAATACTTCGCCGTGTAGCTGATAATTCCCACATGTTCGAAGCCTTCATCGTCGAGGGCTTCACGGATGGCTCCGACTCGGCCGTCCATCATGTCGCTGGGACCGATCAGATCAGCGCCTGCTTCAGCCTGCACAACAGCCTGTTTGCACAGCAGTTCAATCGTCTCGTCATTGAGGACAACACCGTCCTGGCTGACGATCCCATCATGGCCATCGCAGGAGTAGGGATCCAGGGCAACATCGGTCATGATCGACATCTCAGGGACGGCTTCTTTGATCTGGCTGATCGCGCGCGGGATCAGGCCATTGGCGTTGAAGCACTCGGCCCCGTCTTCGGTCTTCAGCCCCTCAGACACCTTCGGGAAGAGAACGATGCAACGCACCCCCAGGTCGTAAGCGCGCTGCACTTCTCCAGTGAGGGCCGCCAGGCTCCAACGGCTGGCACCGGGCATGGCACCAATCGGCTCCACCTCGGCGCCTTCGTGCACAAAGAGGGGGTAGATGAAATCTGCAGCTGAGAGGCTGTACTCACGCACCAGGGCGCGTAGCGCGGGCGTACGCCGAAGACGACGGGGGCGGTAGGTGAGCTCCATCAGACTCAAACACAAGGTGTGATCGTAAGGGTCACCCGATCACAGGGCTGCTGAACGAAGCCACTCTTGACGTGGGTGTCCTGTGCGCTTGGCACGCAATTCCTCTAGCAAGCGGCGCTCCTCGTCACTCCAGGAAGGCGGCATGGCCAGCGTCAGCGTCAGCAGGAGATCACCGCGACCTGTCTTAGAGGGCCACCCTTTGCCCTTCAGCCGGAGGCTGCGACCTGGAGCCGTGCCTGCCGGAATGCTCACCTGCGCCTCACCATCGGGAGTTATCACCGAAACCATGCCGCCAAGGGCCAGTTCATCGAGGCTGACGGGCAGATCGGCTCGCAACTGGTCCAATTCCAATCGCCAGATCGGGTGATCTTGAACCTTCAAGTTGAGATAAAGATCACCCCGCCGTCCGGTTCCCGGTTGCAGGTTGCCCTTGCCCTTTAGCCGCAGGCGCGAGCCGTTTTTCACACCGGAGGGAATGCGCACTTGAACACGCTCGTTGTTCACCGAGAGGCTGCGCTCACCGCCCCGAAAGGCTTCCACAAAGGTCACATTCACCGTGGCTTCGGCATCCAGATTCACCGGAGCACGCGAAGCTTGGGCGCCACGGGGAAAACCGCCTCCAGCGAATCCACCTCCAGGAAATCCACCCCCCGGAAAACCGCCACCTGCCGGTCCACCGAAACGACCCAGAAGGTCGTTGATGAAATCGTCGAAATTGCCGTAACGACCGAAGTCGACATCCATGCCAGGTGCTGCTCCCCCGCCCATGCCGCCTGCCTGATTCCAGTACTGGCCAAATTGCTCATATCGACGACGTTTTTCGGGATCAGAGAGCACTTCGTAGGCCTCACTGATCTCCTTGAAACGAGCTTCAGCCTGTGCATCACCGGGGTTGACGTCAGGGTGATATTTGCGCGCCAAGCTGCGGAAGGCTTTCTTGATGGCATTGGCATCGGCGCTGCGATCGACACCGAGCACTTGGAAATAGTCCTTGTATCCGCTGCCTGCCATACCGGTTAAGTGATTTACTTAGTCTCGCCGCAAGAGAGCTTGGGTTGTTGCTTCCTCATGGAGGGAAGCCCGAACGCATCAATGCGACCTAGCTTCAGGCCAACTTTGCATCGGCATGAGAAGCATTGCTTCATCCCTGCTGGCAACCGTGCTGGTCGCAGTTGGCGGAAGTGTAGGTGGCACCTCGAGATTTGCAGCGCCATGGGCCAGCACGATTGGAGAGCCCCTGCACGACTCCAGGCCCCAAGCCCTCGAATTGACGAAGTATCTATTAGCCATTGGAGCCCGGTTTTACGGCGCCTGGACCTGCCCAGCCTGCTTCAAACAGATGAACCTTTTCGGCAAACAGGCGGGAGCGGAGCTGCCCTACGTGGAGTGCCGGAAACCGAAACAGCTGCTGGAGAAAGCCGAAGCCTGCAATGCGGCAGAGATCCTGGCCTATCCCACCGGGGTTCTTCCCGATGGACGCCGATAAAGTTGGCGTGCAGTCCCTGGAGGCCCTGAGCCGCTGGAGCAGCCTGAACTGACATGGCCCTGATTCACGGTCTGCATCAGCGCAACATCCGAGGCGACCTGCTTGGTGGACTGACAGCAGCCGTGGTCGCGTTGCCTCTCGCCCTGGCCTTTGGCAATGCCGCCCTGGGTCAAGGCGGCGCCATCTACGGCCTGTATGGCGCAATCGTCACCGGATTTCTAGGGGCCCTTCTCGGAGGGACGCCCGCCCAGGTCAGCGGACCCACCGGACCAATGAGCGTCACCGTGGCAGGGATTGTGTCCAGCCTGGCTGCCATCGGGATCAGTCGGGACCTGAATGCTGGCGAGATGCTGCCGTTGGTCATGGCCGCTGTGGTCATCGGTGGTGTGTTTGAAGCCCTGCTCGGGGTGCTGCGGCTGGGGCGCTTCATCACCCTGGTGCCCTATTCGGTGGTCTCGGGCTTCATGTCGGGGATAGGTTTCATCATCCTGGTGCTGCAACTGGGCCCCTTCATCGGGGTGAGCACGCGGGGCGGCGTCGTTGCATCCCTGCAGTCGCTGATCGAAGCGCCCAGCTGGAATCCAGCCGCGCTCGCCGTTGGATTGATGACACTCGCAGTGGTGTTCCTGACTCCCCTGCGCATCCGTCAGTGGGTGCCGACGCCTCTGCTGGCGCTCCTGATCGTGACGCCGCTGTCACTGGTGATGTTCAACGACAACGTGCTGGTGGAGCTGGGCCTTGAGCCCATCGCACGAATTGGAGCGATCCCCGAAGGCGGATTGCAACTGGTGTTCCCCGATTTCAGCCAGCACCTGCCGGAGCTGGTGAAAGCCGGCATGGTTCTCGCCCTGCTCGGTGCTATCGACTCGTTGCTGACCTCTCTGGTAGCCGACAACATCACCCAGACCAACCACGACTCAAACCGTGAACTGATCGGCCAGGGCATCGCCAACACAGTGGCTGGGTTCCTCTCGGGACTTCCCGGTGCCGGAGCCACCATGCGAACGGTGATTAACATCAAATCCGGAGGTCAGACGCCCTGGTCGGGCATGACCCATTCCATTGTGCTGCTGGTCGTGCTGCTAGGGGCAGGACCTCTGGCAGCACAAATCCCCACGGCACTGCTGGCGGGAATCCTGATCAAAGTTGGCCTCGACATCATCGACTGGGGCTTTCTGCTGCGCGCCCACCGCCTTTCAGCGAAAACAGCCGCCCTGATGTACGCCGTGCTTTTGATGACGGTGTTCTGGGACCTGATCTGGGGGGTCCTGGTGGGGATGTTCGTGGCCAATCTGTTGACCGTGGACGCGATCACACGGTCTCAACTAGAGGGGATGGAGGAGGACAACCCTGCCGATGCTAGGGATGTAATTCACGCCAATCTCTCCCCCGAGGAAGAAGCCCTAATCCAGCGCTGCGGCAAGGCCCTGATGCTGTTCCGTCTGCGTGGCCCGTTGAGTTTTGGCGCCGCCAAAGGAATCAGTGCACGGATGGGGTTGATCCAGAGCTACATGGTGCTGATCCTTGACCTCACCGACGTGCCTCGCATCGGTATAACCGCAACTCTGGCGATTGAACGGATGGTGGAGGAAGCGCGATCAGCGGGACGCACGCTGTTCATCGCCGGGGCCAATCAGGCGCTGGAGCAACGGTTGCGTCAGTTCGGCGTGGAGGGTGTGCTCCGAGCGTCCAGGCTGGAGGCCTTGCAGGAGGCCGCTCAGCTCATCTGAGTAATGTCCACACCACAGGAATGCATCCGCACATCTTCAGGGCGTTCCAACTCTCCTTCCAGCGCCTTCACTTCGGCCCGAGCCAGCACCTCGAGGCGCTCGACAATCAGCACCCGCGGATAGCGCTGCTCGCAGAGCACCCAGTACAGCCCGAAATGACGCGCTTCACTCGCTAGCAAATCGTTGTAGAGCTCCCGCAACTGCGGATCCGGGCTGTGCTCCGCCAGTAGGGACATGCGCTCATGGCTGCGGGCTTCGATCAGGCCGGCCACAAGGAAAGTGTCGAGCATTCTCTGCGGCTCCCCTTTGCGGATCTGTCGGGCTAGGTCGGCGCCGTAGCCAGGAGAAGCCATTGGTTCAAGGTAGCGCCCATGCCCTTTGATCAAAGCAAGAACCTGCTCGAAGTGCTCCAGCTCTTCACGCGCCAGAGGGCTGAGGGCTTCGCCCAGCCCCGGTTCGCAGAGATAGCGGAACATCATCTGCACCGCAGCCCCGGCAGCTTTGCGTTCGCAGTGGGCGTGATCGATCAGGACCTCCATCGGCCGGGCGTTGGCCTGCTCCACCCAGCTCCAACTGGTGGGTGCAGCCAACCAGCGAATCGACGCAACAGTTTTCAAAGGGCCGGTTTTCGACGGAACGGTAGTGGTCATGCGTTCCTGCGCAGGTGGCTGAGCAATCCGTTCAAGGCAAGGCTGTAACTATCGGGTCCGAAACCACAGATCACGCCAACAGCGCGCTCAGCCAGAACGGAGTGATGGCGAAAATCCTCCCGGGCGTGGGTGTTGCTGAGATGCAACTCCACGTAGGGAATCGCCACGCCAGCGAGGGCATCGCGAATGGCGATGGACGTGTGGGTGTAAGCCCCGGCGTTGATCAAAATCCCATCGCATCGACACATCGCCTGGTGAATCCGGTCCACCAATGCACCCTCGAAATTGCTCTGGAAGCAATCCAGCTGCACTGATTCTTGCTCCGCCTCCCGGGTCAGCGCCGCTTCGATGTCGGCCAGAGAGGAATGGCCGTAGATCCCAGGCTCACGCTGGCCCAACAGGTTCAAATTCGGACCGTTCAGCAGCAGAACGTGCATGGCTGGAGATCGGTTCAGCTCGGCAGATCGTATCGAGATCGTGGTCAAGGACACACCGACTGGTAAGTTCTTGCGGTGTGGTTCGGGTCGGTGCCCGAGTGGTTAATGGGGGCGGACTGTAAATCCGCTGGCTCTGCCTACGTTGGTTCAAATCCAACCCGGCCCATCCTCCACATGCCCTTGTAGCTCAGCGGTAGAGCACTCCCTTGGTAAGGGAGAGGTCTCGAGTTCAAGTCTCGACAAGGGCTTTCTTCCTCCCCTCGGCACCAGGGGAGATTGGCTTCGATCCCAGAACGACAGCAGATTGCGGTCCAACACTTCGACTGTCGGCAGTTCCGAGCTTCCAAACGATGGAGCTGTCTGACTCGACCGTTAGGGGCACATGAATGGAGCGACTGCGATTAATCACGACCCGCAGGCCATCCGCAATGCCCACTAGCGCGTCCGCCCCTTGGGCTGACCATTGCAATCCATCCCTCCGCAAGACCTCATGGGCGCACCGGAGTTCTGTGAGGCATTGAATAAAGGGACGCAGATCTGCGGTCCAGGGAGCATCCCAGGGATAGGCCTCACGGCAGGCTGGTCCAGGCCCGCCGGATGGCCCCGGTTCAGGGCCACCTGCCAGAGCAGCTTCGGTCCCGTAATAGACGCATGGCGCTCCCGGGTGAAGGAAGAGCAGCAGCAGGGCCAACTTCAGGGCCGCCAAGTCGTTGTTGAGGCTGTGAAGTGCACGGGGCACGTCATGGCTGTCGAGCAGGTTCATCTGGGCCCTGTTCACCACATCCCGATAGGAACCCATTGTCGTCGTCCAGATGGTCAACAGGGCCTGACCATCCAGCGGGTCAAGGGGGTATTCGGAATTGCGATAGTCCCGACGCAGAGCCTCACCGGCAGCCCAGCAAATGCTGCTCCAACCAAGCCGGTAATTCATCACGCCATCAAAGTGGTCGCCCTGCAGCCAGGTGGTCGCATCACCCCACACCTCTCCAACGATCCAGGCCTCCGGGTTAGTGGACCGCACCATCTGCCGAAACTCCACCCAGAAGTCGGCAGGGACCTCCGCAGGAACATCGAGACGCCAGCCATCAATCCCCTGCTCAAGCCAGTAACGGCCAACCGCCAGCAGGTGCTCCCGGACGCCTGGATTGGCATGGTTGAACTTGGGCAAATCAGGCAAAGCCCACCAGCCGTCGTAGCCACAGTCGTCGCCTGCGGCGGGATAGGGCTGCAGAGGCCAACGGTGCACATGGAACCAATCCCGGTACGGCGAATCCGCACCGTTCTCCACCACGTGATGAAAGGCCCAAAAGCCGCGGCCGCAGTGGTTGAAGACTCCATCCAAAACCAACTTCATGCCGCGCTGATGCACGGCGTCGATCAGTTCCCTGAGTGCAGCGTTGCCCCCCAGCAGCGGATCAACCTCGAAGTAGTCGTAGGCGTGGTAGCGGTGGTTGGCAGCTGAACTGAAGATCGGCGTGAGATAAAGGCAGGTGATGCCCATGGCTTGGAGCCGCCCGAGAGCATCGATGACTCCGTAGAGATCCCCGCCCTGGAATCCCTCCTCGCGAGGGTCCGTACCCCACGGCTTCAGGACGAGATGGCATTGCGCATCGACCCGGCCACTGCGGCGGAACCGGTCGGGAAAGATTTGGTAAAGCACCGCATCCGCCACCCAGGCGGGTGGGTCTTGAAACGGAGTGATCACTGCCAAAACCTTTGCAGTCAGCCATCTCCTCGCTAGCAGGAGAGAAAGACATTGGCCATGGCTGAACAGCCTCTTCTTCTGGCCCTCGATCAGGGCACCAGCAGCTCCAGAGCCGCAGTGTTCAGCAGCTCGGGGGATCTGGTAACCAGCGCCAGTGCACCGCTGCCGATTGCTTACCCCGCTGACGGATGGGTGGAACAGGACCCAATAGCGATTTGGACCAGCCAGCGGCAGGCCCTAGTGCAACTCGATTCCAAGCTCAGCGATGGGCAGCGCAAGGCAGTGTTGAGCTGCGGAATCACCAACCAACGGGAAACCACCGTGCTCTGGCGCCGCAGCAGTGGCCTCCCCTGCGGACCGGCCCTCGTCTGGCAGGACGGCCGCACCGCCGCCATCTGCGAGGCCTGGAAGCAGCAGGGCCTGGAGCAGGAGTGGTGCCGACGCACGGGCTTGCTGCTCGACCCCTATTTCAGTGCCAGCAAGATCCGCTGGATGCTCGATCACTACGACGATGCCCAAGCCGCCGCGGCCAGCGATGACCTCTGTTTCGGCACAGTGGAGAGCTGGCTGCTCTGGCAACTCACCGACGGCCAGCACCACGGCAGTGACATGAGCAATGCCAGCCGAACCCTGCTGATGGACCTGGAGCAGCAGCGCTGGGTGGATGACTTCCGAAACCTCACAGGGCTACCCGCCAACGCTCTCCCCGAACTGCTGCCCTGCCGCGGAGAGTTCGGGCGCATTGCATCGAATCTTCCCTTTGCAGGCCTGCCGATCCAGGCGATGCTTGGCGATCAACAAGCCGCCACCCTGGGCCAGCTTTGCCTGCAGCCCGGGGAAGGCAAGTGCACCTATGGCACGGGGGCCTTTCTGGTGATCAACACCGGCGACGTTGTCCGACGATCGAATGCAGGTCTGCTCAGCACCCTCGGCTGGACCGATGCATCCGGAACACCCAGCTTCTGCCTTGAGGGAAGTCTGTTCAACGCCGGCACCGTGATCCAGTGGCTGCGGGATGGGCTGCAAATCATTAATCAGGCTCCCCAGGTCAATGAACTGGCGCGTTCGGTGCCGGATTCAGGAGGTGTAATGCTCGTGCCTGCCTTCACCGGCTGGGGGACACCACACTGGGATCCCCTGGCGCGCGGTGTTTTGGTGGGCCTAACCCGTGACAGTGGACGCGGTCATATCGCCCGCGCAGCGCTTGAAGGGATTGCCCTGTCAGTAGCGACGTTGGTGGAGCTCGCGGAGCAGGCGCTCGGCACCGGCCTGGGTGAACTGGCGGTGGATGGTGGCGCCGCAGCCTCTGATCCTCTGCTGCAAGCGCAAGCGGATTGCACTGGTCTGACATTGCGGCGACCCGCCAGCCTCGAAAGCACCGCCCGGGGGGTGGCGCTGTTCGCAGGCCTTCAGGCTGGGGTGATCAGCGACCTCGAGCAGCTCGCATCCGCGCGGCGTGACGGCGCAGAACTGTTCCATCCACAGATGGATGCATCCCAGCGCAACAGCTGGCGGGCACGCTGGCAGGACGCCGTGTCCAAAAGCCTAGGGTGGCATGGCTGATCACCAGATGGACCTGCTGGTCATCGGTGCGGGTGCCAGTGGTGCCAGCGTGGCCTTCGAGGCCACGCGACGGGGCCTCAGCGTGGCCCTGCTCGAGGCCGGAGACATCGCCGGAGGCACCAGTTGCCGCAGCACAAAGCTGCTCCATGGGGGGGTCCGCTACCTGGAGCTGGCCTTCAAAACCCTGGACCTGGCGCAGCTGAGGCTGGTGCGGGAAGCCCTGCTCGAGCGGAGTCACTGGTTGGCACAGGCGCCGTTCCTAGCCCAACGACTCGAGCTAGCCCTGCCCACACAACAGCTCTGGGGACAGGCCTACTACCGACTTGGGCTGGGGATGTACGACGCCCTGGCAGGTCAACAGAGCATCGGCCACAGCCGTCTGCTGTCTCAGCAGCAGATGCGTCAGGCCCTGCCTCTGCTGAAGGCATGTCAAGGCGGTGTGGCGTACAGCGATGGGCAGTTCGACGATGCACGCCTCAACCTGCTGCTGGCGCTTACTGCGGAGCAGCGGGGGGCAACCCTGCGCACCCGTTGTCGGGTGGTGCACCTGGAAACCGACGCGACGGGCCAGCTCAAGGCCGCCATCAGTGAATCCGCGACGGGCCAAAGGGAACGCTGGTGCGCCTCGGCATTCGTGAATGCCACGGGCATTCGGGCTGATGAGATCCGGCAGATGGCGGAGCTTGATGCTCCTCCACGGATGCTCACCAGCCGAGGGGCGCATATCGTTCTAGAAGATAAGCTCTGCCCAGAGGGCATTGGGCTTCTAGTGCCTTCTACCGCAGATGGACGCGTGCTCTTCATGCTCCCCTTCCACGGCCGCACCCTGGTGGGGACCACGGATGAAGCCTGCACGACAGAGAGCGCCACATCCCCTTCTCAGGAGGAGGAGACCTACCTGCTCAAGTACGTGCAGGACTGGTTTCCCCAGCTCCAGCATCCGAAGGTGAGCAGCCGTTGGGCGGGGGGACGACCACTGCTGAAGCCTGCGAATCAGGGCATGGAGAGCAGCCGTGTGGTGCGAGAGCACGAGGTGGAAACCCTGGCCTGTGGCCTGGTGAGCGTGATGGGGGGCAAATGGACCACCTGCCGACCGATGGCCGATGACACTCTGGCCGCAGTGGAACGACAGCTCGGTCAGGCGCTGCCCACCCCTGAACAGATGCCGCTGCGGGGGGCAGCCAAGTCTTTGGAGGCAACTCTGGACGGCCTCCAACGCCAGAAACACCAACTCGAAGCCCTGCTACCAGACACCGCCCTAAGGGCCCCACAAGTCGCCCATCTCCAAAGCACCTATGGCTTGGATGCAATGGCCTTAATCGAAGCCGCCGAGCCCAAGCGACGGGAGCCCCTCAGCCCAGTGATCCCCCTCTGTTCCGCAGAGCTAGAACATGCCATCCAGCGGGAACATGCCTGCAGCAGCAGCGATGTACTGGCCCGCCGCTGCCGTCTAGCCATGGTGGACCTGAACGAGGCCGAACGGCTCCGGCCCCAGGTTGAGGCCCTGCTGGATCAAGCGGGCGTGGCGGCAGGCTCCACCTCACCGATCAACCACCAATTGAATCCGTAGGGCGGAAGGTTCACGAACCACTCCGCTGCAGCGGGCGGGAACTCACAGCCCCACATCACCTCACGGGTGCGCTCGCCGGCCCACTCCGTCAGGTCCAAACTGAGAGATGCTCCAGCGGCGGTGACATTGGCGGCCACGAGCACCGTCATCGCCTCAGTGCAGCGGATGTACACCAGCACCCCGGGGTGGGGGCTCTGCAACAACCGAAAGGTGCCATGCCTCAGGGCTGGCAGGAGCCGGCGGCAGGTGAGCATGCGGCGGTGCCAATTCAACAAAGACCCCGGCAGCTGCTTCTGCACCTCCACATTCACCACGCGGTAGTCGTATCCAGGCGCGGTAATTGGTGGCAGCACCAACAGCGGATCGGGGGCGGTGGAGAAGCCACCGTTGCGGGCCGGCGTCCAAGCCATCGGCGTGCGGTTGGGATCGCGGTCTCTCAACCCAGGCCAGTCGCCCATGCCCAGTTCATCGCCGTAATACAGACATGGCATCCCCGGAAGGCTGTAGAGGAGCCCATGTAGCAACCGGTTGGAGCGTGGATCGCCGTTAAGGAGTGGAGCCAGGCGTCGGTTGATGCCCCAGTTCAACCAATGACCCTGCCCCTGCGGTAGGCCCACTCGGATGGTCTGAATCACCTCATCGCTGATGAGGTGACCATCTCCCAACCAGAGTTCATCATGGTTGCGCAGGGGCAAGGCCCAGCGGGCACCACGTACCGCCTCCTCGGCCTGCATCAGACACTCCCCGAGCTGCTGGGTGCGACCACTGGCAATGGCTGCGAACAGATGGGCGGTAAGCACGAAGTTGAAGGCCCCATGCAATTCGTCATCCGCTAAGTAAGGAGCGGCTTCCTCCACCGGCTGAATCGCCTCTCCCAGCAACAGCACGTCACGGCCATGGTCATCCACCCGCGCCCTCAGCCGCTTGAGGAAGGCGTGGGTTTCCGGCAACCCCTCGCAGCGGGTGCCCTCTGACTCGAACAGGAACGGAACCGCATCCAAACGGAACCCGTCCACGCCGCGGTCCAGCCAAAAGTCGACCACCTCCAGCATCGTGTCCTGCACCCAGGGGTTCTCGTAATTGAGATCGGGCTGATGACGCAGGAAACGGTGTAGAAAGTACTGCTCGGCTACCGGATCCCACTCCCAGTTCGAAGCCTCGAAGTGCCGGAACAGAACCGGTGCATCGGGATAGCGCTTGGGGTCGTCACTCCAGACGTAAACATCCCTTTCCGGACTGCCCTTGGGCGCCCAACGGGCCCTCTGGAACCAGGGATGCAGGTCACTGGTGTGATTGAGGACAAGGTCCAAAATCACACGCATTCCCTGGCTGTGGGCCGCGGTGAGGAACCTATGGAATGAGGCCAGATCGCCCAGATCCGGATGGATGCCAGTGAAATCAGTGATGTCGTAGCCCCCGTCCCGAAGGGGAGACGGATAAATGGGGGTTAGCCAGAGGGTGTTGACCCCCAGCCAGCGCAGATAAGGCAACCGCGCTGCAAGCCCTTTGAAATCACCAGTGCCATCGCCATTCCCATCGGAATAACTGCGAACGATCAACTGGTAGATGACCGTCCCTGACCACCACGGAAGCGCTGGGGTCATCCCCCGGTTGCAGATTCACCACTGCTAGACCCGACTGGCCTGATCGTCAGCCCCGTGCCCCTCACCCAATCGCAACTGAGCCAGATGCAGGAGCTCGTGGGAGCTGGGCTGACACGTCTCCTGGCCTGGCGCCGAGAGCAATTGCAACGCCTCTCCGCCCTGGTGGAGGAGCATGAATCGGAGGTGCTTGAGGCCCTCGCCGCCGACCTCGGTAAACCACCAACCGAAGCCTTTTTCGAGCTGGTCGCACTGCGACAGGAGCTCAAGCTCACCGGCCGGCAGCTGGAGCGGTGGATGCGCCCGCGCCGCGTGGCTGTACCTCTATCTCTGCGCCCCGGCCAGGCCAAGGTTGTGCCGGAACCGCTGGGGTGCGTTCTGGTGATCGGACCGTGGAACTATCCCTTTCAACTGACGCTGCGACCTTTGATCAGTGCTCTAGCTGCTGGCAACACCGCCGTGCTCAAGCCCTCGGAACACGCCAGTGCCATAGCGGATCTGATCGCACGGCTGATCCCTAAGCACTTCGAGCCTGAGGTGGTGCAGGTCGTGCAGGGGGATGGAGCCGTGGCGGCCGACCTGGTGGCCATGCCCTTCGACCACATCTTTTTCACCGGGGGCGGCAGCATCGGAAGGAAGGTGCTGGAGGGGGCTGCTGCCCACCTCACGCCAGTGACCCTGGAACTGGGGGGCAAGAGCCCGGCCATCGTTCTCGAAGGTGCCGACCTGACGGTGGGGGCCCGACGCCTGATCTGGGGCAAAGGGATCAATGCCGGGCAGACCTGCATCGCTCCAGACCATCTGTTGGTGCAACCCGAGCTGCGCTCGCGGCTGCTGAAGGCGATGGAGGAGGCCAGAACCGCGATGTACGGCGCCGACCCCCTTAGCTCGGAACAACTGGGAAAGATCATCAATGAGCGCCAGTTCAATCGACTGGAACAGCTGCTGGAGACCGCCAGAGCGGACGGCCGCATCCTGATCGGAGGCGAAATCAGCCGGGAGCAACGACGCATCGCCCCCACCGTGATCCGCGTGGAGGACCGTAACGATCCGCTGATGGCCGAAGAACTGTTCGGCCCTCTCCTGCCGGTGCTGGTGCTCGAGGACCTCACGACAACCCTTCAGGAGATCCGCAAAGGGCCCAAACCGTTGGCGCTCTATCTCTTCGGCGGTAATGAGGCCCAGCAGCAGCAGGTGCTCACCACCACAAGCTCAGGTGGGGTCTGCCTCAATGATGTGGTGATGCAGGCCGGCGTGCCCCAACTGCCCTTCGGCGGCGTAGGCGCCAGCGGGATGGGCAGCTACCACGGCCAAAGCGGCTTCGACACGTTCAGCCACCACAAGGCGGTGCTAAAGCGCCCCTTCCAGTTTGATTTCAAGCTGCGTTACCCGCCCTACAAGGTGGATCTCAACCTGCTGAAGCGGCTGGCTGGATAAGGCGTGCTCATCGCCACCACATCCGTTCTGCAGCAGGTGCTCTGGGGGCTGGCGGATTACCTCAGGCACCGTATCTTGCGGGGATCTGCCGGAGACGAATGCGCCGTACCGCTCTAGCCGCCCTGCTGCTGACGGCCTGGTTCCCCCTGTCTGCCACGGCTGCCTCGGTGACGGTGCGATCCGGCGAAACGCTCTCGGATATCTCCTACCGCTTCGGGGTGAGCGTTGGCACCCTGATGCGGATGAATGGGATCCGCAATCCAGACCTTGTTGAAGCCGGGCGCCGCTTGCAAGTGCCAGGCCCCACCGTGACGGCGGGCTCGAGCCGGCATCGCGTCAAGAGCGGTGAGACCCTCAGCGGCATTGCTGGCCAGTACCGGGTCAGCAATCGCGACCTAATGGCCCTCAACAACCTTCGCAATGCAAACCATGTGGAGGTCGGTCAGACCCTGCAACTCCCCAGCAACGCAGTGGTGCCTCGTCCTGCCTTCAAGCCGTTGGCTGTGACCCCTATACCAGGCGCCACAGAACACACCGTTATGAAAGGGCAGACCCTCACGCAGATCGCCAAGGCCTACAAGCTGCCGGTGGCCAGCCTGATCAGCATCAACCAGCTCACCGACCCAAACAAGGTCGAGGTGGGAACTCGCCTTTATCTGACGGATCCTTCCTTCCAGGTACCGATCACCGCCCAACCGCAGCCAGAAAAAACAAAACCGGTTGCCGCCGCCAGCACGCCAGTTGTGACGGTGGAGCCAACGGTGCAAACCAAACCAGTTCAGACCAACAAGCCTGTGGTCAAAGCCAAGCCTGTCCAAGCCGCCAAGCCCAAGCAGGCCCTGGCCAAGACGGCTAACTGGCGCAGCTATGGCCCCCTCCAGGTGGACTGGGGCAACTGGCAGCCCATGGGAGGCAGTCAGGTCGTGCCGACCCTCAATGCCCAGGGTCAGGCCTTGTACCTAGCTGTGAACTGTTCGGCCAAGAAGATCAATGCCACCGGTGCAGATGGGAGCTGGAAAACCTGGGAAGCGCCGAAGAACCGATTCGAAAAGGACCTGGTGAAGGACCGTTGTCAGGCCAAGGCCTGAGCTAACTCAGGCGGCGTAATCGAGCGGCCAGGGGGAATCCAGGAATCTCCGGCCGCTCTCGCGGAGATAAAGCCGCTGAGTACCGTCATTGCTTTCCTGAATCAACTCCTCCTGAACAAGCCGACGGGCCAACCAAGTCCAGCGCTCATGGCGTCCGGGTTCATGCATGGCCAGGTGCTCACCGAGGCGGCGCATGTCCGTGCCGTCTTGCTCCGCCAGATGGGCCAGAAGCTTCTCCACCTGGGCTGACCAGTCGCGTCGTTTGGGTTCGTCCATGCATCGATCACAGCGTCCACAGGGACCCACCAACTCGCCGACTGCCAGCAGCAAGGCCTGTTCACGGCACATCTCACCCTCCGCGACAGCCTCCATTCGACGCAGCTGCTGCTGCGCCAGGTCCATGCGGCGACGGTCCTCCAGGGCGTCACTGCCCCGAGCCGAGGCCTGCATGGCCCACCCCAGGCTGGTACGGTCACCCGGCGAAAACAGCACATGGCAATGGGCCGGCTTGCCGTCTCGACCGGCACGGCCTGATTCCTGCAGATAGCCCTCCGGCGTGGCCGGCAGATCGAGGTGAAGTACAAGACCGACATCGCCACGGTCAACGCCCATCCCGAAAGCCACTGTCGCAACAAGGACGGGCCGCTCGTGTTCAAGAAACAGGCGCAGGGCCTGCTGGCGGGTCTTAGGATCCAAGCCGGCGTGATAAGGCGTAGCGGCAACCCCTTGGCCTCTGAGACGTTCCGCCCACTGCTCCACGGAACGACGAGTGCGGGCATAGATCAGCGCGGCGCCACGAGACATCTCCAATGCCTCCAACACCTGTGGCATGGGATCCCTCGGGCGGCGCTGCATCGTGTAGTCAAGGTTGTCCCGGCGGGCGGAACTCACCTGCACAAGCGGTCGACGCAGGTCGAGCAGGCGAATGATGTCGGCCCGCACCCGTGGGGCTGCTGTAGCGCTTAGGGCCACCATCGGCACTCCCTGGCAGAGGCTGCGGATCTGGCCAAGCCGGCGGTAATCGGGACGGAAATCATGCCCCCAGGCACTGATGCAGTGGGCCTCGTCCACCGCCAGGGCCACAAGCCGCCCCTCCATGGCATGGCGTTCCAGCATCAGCTGGGTCTGCTCACCCTGAAGTCGTTCTGGCGCGATGTAGAGGAGACGCAGCGTGGCGTCCCGCAGCTGCTCCAAGGCCTGCTGGCGTCGGGCTCGATCCAGCCCGGCGTGGAGGCAGGCCGCAGCGATTCCCCGTCGCTGCAGCGCCATCACCTGGTCCTCCATCAGCGCCACCAACGGTGAGATCACCACCACCAAGCCTTCGCGCACCAATGCCGGCAGCTGATAGCAAAGCGATTTGCCACCGCCGGTGGGCAGCACTGCCAGCGCATCCCGACCCGCCAGGACGGCATCCACTACTGGCCGTTGCCCAGGGCGGAAGCCATCCCAACCGAAATGGGCCTGCAGTGCACGCTCAAGTGAAGCCAGAACACACCAGATGTGGAGGCTTTAGATTATCGAGCACAAGACCTGGTGTCAGACCAGCGGCGGGGGTTCCAATTGATCGGGAGACTCCTCCACCAGTTGGAGCCGCACCCGCTTGCCACCGGCCAGCTCTCCCAACGACACACGCATCGTTGCGCCGCTAAGGGTCTGCAGAGCATTCAGCACATCGCGCAGGTAGGGCGTGCTGCTCCCGCTTTCAACCCAAAGGCGCTCCTGAAGCCCCCCCAATCGCCGCCAGGACGTGTGAAGCTTGAGCACCGCCGACTCAAGGGCCTGGGCCTGGCCCACCGCATCGGCCAGCAGGCCAAGGGCATCCAGGCGCTGGGCCTCTTGCATTGCACGGTCGAGGTCAAGTTCACCCTGTTGAAAGGCCCTCACGGCGATGCCCGACTCCGTTGCCTTGCTGATCCACCGCGCTGTTGTGGTGACATCCTTGATGCGATCGAGTTCGGGCTCATCGCGGAGCACCTTGCGCAGATCCTCCTGCTGCGGCTCAGGAAGCTTGGCCAATTCACGCACCAGAGGAGCCACCGCACGGGGTGGCAGCAGATTCTCCTGGGTGAGCTGACGAATCTCTTCCGGCAGCAACGGACTGGTGGCCGCGGTGAATTCATCGGTGAGACGGCGCACTTGCTTGCGGGTGATTTCCTGACCTTCGTTGGCGGCTTCAGAAATCATCAGCTGCACTTCGGGAACCGCCTGGGCGGTTTCCATAAAGGCCCGCTTGGAGAACTGATTCACGCTGCTCTCCTCCAGAGTGCCGTCGCTGAGCATGCTGTCGGCGGATTCGGCCAGTTGAATCAAGCCATAGGCACGGGTCTTGCTGATTTCCCGCTCCCGCAACCACTGCAGAAATCCGGCGCCCCGCCCTTCACCGCCTCGCTTTTCCTTGTCCCGCACGGCGCGAAGGATGCGTCCACGCCAGATCTCGGTCTGCAGATCAAAGCGGTCACAGACGGCCCAGGCCTGTTCCAGGCGGGCCAGAAATTCCATCGTGCTGATGTCGTCCTGCTCCGGGTCCGGCAAATCCAGTTGCAGCAAGGACGGATCTGGATCAAGAGCGATGGAACTTGTCAAAGGGGCGCCGACAACCAAGGGACGACATTCTGTGACGCAGCGGTGATCAACACCCATTCCACGAGATACGCTCCGATTGCATCACTACATGCCCAGCGATGGCGATCACCCGCGGCGCCAAGGTGCGCATCAAGCGTCCTGAGTCCTACTGGTTCAACGAAGTTGGCACCGTTGCCTCCGTAGACACCTCAGGTATCCGCTACCCGGTTGTCGTTCGCTTCGAAAAGGTCAACTACAGCGGCCTGCAGGGCGTTGACGGGGGCATCAACACCAACAATTTCGCTGAGGCGGAACTCGAGCCGGCCTGAGGCCGTTGCCTGAACTCCCTGAAGTCGAGACGGTCCGTCGGGGACTGGCAGATCGTCTTGTCGACTTCAAAATTGCACAGGTTGAGGTCTGCAGACCAAGGGCCATTGCCAGCCCTGGAGGACCTAATGACTTTGTACAAGGCCTCTGCGGCACAACAGTGGGCCAGTGGCAGCGCCGCGGCAAATACCTCATGGCAGCCCTGAAGCCAGAGGGCGGTGTTTGGGGTGTTCATCTACGCATGACCGGACAATTCCAATGGCATGAGCAGCCTTCAGAACCTTGCAAGCACACCCGTGTTCGCCTCTGGAATTCCAAAGAGGAGGAGTTGCGCTTTGTGGATGTGCGCAGCTTCGGGGAGATGTGGTGGGTGCCTCCAGGCCAGGCGATTGAGGAGGTGATCACAGGCTTGATGCGACTCGGCCCTGAACCATTCAGCGCCGACTTCTCAGCCGCATACCTGAAGCAAAAGCTCAAGGGCAGCAGCCGACCGATCAAAACAGCGCTATTGGACCAAGCCCTGGTGGCCGGAGCGGGCAACATCTATGCGGATGAATCCCTTTTCGCATCGGGCATCGCTCCCTTCACGCCTGCAGGGCAGCTGACGCTCAAAGAACTGGAGAGGTTGCGCGATGCGTTGGTCAATGTTCTGACCATCAGCATTGGAGCCGGCGGCACCACCTTCAGTGATTTCCGCGATCTTGAAGGGGTGAATGGCAACTATGGAGGCCAGGCCTGGGTCTATCAACGTGGAGGAGAACCCTGCCGCAGTTGTGGAACGCCGATCCAGAGGGAGAAGTTGTCCGGCCGAAGCACCCATTGGTGCCCGACCTGTCAAAGCTGATTAGGAAGCGAAAGAGCAGAGAGAGCCTTCCCATAGGGCGGGCAAAGCACACCGAACTCAGTAATCAACCCTGTGATCAAGTGAGCTGGCGTGATGTCAAAGGCGGGATTCCAGGTCTGGGCCCCAGGAGCCGCAACTTCAACACCGCGCACGTGGGTGATCTCCTCTGCAACGCGTTCCTCGATGGTGATCGCTTCCCCATCGGGCGTGGCTGGATCAATGCTGCTACCAGGGGCGCAGACATAAAAGGGGACGCCATGGGCTCGGGCCACAAGCGCCAAGTTGTAGGTGCCGATCTTGTTGGCAACATCGCCATTGGCGGCGACGCGGTCACAGCCCACCAACACGGCATCCACCTCACCACGACGCATGAGCAATCCGCTGGCACCATCGACAATCACGGTGCAGGGCACACCAAGACAACCTAACTCCCAGGCAGAAAGGGCAGCCCCCTGCAGGCGGGGACGCGTTTCATCCAGCCAGGCATGGCGGAGAAGGCCACGGGCATGGGCTGCTGCGATCACCCCAAGGGCAGTGCCAACCCCTCCCGTAGCGATCGCTCCGGTGTGGCAATGGTGCAAGACACGACACCCCCGATTCAGCAGTGAAACGCCGTGATCCACCAGCCGCTGGGTGAGCAAACGATCCTCGTTCTGAAGCCCAGCTGCCACACCAGCCAGCGCCGAAACATCTATTGATCCTGAGGATGCAATGGCTTTCTGCATCCGGTTGAGGGCCCAGCCCAAATTGACAGCGGTCGGTCGTGACCCACGCAGACCATGGATGGCACTGGGGAGGTCATCACCAGCCCTCGCGGCAAGCACAACCCCCCAAGCCGCAGCGATACCAATCGCTGGGGCACCGCGCACAGCCATGGTGGTGATCGCCTGAGCAACCTCCTGCCACACCATTAGATGCATAAACACGACAGCACCGGGGAGTTGCCGCTGGTCCAGCACCTCTAGGTGGTCTCCGGTCCAGCGGCAACTGGGGGGAAGGGTCAATGCAGCGCAATCTCTTTTTCCTGTATAGAAGATGTAGGGATTTACGGACTGTGAACGCCAGCCGAACCCAGCGCGACTGTTTGGCCGAGGTGATGCAAGGCATCCACAAACGCGGCTGGTGCGATGGCACCGGAGGCAATTTCAGCGTTGTGCTGCAGCATCAGCCCCTGCAGTTGCTCATGGCACCCAGTGGCGTGGACAAAGGACAGGTTCGTGCTGATCAGCTGATTGTGGTGGATCAAATCTGCAACGTCCTACAAGGTGAAGGCAAGGCCAGCGCCGAAACATCGTTGCATCTGCGCATTGTTGAAGCGACCCAAGCGGGAGCTGTGCTGCACACCCATTCCGTAGCAGGAACGGTGTTATCCCGTCATTACGAAGGCAAGAGAGGAATCCTATTGGAGGGGTGGGAGATGTTGAAAGGTCTGGTAGGCATCAAGACCCACGCCACCAGCATCAACATCCCGATCATTAGCAATAGTCAATCGATGCAAGAGCTGGGCGATGCCATCGCACCCTCCTTGAAATCGGCACCCTGCGGGTTTCTCGTTGCAGGTCACGGTCTTTACGCATGGGGGGCTGACCTGGAAGCCAGCAAACAACACCTTGAAATCCTGGAGTTTCTGTTGAAGGTGAAATTAACCCAGATGCAGATCGCACATCAATCATGAATCAACATCTTCTGCTCGACATTGAAGGCACAACATGTCCAGTAAGCTTTGTGAGTGAGATTTTGTTTCCCTTTGCCAAGCGGGAACTCAGCAATTTCATCAAACAGCACTGGAATAACAACACTCAAAACAGGGCTATTCAAGGCGCAAACAAGGAATGGTCAGATGATCAATCAATCGAAAGCTTGCTGCTTAAAAATCAGGCTGATCGACAGCAAGTTCACAAAGCCGACGGCTTAATCCAATACCTCAAGCACCTAATCTCAATCGACAAAAAGTCGACAGCGCTCAAAGATCTGCAGGGCAAGATTTGGGAATATGGCTACAGAGAAGGAGAACTCAAAGCCGAACTTTTTCCAGAAACAGCAGTATGCCTGCATCAATGGCATGAACAGGGATTGACATTATCCGCGTACTCTTCGGGCAGCATTCAGTCACAACAACTTTTATATAGATACAGTTCAGAAGGAAACCTAGAAAGCCTATTTAGCCACTGGTTTGACACACATACCGGCCCCAAAAAATCCACCGGTAGTTATACCAAAATTGCATATCAGCTCAACAGCGTACCAGAGAATATTTGGTTTGTGAGTGACAATGGGGCCGAATGCGATGCCGCTCGAGCAGCAGGAATGAACACCCTATTCAGCCTTCGAGACGGCAACCCTGATCGTGACCCAAAGGATCACATTGTGATT